>DASSWN010000030.1:0-2389 GCA_035704905.1 Flavobacteriaceae bacterium
GGCGAGGAAGTTACAACCCAACTCAACGAAAGTGTGGTAAAAGTATATATTAAACAGTTGGCAAACGTAGTGAACGGCGATCCTGTGGAACTTTTGAAAATGGCCGTTCGTATGCCGGATGCTTTAAAAACCGAGCGCGAGGAAATTGATGAAAAGGAATACAGAACCATTTTAAACGGAATTGACAAAGCGCTGGAAGCCATCAATAAATATAGAACCGACGAAGGTTTGGTTTTGGAAAACGATTTTCTGGACCGAACCAAAACCATTTCAAAATTGTTGGATGATGTAATTGCTTTGGATCCCGAAAGAATCGATGGCGTAAAGGAACGTCTTCGCAAGGCAGTTGCCGATTTAAAGGAAAAAGTGGACGAAAACCGTTTTGAGCAGGAATTGATCTATTACCTCGAGAAATACGACATTACCGAAGAAAAGGTGCGTCTTAAAAATCACTTGGATTATTTTGAACAATCGCTGAATTCACACGATTCCAACGGAAAAAAATTGGGTTTCATCACACAGGAAATAGGCCGTGAAATTAATACCATTGGCAGCAAAGCAAACTATGCCCCGATGCAGCAAGTTGTGGTGCAAATGAAGGACGAACTTGAAAAAATTAAGGAACAAGCCTTAAACGTTTTATAGATGAAAGGTGGAAAATTGATTGTTTTTTCGGCGCCATCCGGAAGTGGCAAAACTACCATTGTGCAACATTTGCTGAAACAAGAAGATTTGAATCTTGAATTTTCGGTTTCCTGTACTTCCCGCGAAGCACGCGGCGATGAAAAACACGGAGAGAATTATTATTTCATTTCATTGAAGGAATTTAAGCAGCACATTAAAAATGGTGATTTTTTGGAGTGGGAAGAAGTGTACCGCGATAATTTTTACGGCACGCTGAAAAGTGAAGTGGACCGAATTTGGAGCCACGGCAAAAACGTGATTTTCGATATTGACGTTGTTGGCGGACTTCGAATTAAAAAGAAATTTCCCGAAAAAACGCTTGCGGTTTTCGTAAAACCGCCAAGCATCGACGAGCTAAAAATTCGACTTAAAAAGCGCAAAACCGAAAGCGATGAACGCATCAATATGCGAATCGCAAAAGCTTCGGTGGAACTTGCAACCGCGCCACAATTCGATAAAATTATAGAAAATCACGACCTCGAAACCGCATTGAAAGAAGCGCACGATTTGGTGGAAGATTTCATAAAAAAACAAGACTAAACTTTTAAACCCTTAAACTTCTAAACTAAAACACCCATCGACCCATCAACCAAAAAAATAGGACTCTACTTCGGCACTTTCAATCCCATTCACGTTGGGCATTTGATTATTGCCAACCACATGGTGGAGTTCAGCGATTTGGATGAAGTTTGGTTTGTGGTTACGCCGCACAATCCGCTAAAAAAGAAGAAAACGCTTTTGGAAGATCACCACCGATTGGCAATGGTTCGTGTCGCGGTGGAAAACTATCCAAAATTGCAAGCCAGCAATGTGGAGTTTGACCTGCCGCAACCAAATTATACCGTGAACACTTTAGCGTATTTGGAAGAAAAATATCCCAAACAACATTTTTGTTTGATAATGGGGGAAGACAATTTAAAAGGCTTTCAAAAGTGGAAAAATTATGAAGTAATTCTGAATCGATATTCAATTTATGTTTATCCACGAATTTCCGAAGGAATTGTGGAAACACAATTCGACAATCACGAAAAAATAAAGAAAGTTGATGCGCCTATTATAGAGCTTTCTTCAACGTTCATTCGAAAGGGTATAAAATCCGGAAAAAACATTCGGCCAATGCTTTCGGCTGAGGTTTGGGAATATTTGGATGAGATGAATTTCTACAAATAAAAAAAACCGCCCCACCAAATTAGTACTTGGGGAGCGGTTTAAACTAAATAACCAACCAAAATTATTGAAATCAAATCGGTATTGATATTAAATTCATTTCAATAATCAAACTAAGAACGTTGGATAACACATTAACATTGCGCAGCCGTTCTTAAGCTACTGTTAAATGTTTCAAAAACATTAGAAATGTGTATTTTTGAAGAAATTTAATTCAATTAAATGTCGGACAAACCAAAATTTGCAGTCTTTGGCGGGGGCAGCTGGGCCACAGCAATCGTAAAAATGCTTTGCGAAAACCTCAACGAAGTTTGTTGGTATATGCGGAGCAAAGAGGCGGTAGATTTTATAAAAAAACAGGGGCACAATCCCAATTATCTGAGCTCCGTTGAGTTTAATTTAAAACAATTGAAACTCAGCAACAACATTAACGAAACCGTTTCCTGTGCCGATTATCTAATCTTCGTTATTCCTTCAGCTTTTCTTCACCAAGAACTTGAAAAACTTACGGTTTCCTTGGAAAATAAAGTAGTTTTTT
>DASSWN010000033.1:0-6669 GCA_035704905.1 Flavobacteriaceae bacterium
GGCGGCAATTGCCGCAATAATTCGAAAGAAAAAGTCTTGAAAAGCCATTGAAACTCTTTAAAGGATTGCTTTTTGGTATGTACCAAAAAGAACATTTTGCACGAAGGTTTAAAAATACAGAAACAGAAGCAAAACAAAATAGAATTTTTTCCTAAAAAATCATGCAATTCTTCGTAAACCTTCCGCATCCAGAATTTTTATGTTACGACCTTCGATTTCAATGAGGCCTTCCTTTTTGAAATCAGAAAGGGTACGGATCAAACTTTCGGGTGCCATACCAGCGACACTTGCCAAATCGCTGCGTGAAATCCGAATGCTGTGCGTGGGGAATTTTCGTATTTTTTGGGAAAACATCAATATGGTATTGGCGGTTTTTTTGCGCACGGAACCATAAGCCATTTCCAATAATTGTTCTTTTGCCCCTTCCAAATTATCGCCCAACGCATCAATGTAATCCAAGGTAATGCGGCTGTTTTTCATCATGACCTCACGAAGTTCTTCCTTGGGAACCGCATACACTTTTGTCTCTTCCATTGCGGTGGCGGTTTCTTCATAAACAGAGGCTTTGTTGAAAGAGGCATTTCCGAAGAAGTCTTCGTCTTTATAAATTGAAGTGATCAATTCTTTTCCCGTTTCGTCCATTCTGTGGCCTTTCACCACACCGTGCTCCACCAGAAAAAACTGATTGTTCTGCTTTCCTTCTTCATAAACATTTTCGCCGGATTTATAGGTTTGCAAATCGAAACTTTTCATAAAATCCCTTAGGTCGTTCAACGAGTTTATTTTCTGTTCTTCTTCTTTGGGAGCGCTTTCCATATTCTTCAGAATGGCAACTTTGGCAAGACGGCTTTCGATGGCTCCTATCAATTCTTCCTCTTCAAAAGGTTTCGTCAAATAATCGTCAGCACCGAGGTTCATGCCTTTGCGAATATCTTTGTGCTCGGTTTTGGCGGAAAGGAAAATGAACGGAATATTTTGGGTTGCCGGTTTTTCTGAAAGCTGGCGTAGCACTTCATATCCATCCATTTCCGGCATCATAATGTCGCAAACCACAATGTCGGGGTGTGTTTTTTTGGCCAAATCCACACCTATTTTTCCATTTGCGGCCGTGATGACTTCATAATCAGCCAATTCGAGCAGTTCGGAAGTGTTTTCCCGCAATACATTGTCGTCTTCTATAAACAGCACTTTTCTCATATTTTCAAAAATTTCTTGTTTACTTTTCCCGCAGAAACCATAAAAAAGGGTCTATGTTGTTTTTAGTGGGTTATAAAAATAGTCAAATAATTGTCAGGTCGAGCGCAGTCGAGACCTCATAATCTCTCGACTGCGCTCGAGGTGACATATTCAATAAACATCTTTTTATATTTACCTACTATATTCGACATAGACCCAATTTTCTTTTTGAAAATTCAAGATATCAATGGTTGAATTTTGAATTTAATTCAGCGGACCAACCATATCTTCTGGTTTCACCCATTCATCAAATTCTTCCGCGGTAGTATAACCGAGGTTTACCGCTTCTTCCTTTAGGGTAGTGCCATTTTTATGGGCGGTATTGGCAATTTCTGCGGCTTTGTAATATCCAATTTTGGGGTTTAAAGCTGTAACCAACATCAAACTGTTTTTCAATTGCTCGTCAATGCGTTTTTGATTGGGTTCAATGCCATCGGCACAATGTTCCGCAAACGATTTACAAGCATCACCGAGAAGTTCGGCACTTTGAAGAAAATTGGCAGCCATCACCGGTTTAAAAACATTCAACTCAAATTGTCCCTGCATTCCGCCGACGGCAATTGCCATATCGTTCCCGATCACTTGTGCGCAAACCATCGTCAAAGCTTCACATTGGGTGGGATTCACTTTTCCCGGCATAATGGATGAACCCGGTTCGTTCGCCGGAATATTTATTTCTCCAATTCCGCTTCTTGGTCCGGAGGCCAACATTCGAATGTCGTTCCCAATTTTATTCAGAGAAACCGCCAATTGCTTCAATGCGCCGTGTGTTTCCACAATTGCGTCATGTGCCGCGAGGGCTTCAAATTTGTTTATTGCGGAAGTAAACGGTAATCCCGTAAACTCGGCAATTTTTTCGGCCACTTTTTCAGCATAACCATCCGGAGTGTTCAAACCGGTCCCAACAGCCGTTCCGCCCAAGGCCAATTCTCCCAAATGGGACAAAGTGTTTTTTAAAGCCTTCAAGCCGTGGTTCAGTTGCGACACATATCCGCTGAATTCTTGTCCAAGGGTTAGGGGAGTGGCGTCCATAAAATGCGTTCGGCCAATTTTCACCACTTTTTTAAAATCTTCCGATTTTTCATGAAGGCTGTCGCGCAGCCGTTCGATTCCCGGAATAGTGGTTTCCATAATTTTTTTATAAGCGGCAATGTGCATTCCGGTGGGAAAGGTATCGTTTGAAGATTGCGATTTGTTCACATCATCGTTCGGTGCCAAAACTTTGTCGTCTTTTCCGATCACTTTTCCCGCCAACTGCTGCGCACGATTTGCGATCACCTCGTTCACGTTCATGTTGCTTTGCGTGCCGGAACCCGTTTGCCATATCACCAACGGAAATTGATCGTCTAATTTTCCTTCGAGAATTTCATCGCAAACTTGGGAAATCAAATCGCGTTTTTCTTCAGAAAGAACGCCCAATTCAGAATTTGTGTAGGCTGCGGCCTTCTTTAAATAAGCAAATCCGTAAATGATTTCAAGCGGCATGGAAGCCGAAGGTCCTATTTTAAAATTATTCAGCGAGCGTTCGGTTTGTGCTCCCCAAAGCTTGTTAGCGGGCACTTTCACTTCGCCCATCGTGTCTTTTTCAATTCTATATTCCATACTATTATTTTTTTTGGAATACAAATTTACTCGATTTAATGGGAAAAAAGCGAACTTGAAGCACGAAACGGAAGTGCTGATAGAAATAGCAAACAATTTTTTTTTCAATCTTTTAAATTTAAAAACAGTTTCCCTATCTTTGCCTCATCCAATTAAAAATAATTACTCATGGAATTCGATCAGTATCTTGGTTTTTTGGTTTTCTTGTTAATTTTCACCGCTGGATTTTGGCTGATGCTCTTTTTAACATCTATTATCCCATACTGGATCGGCGGTTCGTTGATGGAACGTAGAAAAATGAAAAAAGAAGCCGAAAAAAGGGAAGAAGCTATCGAGAAAGAAAATTTGAGAACCCGCTAATAACGATTCAAAATAGTTATAAAAAGCATGCCTTCGGAAAAATTTCGAGGGCATTTTTTATAGTGAATTTTGTGAATACGCCTGATTTTATCAAATTTATATACTTCGTCGCTTATTCACTTTTTCACTCCATCACTAATTCACCCTGTTACTATTTTCGTGTGAGTTGGTGAGTTTTGTGAATAGGGATGAGGTTATCAAATGTATATACTTTGTCGCTTATTCACTTTTTCACTCCATCACTAATTCACCCTGTTACTATTTTCGTGTGAAGTCGGTGAGTTTGGTGAATAGGGATGAGGTTATCAAATTTATACACTTAATCGCTTATTCACTTTTTCACTCCATCACTTATTCACCCGATTCACTAACTCATTCCGAAATGGCTTCCTTCCTTTTGGGAAGGACGGGGGATAAGCTGATTAAAACCCACCTTCATCCATTCCGCCTTCCATTTGCGGTTCGTTGGAATTGCGCTTTTTGTTGGGTTGGTTGAACCGATAAGTAAATGACAAATTGATTGTGCGGGAACGCCATTGGAACTCGCTTTCAGATAGAAACCGGTCGGTGAGCGTGGTTGAATTCCTTTTTCTGGAATTCAGCAAATCACGAACATTCACGGAAACTGTTGCATCTCCGTCCATAATATCTTTGCTCAAGGCCAAATCCATGGAAAACAATCCGTCGGTTTCTGTTTGCGACGATTCCCGGGGACCGTAATAAAATGCACTGGTTTGCCAGTCGATTTTTCCGGGAAGTTCCACTTTAGAACTGAAACGGGCAAACCAACTCGAACTTGCCGTTCCGTAATCCACGCCGTTGAATTTCCCTTCCGATTCGTATTTGTACAAATTGAAACTTCCGTTCAAACGCAACCATTTTTTCGGGTTATACAACAAACCGGCTTCAAAACCGTAACTATTGTTCGATGATAAATTGATGGGGATCGATCGGATAATTTCCACACCATTGTAAAATTCGCCGGTTCCTTCTTGCACGCGTTCGAACGCATTTTCTTCCCGTTTGTAATAAATTGAAGATGTCAATGTCAGCTTTTCCCAACGTTTTAAATAGCCCAAATCGAAGGAATTGGAAAATGCCGGATCCAAATTCGGATTTCCCTGAAAAATATTCGTTCGGCTGGAACGCGAAGGAAATGGGTTGATGTACCATCCGCGCGGGCGATTGATTCGGCGGTTATAACCTAAGGTTATGTTTTCCTTTTCCCCTAATTCATAAATCAAATTAACGGTTGGAAAAAGTCCCAAATAATCTTTGTCAAATTCGGAAACCACATCAACTCCCAGTTCATCCTCCAAATCTCCCGAGTCGTCAAATTCCGAATCAATGTTTCCTTTCATTCGCGTGTTTTCCAGTCGCAATCCAAGCAAAAAAGAGAATTTTCCGAACTTATTTCCATATTGCGCATAAACCGCATTGACATTTTCCGTATAATCGAAAACATTGGTAAGCCCTTCATCCACCACAAAATTTCCGGTGTCATCTTCGGCCATTAGACGATAATCCGTTACTTCATTTTCCAGATTGCTCTTTATTCCGGCTTCAAACTGTGCATCGCCCAATGGCAATACATAATCTGCCTTGAAAAGAAATTCTTTTTGTTTTTCATTCTCAAAAATTTGTTCGGAAGGAGCGGAATCATTTTCCGGAAAAACCGTATTTTCCCCAATATAGGTCGCCCGCTCTTCATTGTCATTTTCATATTGAAGGTCAACTGTCAGTTTATGGCCTTCATCATTGAAATTATTGAAATAGTTCAGTGAAAATTGATAGGTTTTATCGTCTTCAAATTCCGTTTCTTTCCGAACCGATTTTTCCATTAAAATAGCATTGTTGAACCGGTTCGTAAAATTTGTGGTGGTTACTTCGTCATCGCCAAACCGCATAAACACACTTCCGATAATAGAAGATTTTTCGTTCAAATAAAATTCCATGCCGGTGTTTGTATAAAAACCTTTTCGTAGCCGATCCATTTCACGCTCTTCGGTAACCCGGTCAAAAGTCGGTTCTAAAATTGTTCCGTCATCGGCGGTTTGATCGAAATAGTAGTTGTTGTAATGGGCCTTTCCCAACGACGTCCGGTAGTAAGACCCCAAAGTGGTGAAAATATTAAAATTGTCTGTGCGCAAGTTCAAATTGGCAGAAAGTCCACTGGAAAGCGGATAGCCGATATTTCCGGAAAATGAGCCGTTCAACCCCAATGTTTTTTCTTTTTTCAAAACAATGTTGATGATTCCCGCAGTTCCTTCCGCACTATATCGCGCCGAAGGACTGGTGATCACTTCCACCTTTTCAATGGCATCGGCAGGCAATTGTTTCAAGGCATCTGAACCAAAGCCCGTGAGGGCTGAGGGTTTTCCATTGATTAGGATTTTTACGTTTTCATTTCCCCGAAGGCTGATTGCGCCGTCCACATCCACGGTAACCGAAGGAACATTGCTCAAGGCATCGGTTATCGTGGCACCTTGCGTGGTCAAATCTTTTCCGATATTGTAGATTTTCTTGTCCAGTCGTACTTCCACTTGAGTTGTTTCGGCACGCACAACCACAGCATCCAGACTGCTGGCAGAAGATCCGAGTGCTATTTTGCCCAAATCCGTGTTTGACTGAATATTTTTGGTGAATGTTTTGGATTCGTATGAAATATATTCCGCTTTTATCGAATAAGTGCCGGGTTTTACATCAACTGAAAAATTTCCGGATTCATCGGTAATTCCGCCCGTGATTACTTGAGAAGTTTCAGCATCGAGAACAGAAACCGTGGCATAAACCAAAGCTTGTCCGCTGCTCACATCCACAATTTGCCCCGTGATTTTCACAGTATTGGATTGTGCATTTGATAAGAAAGGAAAAAGGAGTAAAAAAGAAAGGAATATCGTTTTGTTCCAAGAAATAATGCGCTTCATAGAATATTTTTTGTTTGGACTCTGCGAAAGCAGAAATGTTGCATTCATATTTGGAAAATGGCATTTTTTTCAACTTAAATTTTTCATAAAAAAGCAATTGATATTCCCCAACTTTTACGGATCAAATTTTATATTCAATAATTTTATTATTGGTAAATTTGGCTAAAAATTGAAGATGAACACTAAATCGATGGAAACTCCAAGTATTCATTTTGAAAATGATAAACTTTCAAATGAAATCTTGGTCGAACTATATATCAAAATGTTGAAACCTCGAATGATCGAGGAAAAAATGCTGATACTTTTACGCCAGGGAAAAATTTCAAAATGGTTCAGCGGTATTGGTCAAGAAGCAATTTCTGTAGGAATCACCGCGGCTATGGATGATTCATGCGAAGATGATACCCTCGAATACATTTTGCCCATGCACCGAAATTTGGGTGTTTTTACCACTCGGGAAATCCCACTTTATCGACTGTTCTCGCAATGGCAAGGAAAGGCTAATGGTTTCACCAAAGGCCGCGATCGCAGTTTTCATTTCGGC
>DASSWN010000055.1:0-21241 GCA_035704905.1 Flavobacteriaceae bacterium
GGTATAATTCAAAGCATATTCAGAACGGGCATGGGCGTTGATTCCCATTATCAAACGTTCCAAAGCAAAATGTTGCATAATATATTGGAAACCTTTTCCTTCCTCGCCCATTAAGTGGTCGGCGGGAATTTTCACATTGTCGAACGCAATTTCCGCCGTGTCGGAAGCACGCCAACCAAGTTTGTTCAATTTGTTGGTGGAAATTCCGGGCGCATTGCTGTCAACGATAAAAATGCTCATTCCCTTGTTTCCCATTTCGGGAGAAGTCTTTGCAGCAACCACCATATAATCGGCATACACACCATTGGTAATAAAAGTTTTTGAACCGTTCAAAACATAATGGTCTCCTTGTTTTACTGCGGTGCTGCGCATTCCGGCAACATCGGAACCACCAAAGGGCTCGGTGATGCACAAGCACCCGATTTTCTCTCCCGAAATACTCGCGGTCAAATATTTTTCTTTGATGGCTTCGCTTCCTTCTTTGTTCACGTGCGTCATCGCCAAATAGGTGTGCGCCCACATCGCGGCTGCAAATCCGCCGGAGTTTATTTTTTGAAGTTCTTCCAGAAAGATCACCGTATAGAACAAATCCAGGTCCAATCCGCCATATTGCTCCGGATAATTCAATCCGAAATAGCCCATTTCACCAAATTTTTTCCAAATAAAGCGATCGATGGTTCCGGTTTGTTCCCATTTTTCGATATGTGGAACCACTTCTTTTTGAAGGAATTCTTGGAAACTTTTTCGGAAAAGTTGGTGTTCTTCTGTGAAATATCTATTGTCCATGCTTTGATTCAAAATTAAAATTTCTTCACGCGATTTATCGGTGCGCTTCGGTGATCTGTGATGTGCAATTCTCTGTCGCTTTATTAAAGGGTCAAATATAGTTGAATTCTTTCAATTTGATAGGCGGGGAAACCATCTATCTTGGTGAGTTCTTCAAAACTCGTTATTCCATCGTGCAGCGTGCGGTATTCCACAATTTTTCGTGCCATTTCATAATCGAAATAGACAATATCCGAAAGTTGTGCGACCGTGGCCTTGTTAATACTGATTTTTTGAACCAGCGTATCTTTCACGGTAAATTCGGCCAAAAGGCGTTGCGTGGTTTCATAATCCAATCCATAAATATCTTTGAGTTGAATATCGTTCACAAAACCGTTCAATTTCGTCCGATATCGAATAATCCTTCGGGAGATTGCGGGACCAATACCCACAATTTTTTCCAAATCGGCATTGGTGACTTTGTTCAAATCTTGTTTTTGGGAAAAAGGAAGTTCGGCAATTTCATCTTTTTTCCATTTCTGGGGAAAATTGTTTTGGTTTTTCACCCAATCGGGAAATTTGAAAAAAGGTGAAATTTTTGCCAACAGCGAATCGGAAATTTTGGTCACTTTTTGAAAATCTTCGTTGGAATTTATCCATTCGCCTTTTTCACGAAAAGCATGTAAGCGATCGATTTCTTCTACGGAAAGTCCCAAAGTATAGCCTTTGTAATCGGTAATGAAATTTGGGTTAAATGGAAATATTTTCGGATTGTCGGCCAATTCTTTTAGCTTTTTAAGGGAATCGATTTTCTGCTGAAATGTGAGAATGCGTTCCTTTTCTTGTGCGGAAAGTTCTGTTGGTTTTCCAAATGGCCAAAAGAAAAGGATGGCCAACATTGCGAGGATGATGGCCATTAAAAGAAAAATCCCTTTTCGTTGACTTTGGTTAAAGGCGAAAGGGGATTTTAAACTTTTCATTCCAATAAGCTATTTCATTCTCTTTTTTTGTTCTTTGGTAAAAAGCTCACCGGCTTTCAATTTTCTCAGGTATTCTTTCAAATCAACTTTCACTTCACCCGAAAGCATGTACAGACCGATTATGTTTGGAAAAGACATGGCCAAGATCATCATATCTGAGAAAGTGAGTACCGCACCAAGGCTTACCGAGGCACCAATGACCACAAAGATTAGAAACAAGCTTTTATAAATCATTTCATTTTGTTTGCTTTTCCCAAATAAATAAGTCCAAGCGCGCATTCCGTAATACGACCAAGAGATCATGGTTGAAAAAGCAAACAGGAGTACAGCAAAAGCAAGCACCATGGGGAACCACGCAACCACGGTTCCAAATGCATCGGAAGTTAGTTCGGCGCCGCCCACTCCTTGAATTTCATGCATTCCGGTAAAGATCAGCACCAGTGCGGTAAGGGTACAAACCACTACAGTATCGATAAAGGGTTCAAGCAAAGCAACAAAACCTTCAGAAGGCGGGTTGTGTGTTTTGGCGGCACTATGTGCGATAGCAGCTGAACCTACACCGGCTTCGTTGGAAAAAGCAGCGCGTTGAAAGCCCACAATCAAGACCCCAATTACCCCTCCTTTGAGTGCGCTTGGGCTAAAAGCCCCTTCAATGATGGCACTAAAAGCCGGGCCTATATGACCTATATTGACGCCAATAACGATTAAGCAACCCAACACATATAATCCAGCCATTAAGGGTACTATTTTTTCGGTAACCTTAGCAATACTTTTGATGCCGCCGATGATAACCACTCCTACCAATACGGCAATAGCAACGCCAAACCAAAAACCATTTCCGATCAGTTGGGGAACTTCTTCGGCAACAATGACAAATGCCTGATTGGCCTGGAACATGTTTCCGCCGCCAAAAGAAGCACCCACACAGAGAACCGCAAAAAACCCAGCCAAAAATTTCCCGAGGTTCTTCTTTTTTCGTTTGGCAAGTCCCGCGCTCAAATAATTCATAGGACCGCCAAAAACCCGGCCGTCGGAATTAATAAAACGGTATTTTACACCGAGAGTGCATTCCACAAATTTAGATGACATCCCCAGCAAACCCGCCAAGATCATCCAAAATGTAGCACCCGCGCCTCCCAATGAAACGGCAACGGCCACTCCGGCAATATTGCCCAAGCCAACGGTTCCGGATACAGCGGTGGCCAACGCCTGAAAGTGGGTGACCTGCCCTGGTGCTTTTGGGTCATCATATTTTCCCCGTGCCAATTGCAAGGCATGTTTAAAACCACGAATATTAATAAATCCTAAGCGAATGGTGAAAAATAGGGCGCCCAAAACCAACCAAATAACAATAAAAGGAATGTCTTTCTTTTGAATATCGCCGTTCGGATGGGTTAATGCGATGGGTTCATCATAATTTATTTTTGCAAAATAATGCGCCCCTTGTTCTATAATATGATCCGGGTTTTCAAAATTGTAGATAACTTCTCCTTCCTGCACAAAATAGGTCAATGTTCCCGAATCGGTGGCTAAAATTTCCACATCTTCCCCATTTCGGGTTATAATGGCGATTGGTTGTCCTTTTCTCACTTTTTGGCCTTCTTCCGCCAATCTTTCTTTTAAAAAGTATTTTGCCTCAATACCAGATTGCCAACTTGGCGGGCCAATTCTTTTTCCGTCGCTATAAATTACCGGATCGTATAATCCTAATTCTGAAAAAGGGTCCCAAAACAAAACGGAGCCCATGTTGGCGACAATTGGCGTCATCGCGCCGTTGAAATATTCTGTAATGGCTTCCGATGGAACGGTAAAGGTTTTGGATGCAGAATTGCCATCGGAATCGGTTACCAGAACTGAATATTCGACGCCTTCGGTCAACCCTTCTGCCGTGTTGGAGCTGAGCGAGGTGGACTGGTTGGACCATTTGTAAGTATAAGGGGGGGTTCCACCTTTTACTGATAATTCGATAATGCCGTTGTTGATGATCCGTGAAGGGTTTTTTGTTTCAGCGGTCAGTTGAAGTTCTTGGGCCGATAAAGTTATTGCTAAAACAAAAAATAAAGCCGAAAGTAAGTACTTTCTCATGGGTTTCTCGGTTTGGGTTTATAAATAAGACGGGCAATATCTTAAAAATTTTAGACACTACAAAGCAAAGCATCCCGAAAGGTGAAGAAATTGTTAATAAATAATGGAAAAACGATTTGAAACGCCTTTTATAAATCAAAAACCGAAGAACGTTTGGTATATAACAGGTCTTTGATTTTCAGCCAAAATGCAAAGGTGAGGTAAAGTGCAAATCCAATTCCCAAGGTTGCAAAAGAAAGATAAATAAAAAATAAGCGGATTCCCCGAACGCGCAGTCCAAGCCGGTCGGCCAACCGTGAACTCACTTGAAAACCATGACGTTCAAAAAAATAGCGTAGCTTGTAAACCAGTTTCAACATGGAAACAAAGTTAAATTTATTTTAGGTTTGCTGCAATAATTTTGTTCCCAAGGCACAATGTAGGCAAGCATTTTTATCACAATAATTTTTTTTCAAATGTAACAAAGCTTGTGAATTCAGGGCATTTTCACTGGTTTTTTCACGGAGTGTATTGAATTTCGAAATTATCTTGTTCGATTCGGATTTTAAACTTTTTATAAGCGAAAGAAGCTTTTCATGGTCTGCGTCGCCTTGAAATTTACCGTAACAAAATTTTAGGGGAACAATGGTGTTGATCAGTAATAAATCAATAAAATCATTGGTTAGTTTTTTTCTTCGTTTGCTGCTTTGTTTTTCAAAAGTGTAATGATTTTGCCAAAACACAGAAGTTTCCACCTGAAACAATTCATAAAATTCCTCTTTGGTCTGACGGGAAATAATTTCGGAAAAAAGAGTGGGCCTTTTTGAAAACAAATCGGCTAATTGCGAAAGACGAATTCCCGGAAAATTATCTGGTCGCAGGCGAAAATAATGAACGGGGGGAACGTTCAGGTTTTCCAAACCGAATTTTGCTTTTAGATAACGGTATTCTTTCTGCAACTGTTTGAAATATGCGTCTTCCGAATCGCCTTCCAACATGGAAGTTTGACCAAAAAACAAAGCTTCCGATTGTTCAGGACGGTGGAAAAGTTTCTGCGCAACCGCAAACGGAAACGAACATGCCATTTCCAAAAAAACCTCGCCGTTTACATTCAACCCAAAATTTTTCGCCAGCATTTTGAACAAAGTGGCTTCCCAGTTGTTCGATGAGCTCGCCAAAAGTTTTAAGATGAGTTGTGCTTTGTTTTCCAAACGTTCCACGTACATTCGTTCGAGCCAGTTGTTGAGTTCAAAATCATCGAATTTGAAAAAATCATTTTCGCAGTTGATCCATTTTTGTGTCGGATTTTCCAACAAAGTTTTATAATTGCCAAGCATTTCTGGCGAAGTGAGGTTTTTTAATTCCAAGGTGGAAATGACGGAGTTGTCTTTTCGGAAAATAGGCGCATCATTTTCCCAAACCACGTGCAAAATTACATTGTCATACGCCGGGTCGGTTTCATGTCGATGAAGGTACCAGTCGCTCGCTTTTAAATGTATTTCGACATTTCCGGCCCATTTTTGCTCTCCAATTCGAATTTTTGCGTTAAAAAAATCCGGCCCGGCTTGTTCTTCATTGTGATTTCCAACATTCATCAGTACAAGTTCTTCCCCGGCCGTGGTTCTGGCGCCGTTCCATTGAAATTTTTTGAATTTCCATAGATAGTGTAGGAAGGCTTCTTGCATCTGGAAATATATAATGGCTAATGGCTAATGTATAATGTATAATGACTAATGTATAATGGCTGTTGGCTGTTGGCTGTTGGTTGTTGGTTGTTGGTTGTTGGTTGTTGGTTGTTGACAAAAACAATCCAATAAAAATACAAAATCCTGCTGAATAACAGGATTTTGGCGATTATAATTTTTAAGATGAAAAATTTATTCTAAAAATCCCATTTTCTTCATCCATTCATCATTGTAGATTTTGCCCACATACCGGCTGCCGTGATCGTGGAAAAGCACGACTACCACATCGTCTTTTTTGAAATGTTCCTTCAGTTGCAAAACACCTTTTATCGCCGCACCAGCCGAATTTCCGAGGAACATTCCTTCTTCCTTGGCCAAACGTCGGGTGTAAACCGCTGCGTCTTTATCGGTGACTTTTGTAAAACCATCAATTATTCCAAAGTCGACATTTTTGGGCAGAATATCTTCGCCAATTCCTTCCGTGGAATAGGGATAAATTTCTTTTTCATCGAAAACACCCGTTTCGTGGTATTTTTTGAAAACCGATCCGTAGGTATCCACGCCCCAGATTTTAATATCGGGGTTTTGTTCTTTCAAAAATTTTCCTACTCCCGAAATGGTTCCACCAGTGCCGACGCCCACTACAAAATGGGTGATTTTCCCATCGGTTTGCCGCCAGATTTCAGGACCGGTACTTTCATAATGTGCTTTTCGGTTGGCCAAATTGTCGTATTGGTTTACATACCATGAGTTCGGGGTTTCTTCGGCCAAACGTTTCGAAGTAGAGTAATACGAGCGAGGATCTTCCGGTGGCACATCTGTTGGACATACGATCACTTTGCTTCCCATGGCTTCCAAAATGTCGATTTTTTCTTTGCTTTGTTTGGAAGCAATCACGCAAATCATTTTGTATCCTTTGACGATTGCCGCCAGTGCCAATCCCATTCCGGTATTTCCGGAAGTGCCTTCGATAATGGTGCCCCCGGGTTTTAACCAGCCTTTTTCTTCCGCATCTTCGATCATTTTCACCGCCATCCGGTCTTTCACCGAATTTCCGGGATTGAAGGTTTCATATTTTGCCAACACCAAGGCATCGATTTCTTCGGTTAATTTGTTGATTTTCACCAACGGGGTGTTTCCTATGGTTCCCAAAATATTTTCTGCGTATTCCATGTTTCTTGTTTGTTGAGGCGCAAATTTACGCAAAAGCTTTTGGGTAATAGAAATGGATTGAAATCGTTTTTCCAGTTTTGAAATGTTGAAAACGACCATTTTCAACAAGTAATATTGCAACAGTACATTTTAAGGATTTTATCACTTCTTTAATTGAACCGGTATGCGAAACCTTGAAATTTTCAACTTTGAATTTTGGAATCAAATTCAATCGAACTTCATCACTTTCACCGGACTTATTTTTGCAATAATGTATGAAGGAATCAGCAGCATCAGCGAACAAAGTATCAATGTGCCGAAATTCACCGCCAAAATATATTCCCAACCAAGATATACGGGAGCTTGGGTTACATAATAGGTTTCGGGATTTAAGGGGATCAATTTGAATTGTTTTTGAAGAAAAAGCAGTCCCAAGCCAATCACATTTCCCCAGAAAAGGCCTTTCACAATCAGATAAATTGCGTTGTACAAAAATATTTTTCGAATACTCCAATCGCTGCTTCCGAGTGCTTTTAAAACGCCAATCATTTGTGTTCGTTCTAGGATTAACACGAGTAATGCGGTGATCATATTCATTCCGGAAACCAAAATCATGATGCCGATTATTAGCGCAACATTGAAATCGAACAAACCCATCCATTCAAAAATCGAATTGTATTGTTGTACAATGGTTTTCGCGTCCAGAAAAGAATCGATATGTTCATAAATCTCTCGTCCTTTTTGATCTATTTTGTCGAAATTGTTCAGAAAAATTTCAAATCCTCCCACCTGGTTTTTTTCCCAACCATTGATGCGCTGAATTTGGGCAATGTCTGAAATTAGATACGTTTTGTCAAATTCCAAAAATCCCGAGTTGTAAATTCCACTAATGTCGAAAGCAATAGATCGTGGCCGTTCGCTGGAAGCATTTTCCATGAAATACACAATCACTTTGTCGCCAACCTTGAAACCGAGCCGGTTTGCGATATATTCCGAAATCAAAATTTGGGTGCTTATGCCTTCGGAATAATTTGGAAGTTTTCCGGCAACCAGAAAATTCTTGAAATAATTCCAGTCGTAATCCGTTCCAACACCTTTGACCACGATTCCCTCAAAAGTTTCCTCGGTGCGAATCACTCCATATTTGGTAGCCACTGCCTGCACATGCTCGATTCCCTTCACAGAAGTGAATTCCGGATAGAAATTTTGGTCGGATGAAATCGGGTTCAATGAAACGCCAGAATTGTTGTTGTCGAAATTGCTGACAGAAATGTGCCCATTGAAAGCTGAAATTTTCTCCCTGATTTTATGCTGTAATCCCAAACTTGTGGCAAAAGCGATAAGCATAATAATAATTCCTAACGCAATGGCGCTCACGGCGATTTTTATTATCGGTGCCGAAATAGTACTTTTATCGTCCTTTGAACGGATAAGCCGCTTGGAAATAAAAAACTCAAAATTCAAAAAGAAATGATTTACGGTTGCCTCAAAAATACATTTTTATTTCTTGCCGTTGGAATAATTTCCTGCGGAACGGGAACAGCGGACAAAACGGAATTCCCTTCCAAAAATAAACTCGAAACCGAAAAATCTGTTGATGAAATTATTGTCGGCGCAAATCGTACCGAGGCGTATTTACCATTGTTGAAAGGAAAAAACGTGGGCGTGGTGGCGAACCAGACTTCGGTTATTTTTAAAGATTCCCAAAACGGAAAGGATGAAAAATACATGCATTTGGTCGATTCCCTTTTGTCTTTGAACGTGAATGTAACCAAGGTTTTTTCCCCGGAACACGGTTTTCGGGGAACCGCCGCGGCCGGGGAAATTGTGAAAGACGGCATTGACTCAAAAACCGGCTTGCCAATTGTTTCCCTTTACGGAGCGAACAAGAAACCCAGCGCAGAACAATTGAAGAACCTCGATATTTTAATTTTCGATATCCAAGATGTGGGGGTGCGTTTTTACACTTACATTTCTACGTTGCACTACGTGATGGAAGCCTGTGCGAAACAGAATATTCCGATGTTGATTTTGGACCGCCCAAATCCAAATGGGAATTTTATTGACGGTCCTATTTTGGAAATGAAGCACCAAAGTTTTGTGGGAATGCATCCGGTTCCGGTGGTTCATGGTATGACCATTGGCGAATATGCCAAAATGATAAATGGCGAAAACTGGCTGAAAAATGGACTGAAAGCCGATTTGACCGTGATTAAAATGCAGAATTACAACAGGAGCATGAAGTATCATTTGCCCATAAAACCCTCACCAAATTTACCGAACGACCGTGCCATTAATTTATACCCCAGTTTGTGTTTCTTTGAAGGAACCAATGTTAGCGCGGGCCGTGGGACAGATTTTCAATTTCAACTATTTGGATCACCTTTTTTGAACCCCGCAATTTTCAAATTTACTTGCATCCCGAAACCAAACGCCGGATCGAAAAGCCCAAAGCATGAAGGGAAAATTTGTTATGGCGAAAATTTGACCAATTTCCCCAAACTTTCAAAAATCAATTTGGATTGGCTGATCGCAGCCTATGAAAATACCGAAAATCAATCCGAATTTTTCACTGGATTTTTCACAAAACTTGCCGGTACCACAAAACTTCGGGAAAAAATTGAAGCTGGCTGGACCGCCCAAGAAATAAGGGAAAGTTGGCAAGAAGGTTTGGAAAAATACAACGAAATGAGAAAAAAATATTTGCTTTATCCGTAAATCGGAAACAGTGCTTTTTTGTCGAAGCTTTCCTGATGTTGTTTTTTAAAGATTTTTTGGCAAATGGACAGTGCCGGCTCTCCAAATTTTTTATAGATTTGCCCTAAATTGAGTAACAAAACTACTCATTTATGACTTGGCAAGTTTTATATGTTAACAGTCGCGCAGAAATAAAGGTGGCAGACCGGCTTTCGGAAAAAGGATTTGAGGTTTTTTGTCCGCTGAAAACCGTTGTGCGCCAATGGAGCGACCGCAAAAAGAAACTGAAAGAACCTTATTTTCGGTCTTATGTTTTTATCCGGTTGAACCAATCGGAACGTTTGGAGGTTTTGCAAACGCCCGGTGTGGTCGGATTTGTCTTTTGGTTGCGCAAACCGGCCGTTATTCCCGAAAAGGAAATGGCCGAGGTAATCGCTTTTTTTGATGAGCACCAATCCAAAAATATTATTTGCGAATCATTCGAACCGGGTCAAACTTTGGTGATCAAAGAAGGCCTGTTGCAAGAAAAAACCGGAATTGTCGTTCGCCAAAGCAGAAATAAAGTAGTTTTGCAAATTCAACAACTCGGAATTTCCCTTTCTGTCGAGGTTCCTAAAAATACGGTCGGAACAGTAAAGAAATAAACTGTTCACGGCCATTTTCATTTAAATCCCCAGAACTTTCATTGGGACTGAAAGGGGCGAAGCCATGCCGAATCTTTCCGACCAATTTGAAAATCACCCCTCAAAATCATGTTGGATACGCTCATAAGTTCCAAAACGCGGATCAAATTATTGTTGAAGTTCTTTCTGAATTCCGACAGTCGTTCCTATTTGCGCAGTTTGGAAACGGAATTTGGCGAAAGTACAAATGCCATTCGCATTGAACTCAATCGTTTTGAGGATGCCGGAATGTTAAAAAGCAAGAAACAAGGCAATCGAAAATATTTCAAGGCCAACACAAACCACCCGTTGTTTGAAGAAATGCAAAAAATCATGCGCAAATATGTGGGCATCGATCAAATTATTGAACGTGTAGTGAACAATTTGGGGAATTTGGAACAGGTTTATATTGAAGGAAAACTGGCGCAAGGCCTCGAAGCGGAAGTTGTCGATCTGATTTTGGTGGGCAAAAATATTGACCGGCAATATTTGACAATGTTGATCAACAAAGCAGAAGAAGCGATACACAAACGCATTCGGTATGTGCTTTTCGATTCGGGAATGGCGCAGGACTATATTCAAAAAGATCAAATAAAACCTTTGCTGATCTGGTCGGCATAAAATTTTTCCCGGTATATTTGCGCAACCATTTGGGCTAAAGGAAATTGGGGTCCTTCAAACTAAAAAAATGAAAACAAAAATAGTGATTACCGGTGGTGCCGGATTTATTGGTTCCAATTTATGTGAACACTTTCTAGAAAAAGGCGACCAGATAACTTGTTTGGATAATTTTTCTACCGGATTTTATCACAATATCGAGCCCTTTCTTAAAAATGAAAATTTTCGTTTGATCGAAGGCGATATTCGCGATTTGGATACGTGCAAAAGAGCGGTAAAAGATGCAAAATATGTTTTGCATGAAGCCGCGCTGGGCTCCGTTCCGCGTTCAATAAACGACCCCATTACCAGCAATGAAACGAATGTTTCCGGATTTTTGAATATGCTCGTTGCCGCCCGTGATGAAAAGGTGAAACGGTTCATTTATGCCGCAAGTTCTTCTACGTACGGCGATTCCGAAGAACTTCCAAAAGTGGAGGACAAGATTGGGAAACCCTTGTCGCCCTATGCGATTACGAAGTATGTGAATGAATTGTATGCCGGGGTTTTTAGTGACATTTATGGCTTGGAAACCATTGGGCTGCGCTATTTCAATGTTTTTGGAAGACGTCAAGACCCAAACGGCGCTTATGCGGCTGTGATTCCCAAATTCGTGATGCAACTTATGAAACACGAATCGCCAATCATTAATGGAAAAGGCGATTTTTCCCGTGATTTCACGTATATCGACAATGTTGTTCAAATGAACGAACTGGCGATGCTCGCCGAAAATCCCGAAGCGATAAACACCGTTTATAATACCGCGGTTGGTGATCGTACGACCTTGAACGAATTGGTGGATTATTTAAAGGAATATTTATCAGAATATGATCCAAAAATAGCAGAAATTGAGGTAAAACATGGCCCTAATCGCGCAGGCGATATTCCGCATTCATTGGCGAGTATTGAAAAAGCAGAACGGCTGCTGAATTACACTCCTTCCCATAAAATTGACCACGGATTGAAAGAAGCCGTGAAGTGGTATTGGGGGAATTTGTGAAGGAAACGTTGCGACAGGGAGAATTGGAGACGGGGTGAACGTGTGGCGTTATGACGAGGGCATGCATATCAAATTTCATTTGAAACTGGAATGGAAATTTTTCGACTTTCACAATTTTTTCCCACGGAAGAAAAATATTCACTGACCGACCAGATAAGGCGTTCTTCCCGATCCGTTTCTGGAAATATTGCAGAAGCATGGGGGAAACGCCGTTATCCCAAATCTTTTGTCAACAAGCTCACTGATTCGGAAGGGGAAGCAAGGGAAACGCAAATTGGCTCGATTATGCATTTGCATGTAACTATATAGAAGAAGAAAATCACAAAAGAATATTCGGTAAATATGATCATATTATAGGTATGTTGATCAAAATAATTAGAAATCCCGAAAAATGGACATTATAAAATTATGAAAAATAACACATCATCCAGTCGCTCCGTCACTCCTTCTCTCCATCACCGTGGCACCCAGTCGCAAAAAATTGCCATCATCGGCCTCGGTTATGTCGGTCTTCCGTTGGCGCGGCTTTTTGCCACAAAATATCAGGTCATCGGTTTCGACATTAATCAAGAGCGGATTGACGAACTCAATTCCGGTCATGATAGTACGCTGGAAGTGGAAGATGAAATATTACAGGCTGTTTTGGTCGGATCAGCCGTCAGTCAACCAGTCTCGTCCCATTCCACCAATGTCGATCTGCAACCCGCAACCGGTTTGTTTTGTTCCTCTAATTTGGATGATATCGCAAATTGTAACATTTATATTATTACCGTTCCCACACCAGTTGACAAAAACAACCGTCCTGATTTGACGCCGTTACGAAAAGCAAGCGAAACGGTCGGAAAGGTTTTAAAGAAATGCGATATTGTGATTTATGAATCCACCGTTTATCCGGGAGCCACCGAGGAAGAATGTGTGCCTGTTTTGGAAAAAATCAGTGGATTGAAATTCAATGAAGATTTCTATGCCGGTTATTCCCCCGAACGAATCAATCCGGGCGATAAGGAACATACCGTTGAGAAAATTTTGAAAGTTACTTCCGGTTCCACCCTCGAAATTGGGGAATTGGTGAACAATTTATATAAAAGCGTCATATCTGCCGGAACGCATTTGGCACCAACGATTAAAGTAGCCGAGGCAGCCAAAGTTATTGAGAATTCACAACGCGACATCAATATTGCTTTTGTGAACGAGTTGGCAAAAATTTTTAATCGAATGGAAATAGATACGCATGCGGTTTTGGAAGCTGCGGGAACAAAATGGAATTTTCTTCCTTTTCGTCCGGGGCTGGTTGGGGGCCATTGCATTGGCGTCGATCCGTATTATCTTTCCCAAAAAGCACAAGAGGTCGGTTACCATCCCGAAATTATTTTGGCAGGGCGCCGCTTGAACGACAGTATGGGAGAATATGTCGCCTCTGAAATTGTAAAATTGATGATCCGAAAAGAAATTCCTATAAAAAATGCCGAATTGCTTTTGTTGGGAATAACTTTCAAAGAAAATTGCCCCGATATCCGAAATACGAAAATTATTGATATGCACCGTGCTTTGCGAGAATATGGATTGAAAATAACTTTGTGTGACCCGTGGGCAAATCCGAATGAAGTGAATCATGAATATGGTTTGGTTTCATCCAAAGAACTACCTGCTAAAAAATTTGACGCCATAGTGCTGGGCGTGGCACACAATGAATTTATGGATTTGGATTTTTCCGCTTTAAAAAATGAAAAATCGGTTTTATATGATGTAAAAGGGATTTTAAAAGACGGGAATGTCGATGGGAAATTATAGGCTGCAATTTGTAACCCTTTCAGGGTTCAAAACCCTGAAAAGATTTTCTGGTCAAACTTCCCAAAAGAAGGAATAAAATTCGGTTTGAAACACGAACAAATTATTTTGAATGAAATATACGAAGTTAACGCAAATTTATAATCGAACGCGATGAACTTCGATCTCATAATTACAGCATCCACCGTTGTCTTGCTTTTGCTGGCATTGCTAAAAGATTTGGCACGGCCACATTTGCTGTTTATTGCCGCATTAATGCTTTTGCTGGTTACGGGGGTATTGGAGCCGGGATTGGCACTTTCGGGTTTTGCGAATGAAGCGGTATTTACCGTGGCCGCGCTTTTCGTCGTCGCCACCGGAGTGCAACAAACAGGAGCCTTGGCATTCATCGATTTGGTGATTTTCAGGCAGCGTGACGGACTTCATAAAGTAGGCGGAAAAATGATGGCCGCGACAATGGCTCTTTCGGCATTTTTGAACAATACGCCGATCGTGGCGATGCTGATTCCCCACGTACAGGCTTGGGCCGATAAAAAGGGAATCGCTTTTTCGAAATTACTGATTCCGCTATCATACGCGGCCATCGTAGGTGGAATGTGCACACTTATCGGAACTTCCACAAACATTCTGGTTTCCGGAATGATGGTCGAAACGGGCATGGAGCCTATGGGCTTGTTCGAATTAAGTTGGATCGGTATACCCGCGGTGATCCTGGTTTTTGCTTGGTTTATGATAGCAGGTTTCAAAATGATGCCTGATCGCGATGTGGTGGCCGATAATTCCGAAGATGCAAATTTTACCGAAGCATATCAGTTCGATTATAAAGTGCCGGAAAATTCACCTTTTGGAGGGAAAACAATTGAAGAAGCCGGCCTTCGGGCTCTTGAATCGGTTTTTTTAATTCATGTGCAACGCGGAAAACACCTCATTGCAGTTGGCCCAGGATTCATTATTGAAGGAAAAGACATTCTTACTTTTCGGGGTTCGTATACCGATGTGCACGCCGTAGCATCAACTAAGGGTTTGTTGCCAGCGGTTCCCGGCGGAAAAACTGCGGAGCCTTTGCCCTTGTATGAAGCCGTGATTTCAGACAGTTCACCCTTGATCGGGAAAACCCTAAAAGAACTCGAATTTCGCGAACGCTTTAAAGGAGTGGTTTTGGCAATTCAGCGGAAAGTGGAACAAATCCATGGCGCGGTTGGAAATACACCGCTCAAAGCGGGGGATTTGTTGCTTATTGAAGCTAAATCCGGTTTCGATCAATATTACGGGAATAACAACCAATATTTTTACTTGGTTCGCAAAATAGGGGACGGCCTTCGGAATTATAGCGGTAAGAGCAAAATTGCTTTGGGAATTATTTTTTTGATGTTGGTAGTTGTGGGAATTGGTTTGCTTCCCATGGTGACGGCTGCGCTTTTGGCCGCCATTTTTATGTTGGTGACCGGTTGCGTTCATAAAGAACAACTGATTAATGCGGTCCATTTACCAATTTTGGTGGTTATTGCCACGGCAATCGGTATCGGAACTGCGGTAGAAACAAGCGGTTTGGCTGAAGGCATTGCCGATACACTTTTTGGATCGGTTCAAAGCATGCATCCAATTTTGTTTTTGTTGTTGCTGTATTTTTTGACGAATTTGTTCACCGAATTTATTACGAACAATGCCGCTGCCGTTTTGATGTTTCCGCTGGCAATTGCCATTGCGGATCATGTGGGAATTCCGGTTCGAGCCGCTGCGATTGCAATTGCCGTTGCTGCTTCGGCATCTTTTATGACCCCAATTGGTTATCAAACAAATTTGATGGTGATGGGCGCCGGAGGTTACAAATTTTCAGATTACACCAAAACAGGTTTTCCCGTAACGCTCATTGTCATGGGTGTGGCCGTAACGGTCATTTCTTGGCTGTATCTTTAAATTTTAAATTTTTAGTTTTGAATTTTGAATAATGATGATTTTTATTCATAAAAATCACCGATCACTAAATCACCGATCACCCAATCACCTGATATTATGTCAACAAACACTGTAAAACAATATTATCAAATTTCGCGCACAGATCGGAACCAAAAAAACGGGCACCGGTCATGTTTAGTTTGGTTCACAGGATTATCCGGTTCGGGGAAATCCACTTTGGCCAATTTGGTGGAGGTGGAATTGCATAAGAAAGGAATGAAAACGTATGTGCTTGATGGCGATAATATTCGGCAGGGGATCAATGCAGATCTGGATTTCACGCCTGAGGGACGTAGTGAAAATTTACGCCGAATTGCCGAAATTGCCAAATTATTGGTTGATGCGGGAACGATTACCCTTGCCGCTTTTGTTTCCCCGCTGGAAAAAGACCGGTTGAAAATTGCGAATATAGTTGGAAAACAAGATTTTATTGAGATATTTGTCAACGCGAGCATCGAAGAATGTGAAGCCCGCGATGTGAAAGGTTTGTACAAAAAAGCCCGCGAAGGGAAAATCCCAAATTTTACGGGGATTAGCGCTCCTTACGAGCCACCAACAAATCCTGATGTAGAAGTTTTTTCAGGAAAAGAAAGTATTGAGGAATCCGTTGGAAAGGTTATAAAGGAAATAGAAGAAAGATTGATTTTGTGAATGAATGGGTGAATAAGCGAATGAGTGAATGTTTCCATATTCATAATCGCGTATTCACAAATTAATTATTCACAAATTCACAATAAAAGTGAATGAGGTGAATAAGACCGGGAGAAGGAGAGAATAGAACTAAATGCCAACATGTTGGATCAAATTTACCCAATCACCAATCAACCTATTTCCCGAATCAAAAAACTAAAAATTCAAAACTAAAAATTCAAAATTCGTATAATGGAAATAAACAACAACCAACTTTTAAGATTCACAACCGCTGGTAGCGTCGATGATGGAAAAAGCACGCTCATTGGCCGACTTTTGTACGATTCCAAGTCTATTTTTGAAGATCAACTGGAAGCTATTGAAAGCACAAGCAAAAGAAAAGGACATGAAAATCTTGATTTGGCCATGTTCACCGATGGTCTTCGCGACGAACGCGAACAAGGTATCACCATTGATGTCGCCTATCGGTATTTCACCACGCCAAAACGTAAATTTATTATTGCCGATACGCCGGGCCATATTCAATATACTCGAAATATGGTAACGGGCGCTTCCACCGCCAATGCCGCCGTGATTCTAATCGATGCCCGAAAAGGAGTTATCGAACAAACCAAGCGTCATGCCTACATTGCTTCTTTGTTGAACATTCCCCATTTGATCGTATGCGTCAACAAAATGGATTTGGTCGATTATTCAGAAGAAGTTTACACCAATATTTTGGGTCAATTTGAAGAAATTTCCTCAAAATTGCTCATTAAAGATATTCGATTCATCCCCATCAGCGCTTTGAAGGGCGACAATGTGGTGAATCGTTCCACAAATATGGACTGGTTTCAAGGTGCGCCCATGTTGCACGAATTGGAAACATTGCATATAAGTAGCGACATTAATAAAATCGATGCACGTTTTGCAGTACAAACCGTATTGCGGCCGCAACGATCTGGATTCATCGACTACCGAGGCTATGCAGGAAGGGTGGCCAGTGGAATTTACCGCGTTGGCGATGAGGTGACCATTCTTCCTTCCGGATTTACCTCCAAAATAAAATCCATGAATGCCGGCGAGAAAGAGATTGAGGAAGCATTTGCGCCCATGTCCATTTCCATGACCTTGGAAGACGAATTTGATATCAGCCGTGGCGATATGATCGTACGGAGGAACAACCAGCCCGAAGCAGTTCAGGAATTCGATGTTATGTTGTGCTGGTTAGGCGATGCCCCTGCAAAACCGCGCGCAAAATATACCTTGATGCACACTTCCAATGAGCAAACGGCCATGATAAAAGATGTGGTTTATAAAGTTGATATCAATACCTATGACCGAATAGAAAATAAAGATTTGTCAATGAACGATATTGCACGAGTAAAAATTAGAACTACCCAGCAATTGATGATTGATCCGTACCGCGATAATAGGAATACCGGCAGTCTTATTCTTATTGATGAAGCAACCAAAAACACCGTGGCTGCCGGAATGATTGTGTAGCCCACTATTTTTTTAAACAACCGAATTAAACCAAAACCATGAATAAGTATTATCTGAATTATCTGGACGAACTAGAATCGGAAGCCATTTTTATATTACGAGAAGTCTGGGCACAGTTTCAAAATCCTGTCATCCTTTTTTCCGGGGGAAAAGATTCTATTTTAGTCGCACATCTTGCCAAAAAAGCTTTTTATCCGAGTAAAATTCCTTTCCCACTAATGCATGTCGATACCGGGCATAATTTTCCGGAAACCATGCAATTTCGCGATGATCTTGTGAAAGAATTTGGCGTGGAACTCTTAGTGGGCTCGGTTCAAAAATCTATTGACGAAGGCCGTGTGACAGAAGAAAAAGGGAAAAATGCAACTCGAAATGCGTTGCAAATTACCACACTTTTGGATGCTATCGAAAGCAACAAAGTCGATTGCGCCATTGGTGGTGGACGAAGGGATGAAGAAAAAGCACGGGCAAAAGAACGTTTTTTCTCGCATCGCGATGATTTCGGTCAGTGGGATCCCAAAAACCAACGTCCCGAATTATGGAATTTGCTCAATGGAAAATATTTTGAAGGAGAACATTTTCGAGCTTTTCCAATCAGTAATTTCACCGAAATGGATGTTTGGAATTATTTGAAAAAGGAAAATATCAGCATTCCTTCTTTGTATTTTGCGCACGAACGCGAAGTGGTTCGCAGAAATGGCTCTTGGATACCCAAT
Source organism: Flavobacteriaceae bacterium (assembly GCA_035704905.1). Classification (GTDB taxonomy): domain Bacteria; phylum Bacteroidota; class Bacteroidia; order Flavobacteriales; family Flavobacteriaceae; genus DASSWG01. Next base: position 18,259 of record DASSWN010000055.1, read on the forward strand.
TCTGAATTCTTAAAATTGGAAGACGGAGAAGAAGTGGTCACAAAACGAATTCGGTTCCGTACTTTGGGCGACATTACCATTACCGGTGGAATAGAGTCGGATGCCGACACCCTGGAAAAAATCGCACTGGAAGTTTCTTCGATGCGACAAACCGAACGCGGCAACCGCTCCGACGACAAACGCAGCGAAACCGCCATGGAAGACAGAAAAAAGCAAGGGTATTTTTGATGGAAGCTGTAAGCTATAAGCAGTATGCAATAAGCCGTAAGCGATATAAACTAAACTGGGAATGTAAAATGTAACGATCGAACTCTTATTACTAGTTTGGCCTACAGCCTACAGCCTATAGCATATAGCTTTCTATGAGGAATTTCAAAAAATACGATGTTTGGAGATTAAGCCATGAACTAGTGCTTCAGGTTTATAATTTAACCGCAACTTTTCCAGCTTCTGAAAAATATCAGATTATTTCCCAAATGCAACGGGCAGCTTATTCCATTCCCTCAAATTTTAGTGAAGGTTGTGGACGCTGATCGGACAGGGATTTCAATAAGTTTCTACAAATTGCCCTTGGTTCTGCACATGAATTGGAATATTTTTTTATACTCGCCAAAGATCTTGGTTTTATTGATGAAGAAAAGCTCCAAGAACTGAATAGCGAGGTAAACGAAGTAAAAATGAAATTGTATAATTTAAGCAAGAAGTTGGTTGGGTGAGAAAGCTATAGGCGGTAAGCAATAAGCCGTAAGCGATATGAACTAAACTGGAAATGTAACGATCGGTTTTTTATTACTAATTTGGCCTACAGCCTAAAGCCTACAGCCAACAACAATGATCCCATTCAACAAACCCCATTTTACCGGCAAAGAAGCGTCCTATATTTTCGATGCGGTTTCCACTGGTAAAATTTCTGGCAATGGAAAATATACCGTGAAGTGCCATGAAATTTTGGAACAGCAATTCGGGTTTGGAAAATGCTTCCTCACAACCTCCTGCACCGATGCCTTGGAAATGTCCGCGATTTTGCTCGACATTCAGCCCGGCGATGAGGTAATAGTACCTTCCTACACTTTTGTATCGACGGCGAATGCTTTTGTGTTGCGGGGCGCAAAAATTGTTTTTGCCGATAGTCGGAGCGATCATCCCGGGTTGGACGAAGATAAATTGGAAGACTTGATCACAGCCAAAACCAAAGCAATTGTTCCAGTGCATTATGCGGGAATTGCCTGCGATATGGACAAGATTATGTGTTTGGCAAAAAAACACAATCTTTTTGTCGTGGAAGATAGTGCCCAAGCCATTGATGCATTTTATACCGATAGAAATGGGAAAAAGAATGCCTTGGGAAGCATGGGCAATCTTTCTGCTTTTTCGTTCCATGAAACCAAGAATATTATTTCGGGCGAAGGCGGAATGTTGGTGGTCAATGATCCAAAATTTAAAGCCCGCGCCGAAGTCATCTGGGAAAAGGGCACCAATCGAGCCGCTTTTTCCCGTGGGGAAGTTTCCTCGTATCAATGGCTGGATATGGGAAGTTCATTTTTACCTTCCGATATACTTGCGGCAATTTTGTTCGGACAAATTGAATCTTTGGAGGAAATTCAACAAAAAAGACATAAAGTTTGGGATGGTTATGATGAGCAATTTCGTGATGTGTTGGACAAAGAATATGGCGTTCAGTTGCCTTTCATTCCGCATTATGCGTCCAACAATGCGAACATGTATTATTTGGTTTGCAAGAATAAGGACGAAAGGGATAGCCTGTTGACTCATTTGCATTCTAAAGGAATCCAAGCGGTTTTCCATTACTTGCCGCTTCACAAAAGTCCGTTTTATGAAACCAATCATGACGGACGCGAACTGAAAAACACCGATTGTTACGCCGATTGTTTGCTTCGACTTCCTTTCTTTTATGGACTGTCGGAAATGGAACAAGAGAAGATCGGAAATGAAGTTTTCGAATTTTATGGAAAAGAGCTGTAGGCTTTAAACCATAAGCATTAAGAATTATGAATTTTTGTTGTAATTGTCAAAATTGAAAACAAGGTAACTAATCCGTTTACATTAATTTCATTTAATAGTATGAATACAAGTTTTTTAACCACAAAGAGCGCAAAGTTTAGCACAAAGGTTACAAAGCATTAGATCGTTAATTTTCAGTTCTTTGCGTTCTCTGTGTATTTTCTTTGTCCTTTGCGGTTATTTTAATCCTTGTGAAACAAACACTTACGCACACTGATTAGTTACAAAACGAGATCACAAATTCACTTATTCACCTATTCACTCATTCACTCATCGAAAAAATATGACGTTACTTGAAACAGCGATAAAGGCTTCTCTGGAGGCGGGAAAACGAATTATGGAAATTTACAATAACGAAGATTTCGAAGTCGATTTCAAAGGTGATAGTTCGCCACTCACAAAAGCCGATTTGGCTTCTCACGAGATTATTATGTCTTATTTAGAGAAAACTGAAATTCCGGTTCTTTCCGAAGAAGGAAAAGGAATTCCGTACAATGAGCGCAAAAATTGGAAACAGCTTTGGATCGTCGATCCCATTGATGGCACCAAAGAATTCATCAAAAAGAATGGTGAATTCACCGTGAATATTGCGCTGGTGGAAAACCAAATTCCGGTTTTGGGCGTAATTTATGTTCCGGCCTTGAACGAACTTTATTTTGCAGATAAAGAAGACGGTTCTTTTAAGGGAAGCAATATAGAAGGCTTTTCAGGTTTGGAAAAATTGAAAAACGAATCCGTGAAACTTCCAATAAAAAATTCAAAAGAAATCTTTACGGTAGTGGCGAGCAAATCGCATCTTTCCCCCGAAACCGAAGAATATATTCGAGAATTGGAAAATAAGCATGGCAAAGTGAACAGCATTTCCAAAGGAAGTTCCTTAAAACTGTGCATGGTGGCCGAAGGAAAGGCCGATTGTTACCCACGCTTTGCACCAACTATGGAATGGGACACGGCTGCCGGC
>DASSWN010000185.1:0-10932 GCA_035704905.1 Flavobacteriaceae bacterium
TTTACTTTGGAAACGCCAAAACTACTTCCTGCTTTATTGGCTTTTACAAAACATGGCAAACCGACTGTTTCAATGATTTTATCCGGATAAATGGGGTCGCCTTTGGAAAGGAAATAATTGGTGGCGGTCGGAATGCCAAATCCGCGCAAAACACTGATGCAATCGCGCTTGTTGAAGGTGAGCGCCGCTTGGTAATAATCGCAAGCCGTTTGTGGAACCCCGATGGTTTCGAGATAAGCCTGAAAAAGTCCGTCTTCGCCGGGAGTTCCGTGAATTGTATTGAAAACGCAGTCGAAGCGTACTTTTTCATTGCCGATTTTGATAGAAAAATCGGATTTATCAATCGGAAATTTCCGATCTGTTTCATCCAAAACAACCCATTCATCTTTTAATATAAGTGCCCGAAAAACAGAATACTTTTCACAACTTAAATGGGCATACACCAAATTTCCGCTTTTGATCGAAATTTCGTATTCGCTGGAATAGCCTCCCATAGCGATGGCAATTTTCTTTTTCATGGACGATCCGTTTTCCAAATTGGTTGCCTTTTTAAGGATGATCAAAAATATCATTTAATTTTGGCCGCCACAATACTATCTCCTATTTTTATATCTTTGCGACCAATATTTTGCCCATGAGCATGTTGAAATTTTTAACCAGCAAAACATTTTTCATTCAAATTGGAATCGCTATTCTGGTTTTTTTATTGCTTGTTTTCCTGACTTTTCAGTGGTTGGAAAGCTATACAAATCACGAACAACGAATTGAAGTTCCTGATCTTTCAAAATTGGAATTGAGTCAAGTAGATACCAAGTTGAAAGAATTGGATTTGCGTTGGGAAGTTATCGATTCTTCAAAGTATAACCCTGATTATCCGCCATATTCCGTTATCGATCAAGCACCGAGGGGAGGTGATTTTGTAAAGGAAAACCGCATGATTTATCTAACCTTAAATCCGTCAAATTATCCGAAAATCGAAATCCCGGATTTAATTACCCACACCAGGCGTCAAGTAGAAGCCACATTGGTTTCGATGGGCTTTAAAATAGGCGATATAACTTACAAGCCCGATATGGCAAAAGATGCCGTTTTGGAACTTCGTCATAAGGGGGAATTGGTAGAATTCGGCGACCGATTGAAAAAGACCGCGGTCATTGATTTGGTTTTGGGCGATGGCTCGCTGAATTATCGCTCCCAAATTTCCAACCCTGAGCCTGAAACGGTGATAGAAGACGAAGAATGAAAGAGGCAGAAGAAAATTTTGAAGGAAACGACGATTTATACGAACATCATAGTTTCACGGCAGGAAAAGGGCAGGAACCCTTGCGGGTGGATAAGTTTTTGATGAATTTCATTGAAAATGCTACGCGAAACAAAATTCAACAGGCCGCAAAAAATGGCAATATTTTCGTTAACGGGGAATCTGTTAAACAAAACTACAAAGTAAAGGCCAATGATGAAGTGAAGGTGATGTTTACCCATCCGCCACACGAATTTCTGCTTACTCCTGAAAATATTCCAATCGATATTGTTTTTGAAGATGATACGGTTTTGGTTATCAACAAACCGCCCGGAATGGTGGTTCATCCGGGCCATGGAAATTATTCCGGGACGTTGATCAACGCCTTGATTTATCATTTCGACAATCTGCCGAACAATTCCAGCGATCGGCCGGGTTTGGTTCATCGCATCGACAAAGACACCAGTGGTTTGTTGGTAATCGCAAAAACCGAAACGGCGATGACGCATTTGGCAAAGCAATTTTTCAACAAGTCAAGTCAACGCGAATATGTGGCATTGGTTTGGGGAAATATTGAGGAAAACGAGGGTATTATTGAAGGAAATATCGGGCGACATCCAAAAAACCGCCTTCAGAATATGGTTTATGAAGGCGAACATGCGGAAATTGGTAAACCCGCAATCACCCGGTTTAAGGTATTGGAACGATTTGGCTACGTAACCCTGGTTTCGTGTCAATTGGAAACGGGACGAACGCACCAAATACGCGTACATCTGAAATATATTGGGCACACACTTTTCAATGACGAGCGCTATGGAGGCGATAAAATTTTGAAGGGAACCACTTTTACCAAATACAAACAATTTGTTGATAATTGTTTCAAAATTTTGCCACGACAAGCTTTGCACGCAAAAACATTGGGATTTGTGCATCCGAAAACTAATGAATGGATGGCCTTCGATTCTCCTATTCCAGACGATATGCAAGCTTGTATTGAGAAATGGCGCGGCTATTCGCGAAATCAGTTTTAAAATTTTTGAATTCAACTTACCACCGATTAACTTGGGACTTACGACTACTTTGACAATACAACTAATTCATTCCAGATGACCAAAATTCTGCTTTCTCCAGCAAAATCATTGGATTTGTTTTCCGAACTGCCAACAAAACGCGGAACCCAGCCTCGGTTTTTAGAAACCACCAACAAAATCCACAAGAAACTGGCGCGTTTTTCTGCAAACAAGCTTTCAAATTTAATGGGAATAAGCCCCAAATTGGCACAACTCAATTACCAGCGAAACCAAGAATTTGAAGAAGAACATACCCACCAAAATTCTAGGCCGGCGATGTATTTATTTGCCGGAGATGTTTATGCCGGTTTGGACGCTTATTCCATTTCCTTGGAAAAACTGGATCAAGCCCAACAGAGTCTGCGGATACTTTCGGGATTATACGGAATTTTACGGCCTTTGGATTTAATTCAACCATACCGGTTGGAAATGGGAACCAATCTTCCGGTGCAACGGAAAAAAGATTTATTCGAACTGTGGCGCAAAACCATTACCGATTTATTAAATGAGGAACTTGAAGAAGGCGAATTGCTAATTAACTTGGCCAGTCACGAATATTCTAGGGCTGTGGATTTTAATAAAATAAATTCCAAAGTGATTTCCCCTGTTTTCAAAGATTTTAAGCACGGCGAATTAAAAATGATTAGTTTCTTCGCAAAAAAGGCGCGCGGTTCCATGGCGCGATATATTTTGGATACGGACAGCGGTTCGTTGGAAGATTTGAAAAATTTCAATATCGACGATTATGCTTTCAGCGAGAAGGAAACCCAAAAAGAAACTGAACCGGTTTTTATTCGCTAACAAACCATAAAACAAAAAAAAAGCTGTCGCATCGGACAGCTTTTTTCGCTTTAATAAACCTAATTTAATCCACTTTCATGAATTTTCCGTTTGTGTCAAATTCCAAGTCGGTGCCATCGGAAAGTTCCACTTCTTGATCGTTGGTATCGGCTTCCCAATTGACGATTTTGGCGTCCGGATAATTTTTTTCCACATAGGAATAAATAGTTTCCGGAAGTGCTTCTTTTGGAATCGCCACGCCATCATTACTTTCTATCTCCGTTAAATCGCCGGCTTCGTTAAAATCCATTTTAATGCCATTTTCCAATTCAACTTCGTACATTTCGCCATTTCCAAAATTCATTAAATCTTTTTCGCGCTCGGCACTTTTGATTTTTTCATTTGGGAAATGTTTTTTTACAAATTCTTGTGTGGTTTCTGGAAGCTCCCTCATATTATTTTGGGCGAATAAAGTTCCAAAACAAAACAACAAAGCTCCACAGGTCAAAATTAGCTTTTTCATAAATATCTTTTTTTTGATTTGTGCTAAAATAGGTAAGAAACAATAACTATAGCGTATAAATAAAGGTAAAATTTTGTGAATTGACATTTTATTAAGAATAAATTTTTTGAAAATACTGCGCTTGGCAGATAATTTTCTTTTAGCGTTAAATACCCCAGGAATCGAAATTTATTTGATCAATTGGAAAATCTCAAATCAATTTTCTATCTTTACTTTTTTCATCTAAATTTTTGAAATGCTGCTATGGGCCAAAAATATAAGCTGACCGCCAACGATTCTTTTGAATTTCAGTTTTCACGAGAAGAAATCGACTCTTTGGATGTTCAAGAACTTTCATCTGGAAAATTTCATTTATTGAGTGATCATCGCTCCAGAATGGCTGAAATTCCGAGCAGTGACTTCTACCGAAAAACCTATTCTGTAAAGATTAATTCGAATACCTACAACATCGTTATTTCGGATGAACTGGATATTCTTATAAAAGAAATGGGGCTTTCACTCGGCGCGGAAAATATGATAAGCGATATTTTGGCACCCATGCCCGGACTGATACTTTCAGTGAATGTAAAAGAAGGAGATACCGTAAAAGAAGGAGATTATTTGCTTGTTTTGGAAGCAATGAAAATGGAAAACACCATTGTCGCACCACGCGATGCCATTGTAAAATCAGTGAAAGTAATAAAAGGGGATACCGTGACCAAAAACCAAATAGTGATTGAAATGGAGTGATAGAATCCTTAATTTCACGCAGATTTCGGCATGGATGAAGGCATCACTAATCGCAGAGTTAATTATTGAGTTAGACCTTTCAAAGAACAATTCATCGTAATTTCATACGGTTTTTTTCCCGGTTCAAAAATTCGGGCGCTGTGAACGCCGCGCAGCAAAATATCATCGTCATCAACCTCAATCCAGCTGCCTTCACGCAAACCGACTACGGAAGTTTCATTAAAAACGTGAAACTCTTTGATTCGGGTTTCGCGGGTTTCGCCGTTATGCCGCAAGCTAGGGTTCGGATCCATATAATGCGCATTGATGTTGAAGGGCAAAATTCCCATGGTCTCAAAACTTGGCGGGAAAACAATGGGCATATCATTCGTCGTTTGCATGGTTTTTCCACAAATATTGCTTCCGGCACTGGTTCCCAGATAGGGAGTTCCTTTTTTAATTGTGTTTCTCAAAGTTGTCATCAGTCTTTTTTCGTGCAAGGCTTTCACGAGTAAAAAAGTATTGCCGCCACCCACAAAAATTGCTTGCGCTTCCGACAGTGCATCTTCAGGATTTATTTTTTCGTGCAAGCCCACAACGTTTTCGCAAATAAAAGAAAGTCCGTTTTTGGCATGAGCGGTATATTCCTCATGGGTAATTCCTCCGGGTCGGGCGTATGGAATAAATAAAATTTCACTCGCATTTTTGAAAAGACGCTCTACTGGTCGCTTCAAATAGGCTAAATATTCTCCTTCATATAATGTGGAAGTGCTGGCAATAATACAATTCATGCTTCAAATTTATTTCGTTCAAAGTTAGGAAAGAATGTTTTAACAAAAACTTAAAACCATTATTCTGTATTTTTTGTTTCTTTAAATAAAAATCGGACTGATGAAAAAATTTCTATTTTTAATTTGTTTGCTGCTGGCTATTCCGTTGTTCGCACAAGTCGATAGAACTGAAATCGAAGGTAATATTCGTGTTCCGGAAGGAATGGAAGCGGGCGGAATTACGGTGTACAACTTAAATTCTAATCGTGGTGCGGTGACGGATGATGATGGGAATTTTGAAATTGCCGTTAAGTTGGACGATAGTTTGGCCATTTCGGCTTTGCAATACCAGAAATTTATTGTAATTATTGATAAGGGAGTGCTGGATTCCGAAAGCCTGAACATTACGGTTCGCGAAGCTGTTACCGAACTGGATGAAGTCATTGTGCGTCCCTACGACCTTTCAGGAAATGTGAGCGTCGATGTTCAAAAAGTAGAAATTTTTGAGAATCCTTTGGAAAAAACTTCCGAAGAAATCACAGATGAGCCGTATAATCCACCTGCCGATCAACGTCCTGTGAAGAATATTGCCATGGATGACCCCTATTTAAAACACGGTCTGAATTTCGTCAATATTTTTAAGGCTATTTTTAATTCCGATAATAACAATGTTTCTTCCAATGCGCCGAGAAAGGATATTGAAACAAAAGTTCGGGAATTGTATGAAGATGAATTTTTCCAAGAATATATTGGTATCGAAAAAGAAAACATTAACGAATTTATATTTTTTGCAAAGAAGAATGGGCTCGATGATGAAATGATGCAAAGCGGGCATGAACTCGATTTGATTGAATTCCTTATTGAGCAAGGAAATCTTTTCAAATTGCGGAAAAACACGAAATAATTCGATATATTTCCCCGTTGAATGGTTTTTTGCGGCAAATGAAAAAACTCTTATTTTTTTTCTTGATCTGTTCTTTTAATATTGGCTTTTGCCAAGAGGAAACCATTGTAAAAGGACGCATTATTTTTTCATCTTTGAACATGTCCGAGATCAACATCATCAATCTTTCCACAAATCTCGGCACGGTGAACAATCCGGAAGGTGAATTTAAAATTGCTGTGGCAGTAGGGGATAGGCTGCTTTTTTCTTCCGTTCAATATGAACCCAAATACATTAGCATAACCCAAGAAATTTTCGATAAACGTTGGTTTCAAGTGAAATTGGTGCCGGCACTAAACGAATTGGAACCTGTCACCATTTCAAATATAGATCTTTCCGGAAATCTATGGTCCGATACGGAATTGGTGGAAGTAAAACCTTTTTTCAACAACAATAGTTTGGGATTGACAACCCCGGCGCCGCGCTTGAGTGTCGAAGATCGGAGGTTATATACCGCTACAACAGGCGGCCCGGGAATAATTCCGTTGAACCTTATTTTGAATGCAATTTCAGGCCGATTGAAAAAACTGAAACGTTTAAAAGATTACGCCGAATTGGATCAACTGGTTGACAAAGGAATGAACAGCATGGAAATTGATTTTTTTGTTTCGGAATGCGGTGTTCCAGAAAAATATATTGCTTCGTTTATTTATTTCTGTGCGGAAAATCCAAGTTTCCCATCTTTATTGGAAAAAGGCCATGAGTTCGATTTAACCGAGTTTTTCAAAGAACAGGCTATCTTATTCAAGGAGAAAAGAGGCTGGGAAACGGAAAACTGATTGTTGAGGTAAAGCATTTGTAGAAATAGTAAGTTTGCACAATAAAATCTTAAAATTTGCATTTAAGGGATGAATGGAAAACCAAATGCTATTTTCTTCCAACAAGAAAAATGGATTTAAAGCATTTGAAAATACCGATTTGCGACAGTAAAAGAGTAATGAACGGAAAAAATAATTCCATAAAAATGTCTTAAACAATCTTTTCGGTATCATTCTTGTAACATTTAAGGCAATAAAAACCTTTAAAATTATTTATGCGAAAAAAAATTCTGCTTCCCTTCTTTAGTGTATTGGTGTCTTTCGCCTTTACTTCCGCCGATGTTTCTTCCGAATTTTCTTCGGAAATAGTTTCAAATTCAACTGTAATTTCCTCAAAAACAGCAATTCCCGAGATTGGTCTGGAAGAACGAATTGAAAATTTATATAACGACTTCACCCTTACTAATACAAATATGCCGTCATTGATTGCCTTTCAAAATGCAATGATTGGTTACTACAAACTTTCAGAATCGCAAAAAATCGAAAATAATATTTTAACAATTGTTGATTTCAGTTTGCCTTCTTCCCAAAAAAGAATGTGGATTTTGGATATGGAAAAAAACATTGTTCTTTTCCACACGCTTGTGGCTCACGGTCGAAATACTGGATTGAACGAAGCCCGCAATTTTTCAAACGTAAACGGATCGCACAAAAGTTCACTCGGTTTTTACCTCACCGCCGAAACTTATTTTGGGAAACACGGTTTGTCTCTGCGTTTGGATGGAATGGAAAAAGGAATTAACGATCAAGCGCGCAGCCGGGCGATTGTGGTTCACGGCGCGGATTATGCGACACCGGCGTTTGTGAACCGGGTCGGTCGTTTAGGAAGAAGCTATGGCTGTCCAGCGGTTCCGACGAAGCTTTCCAAAGAAATTATTCAAACCATAAAAAACAAGTCTTGCTTTTTTATTTATTTTCCTTCTGAAAAATACGTAAAAAATTCCCAATTGATTTAGAAGAAACCCCATCGGTTTTTATCGGGAAAGGGCTTCATAAATACCGTCATCCAAATTATATACATCATTGGCAAAAACGGATTCACCATTTTCCCGCCACGCGGTCCAATACAGATGATAAACTTTTACGGGTTGTGTCACTTTTATTTTCACCGTTTTTCCGCTGGCAATGGTTTCTTGTATTTTTTCCATATCCCAATCTTTTTGATCGCTCAACAGATAGGCTGCCAACTTTAGGGCATCTTCTACTCGAACGCAACCGTGGCTTTCTGCCCGTGAATTTTGTTCGAAAATTGCTTTGGCCGGCGTATCATGGAGGTAAATGGCATATTTATTTGGATAGATTATTTTCACATGTCCCAAAGCATTACCGGCGCCCGAACCTTGCGTAAATGAATAGCTTTCGGCATTCTTCCAATTAATTTTGGACGGGTCGATGCGCTTTCCCTCGGAATTGGTTACATAAATATTTCGGCTCGAAAGATAATTTGAATTTTTTCGCGCGGAAGGAATGATTTCCCGTGAAGCGATGCTGGAAGGAATATGCCATTGTGGATTCAAAACAATGTACTGAATGGAATCGGAGAAAATGGGGGTGTGATGCGTTTTATCACCGGCAATTACATTATGAACCCGAACAATTTTTCCGTTTTCAATGACATCGAGTTCATAATTTGGTATATTTATCAAAATATAATGAGATCCGAAATCGCGTGGAAACCAGCGCCAACGCTCAAGGTTTACCAAAATCTGATTGTAGCGGTCTTGCGGGCCCATATTCAGTTGCTCAATAGTGGAATTCCCTATAATCTGATCTGTTGCAAGGATTTTATGTTTCTGAAAAACTTTTACAGCCGCTTGTAGTTCTTCATTGTACAACGAATCTTGGGAAATATATTTTTCATTTAAAATCCCCAACTGTTTCAATCGTGCTGCGATTTCCGGAATTCGCGGATCTTTGTCGCCAGGCTCAATGGCATCGCCTTCTGCAATTTTTTGAAAAGATTTTTCTTTCTCTAATTTGTGCCGATATTCAGCCAGTGATTTCTTTAGGTCTTTATATATTTCGGTTTGGGGTTTCAGCTCTTCCAAAACTGATGTGATTGAATTGTTTTCAACCGCTCTGTTGAGTGCTTCGGAAAAATTGATTTCTTTGCGTTGAAGTCCCCAAATTTCATACATTTTAGTGGGATTTGTTTTCCCATAATACAAATCATGTGCGTAGTCAAAAAACGCTTCGGTGAGCGTGAGTTCGAGTTTCACTCGCTCTTTTTCATTTAGTTCATTCACCTTTTTCAGCGAATTTTGCAATTTTTCAACCTGATAATTGCTTGAAGAAAGTCCTTCTTCATCGGCCTTTTTAAGTTCTGACAAAAAAGAATTCCGAAATTCTTCGTTGTTCCAAGCGGCTGCGTATTCCCGATTGTTATAAAAATCGCGTACATTTTTCCCTGATTCAATGTCAGCATTTGAAAGTGTGGTTTTTATTTCTTCGGAGGTAGCCAAAATGGTGTCTTCCTCATTCTTGCATCCGAAAAATAGTATGCTGGCAAGCATAAAAATGAAACTTATTTTTGTTCGAGTGAATTGTATCATATTTTTATCTGTGTCAAATTGTTTGTAAGTTTCTTCAATATTTTGGAGGCTTACTTTCATTCCAGTTGTTTGTACATGCCATAATGTGGCCCGATTTCCGGGATTTCAAATTTGTCGCCAAAAATTTTGAATCCATGTTTTTCATAAAAACCTATGGCATTTTCCCGCGCATTGCACCATAAAAAGAACGATTTGTTTTCTTTCAATTTTCGTTCGGATTCATGTAGTAATTTTTTGGCGATATTCCTGTTTCTGTATTCCGGCAAAACCGCCATTCCTCGAAGTTGCATTTGGTTTTCTTCTGAAAATCCCTCATTACGGTTTTGCATCAAAGAAACAATACCGATGAGTTTTTCTTTTTCAAAAGCGCCTAAATGAAAAGTTGAATGGGCTTTATCACCCGAAAAAAAGCAAGCTTCAATAGATTTTCCCTGGCGTAAAACCTGTTGGCGAATCGGTAAAGCCAACTGAAAAGAAATTGGTCGGAGCTCAACTTCTTTTTTATGCCCTGACGTCATTGTACGACGGAATTTCGTTGAATTTTGTTTTTACAAAAGGACAAATAGGGCGAATTTTTAAGCGATTTTCACGCGCATAATTTACTACAAAATCCAGCACCTGTGAAGCCAAACCCTGACCTTTCAAATTATCCCTGGTTTCGGTGTGGTCCACTGCCATCGTTCCATTCCGTAATTCATAAGTCAATTCGGAAACAATGCCGTTATCATCGGACATATAAAAGGTACCGCGACCTTCGTTTTCTTCGTGTTTTATTGGATATTTCATTTTTTTTCAGTTTTATAAACGCCATCCACAATTCCGTACGCAATAGATTCCTCGGCATCCAACCAAAAATCGCGGTTAAAATCTTTCATTATTTTTTCGATGGTTTGCCCGCAATTTTCGGCCAATATTTTTGCGCTCAATTCCTTTATTTTTAAAATTTCTTGCGCTTGAATTTCAATATTTGAAGCTTGACCGCGGGCCCCACCGCTTGGTTGGTGTATCATAACGCGCGCATGTGGATAAATGAACCGCCGTCCTTTGGTTCCTGCTGAAAGTAAAATGGAGCCCATTGAGGCCGCAAGCCCCGTACAGATTGTGGAAACCGGATTGCGAAAAGAACGAATGATGTCGTACATCGCAAAACCATCGGTAACATAACCGCCCGGACTGTTTATGAATAATTGAATTTCGCCGTCTCCTTCCGAATCCAAATATAACAGTCTGTCAATTACATGCTTTGCGCTTTTGTCGTCCACGCCGCCCCATAAAAAGACTTTTCGCTCTTCCAAAAGTTTATGATCCAGTAAGTCTTGTATCCTTCCTTTTTTGCTCATTTTTTGATTTGTTTTGAAACGTTAAAATTAATAATATATCTCTTTAGAATTATAGAATTTGGGTCAGTATTAACTTTTGAATACTTCTCTTTGGAAAAATGGCAATTTCCTTTTTCAAGCTTTTTTCCAAAAATAAAGAAACAAAAATAATAATGGAATTTGCTATATTTTCTTTCTTTTTCCTACTC
>DASSWN010000117.1:0-8636 GCA_035704905.1 Flavobacteriaceae bacterium
AATCCTAAGGCGGTTTTGTATTATTTGTTGAAAGATTTCGGATTTACCGCATGGGATGATATTTTCAACTTGTTGTCTTCACAAACCGGTAAGATGATTTTTTCACCCACCCATCGTTTGCTTAAAAATAGGCGATTCTTAATTTTATCCACAAATCCTTCCAAAGAAACACAAAATAACGATATTTTGATTGAAGGGTTTCAAGATATTGATTTTCCCCTGGGCGAATTACGATTTAAAATTGTCCCGAAATTTGAAAAAACAGGGATGAATCAGATTTTTGTGGAGAAAAATTCGATAAAATTTCCATTAAAATTAAGAAAATGGAAAGAAAGCGATTATTTTTACCCTTTCGGAATGAAGGGCAAAAAAAAGCTGAGCCGGTTCTTGAAAGATGAAAAGTTTTCCTTGTTTGCAAAAGAGAAAATATGGGTGCTGACATCCGAGGAAAAAGTTGTTTGGGTTGTTGGCCATCGCCCCGATGAGCGTTTTCGGGTCCATTCGAAAAACTCCGGTGTTTTGAAAATTCGATTTGTTCCGAAACCGGAATTTTCGCATTAGCTTATTTAACTATTGCTGCAATATAATGTCAAAGAAATAGAGTTTGAATTTCAAATAAAAATAGTGTTTTCATGAAAAAAATCACTGCATTGCTGATCGTTTTTTTTAGTCTTTCAGCTTTACATGCACAGTTCGGACAAACATCTCAAATATACGACCCCATCACTTGGGAAGCTTCGGTAGAAGCACAAAATGACAGTATTTTCACCATTGTTTTTAAAGCCCAACTTGAAGAAGGCTGGCATCTGCCGTCACAGCGTGAAGTTACCGTGGGACCGATTCCCACAGCTTTCGAATTCGATTCCACCGCCACCCATTTTCAATTGATCGGAAAAACTTCCGAACCGGAAGGCAAAGTGGAAATGAGTCCTATTTTTGATGCGGAACTCAAATCTTTTGAAAATGAAGCCATTTTTCGGCAGAAAATAAAAGTGTTTGACAAAAGCAAATCAATTACCGTGAAGGTTTACTTTATGGTTTGTGATGACACCATGTGTTTGCCCCCTGACAATGAAACGCTAACAATTGATCTGTCAAAAGATGGTGCTGCTGCGGTCACCAGCGGATTTACCGGGGAAATTACCGAAAAGGACAGGGCCAAAACCAAAGAACTTATCCTCGATTTGCAAGGGGAACACAATTTTGTGGTGGAAAGCAAAGAAAAGGAAACATTCTTAACGATTTTTTTTCTAGGCTTTATTGGTGGGCTGATTGCCTTGCTCACGCCGTGTGTTTTTCCGATGATTCCGCTGACGGTTTCGTTTTTTACAAAAGGGGCGAAAAATCGTAAGAAAGGAACCATGAACGCAATTTTGTATGGTTTTTTTATTTTGGTCATTTATCTTTTGTTGAGTTTGCCTTTCCATTTACTGGACTCAATTAGTCCTGAAATTTTAAACAATATCTCCACCAATTCTACCCTGAACATTATCTTTTTTGTAATTTTCTTGGTATTTGCGTTTTCGTTTTTCGGTTATTTCGAATTGACTTTGCCGAGTTCTTGGAGCAATAAAATGGACGAAAAGGCTACCAGTGTCGGGGGCGTTATCGGTATATTTTTTATGGCTTTTACATTGGCTCTGGTTTCTTTTTCTTGTACCGGCCCAATTTTGGGTTCTTTGCTCGGCGGATCTCTGACTAGTGATGGGGGCGCGATGCAACTAACCGTAGGAATGGGTGGTTTTGGTTTGGCCTTGGCATTGCCATTTGCTTTGTTCGCACTTTTTCCCAATTGGTTAAATTCGCTTCCAAAAAGTGGAGGCTGGCTAAATAGTGTAAAAGTCGTTTTGGGTTTTATTGAATTGGGCTTGGCCTTCAAGTTCCTTTCCAATGCCGATTTGGTGAACCAATGGGGACTACTGAGACGAGAAGTTTTTATCGGAATCTGGATTGCAGTGGGAATTGGTTTGGCACTATATTTATTCGGAATCATTCGATTTCCGCATGACGGGCCCAAAACCAAATTGAGCCCCATTCGAAAAATATTGGGCGCGTTGACGGTTTTGTTTGTACTTTATTTGCTTCCCGGATTAACCAATACCAAATATGCCAATCTACAACTCATAAGCGGTTTTCCACCTCCGATGTTTTATAGTCTTTATAACGATGAAAGTACCGAACATGAAGCACCGTTAGGTTTGACAGCTTTTAATGATTTTGAAAAAGGAATTGCCGCAGCAAGAAAAGCCAATAAACCGGTAATGGTTGATTTTACGGGATGGGCTTGCGTGAATTGTCGCAAAATGGAAGAAAATGTTTGGAGCGATCCGCAAGTTCATGAAACCTTGAAAAATCACTATATTTTAATCTCTTTATACGTCGATGATAGGAATGAATTGAGTGAAGAAGAACAATTCAACTATGTGAAACTCGATGGAAACGTGAAAGAAATAGAAACCATAGGGGACAAATGGGCAACTTTTCAGACCGTGAATTTTAAAAATAATTCACAACCTTATTATGTTTTGTTGGACAGCGATTTGAATTTACTCAATATGCCAACAGGTTATACTCCTTCTGCCGAAGAATATCATGATTGGTTGATGGAAGGTTTGGAAAATTTTCAAGATGGATTGGTTCAAAATCCATAAAATTATTTTCAACCGATTTAACCGGAAATTATAATCAAAATAAAAAGCCATGAAAAAAATAATTGCCTTCGCTCTTTTTTCATTCTGGAGCTTTGTTGTCGGCGCGCAATCTTGGGAAAACTATGAAGTCGCCGATCATTACACGAAGCAGGAAGTGGACATTGTTATGCGCGATGGTATTAAACTGCACACCACCATTTATTCTCCGAAAGATGCTTCTCAAGATTATCCAATGATTTTGAAGCGCACACCTTATAGTTCCAGGCCCTATGGCGAAAGCAAATTTCCTCGGCGAATAGGCCCAAATCCGTTTTTGATGATGCAGGGAAATATTTTTGTGGTGCAAGATGTTCGTGGAAGATGGATGAGTGAAGGCGATTACGACAATATGCGGCCGTATATTCCCAATAAAAAGGGAAACCAAACCGACGAAGCCAGTGATACGTATGACACCATCGACTGGCTCGTGAAGAATGTGAAGAACAATAATGGCAAAGTTGGTGTTTGGGGAATTTCCTATCCCGGATTCTACACAACCTATGCATTGCTTTCCGGTCATCCTGCTCTGAAAGCCGCTTCACCACAAGCGAGTATTTCCGATTTCTTTTTTGACGATTTTCACCATAACGGGGCTTTTTTATTGAGCTATTTTAAAGCTGTTTCCTTATTTGGAAATCAAAATGAAAAACCCGCAAACGAACGTTGGTTTGAAATTCCGGAATTTCCTGGAAACGATCAATACCAATTTTTCCTCGATCATACCCCGATAAGTAAACTGGATTCAATTTACCCGGACAATTTCTTTTGGGAGCAATTAAAGGAGCATCCGAATTATGATGAATTTTGGCAAAAACGAAACATTCTTCAATATTTAAAGGATATTAAACCCGCGGTGCTTTTTGTGGGAGGTTTGTTCGATGCTGAAGATTTATACGGCCCCTTCAACTCTTATCAGACGATTGAAAAATCAAGCAACAATTACAATACCATAGCGTACGGTCCATGGAGTCACGGTGATTGGGCCAGAATGGTGAAGCGTCAAGCCGTTGGTAATGTATATTTTGGCGATTATATCAACCGTGATTTTCAAAAGAATGTGGTCACTCCTTTTTTCAATCATTTTTTAAAAGGAGAAAAAATGGATCTTCCGGAAGCAAAAATGTACGACACCGGAACCCGCGAATGGAAATCTTATTCGGAATGGCCGCCAAAAAACGCCAAGAAAAAGAAATTCTATTTAGGTGACAATGAAAAATTTGCCACGGAACCAAAAGCTGAAACAGTTCAAAAATTCGTAAGTGACCCGAACAAACCAGTTCCATATCTAAATATTGATAAAGAAGTGGTTTTCACCCCCCGGGAATATATGACTGGCGATCAGCGATTTGCTGCAAGACGTCCTGATGTTTTGGTTTTTGAAACCGAAGTTTTGGAGGAAGATATGACCTTGACAGGTGAAATAATTGCAAATTTAAAAGTGGCCACAACAGGCAGCGATGCAGATTGGATTGTGAAACTTATTGATGTGTATCCGCCCGATGCAGAAGACTATCCGGAAACCCGAAAAGGTTTGCACATGGGCAATTACCATTTGATGGTTCGAAGTGAAGTGATGCCGGCGAGATTTCGAAATAGTTTTGAGCACCCGGAACCAATGAAGCCCAACAAAAAGACCGAAGTTGAAGTGAAATTGCAAGATGTGCACCACACTTTCAAAAAAGGACATAAACTTCAAATTCAAATTCAAAGTTCATGGTTTCCATTGATCAATTTGAATCCGCAAACGTATGTGCCCAATATTTTTCTGGCAACGGAAAATGATTACCAAAAGCAAACCCACAGTGTTTTTGGCGATTCGTATATTGAATTAATGGTTCTGGAGGAATAGGATTTCAGTGATTTCCATACTTTTTTCCATTTCAGTTCAGGGATTTTCTATCACGAAATAAAACTGAAAACCTTAAGTAATTATTTTGAAATCACATATTGGCCACCGCTTTTTTCGCTTCCAAGAATTCATTCCAAACTTCTCTTACAATTTCAGCAGCCGGCTTTATTTCGCGAATAAGTCCGCTGATTTGTCCAATTTCCAACTCGCCTTCCTCCAAATCGCCTTCGAACATTCCTTTTTTTGCGCGTGCGCGGCCGAGTAAGTTTTGAAGTTCTTCTTTTGAAGGTCCTTTTTTGTACAATTCGGTTATTTGATCGTAAAATTTATTTTTAATCATTCTCACCGGCGCTAACTCTTTCAAAGTCAATTGTGTTTGACCTTCTTCGACAGAAATAACAAGATTCTTAAAATTTATATGGGAAGAAGCTTCCGGTGTGGCAACAAACCTACTGCCCATTTGCACCGCATCGGCACCCAAAACCATGGCGGCGAGCATCCCACGACCGGTGGCGATTCCACCTGCGGCGATCAAGGGAATACTTAATTTTTCTTTTACCATGGGAATCAAGGTGAAGGTGGTGGTTTCTTCTCGGCCATTGTGGCCTCCTGCCTCGAATCCTTCGGCTACAACGGCATCCACGCCAGCAGCTTCCGCTTTGAGCGCAAATTTCACGCTGCTTACAACATGAACTACTTTTATTCCATTTTCTTTTAATCGAGAAGTATATGTTTTTGGATTTCCGGCCGATGTAAAAACAATTTCCACACCTTCTTCTAGTATGATTTTGATATGGTCTTCAATGTTCGGATATAAAAGCGGCACATTTACTGCAAAGGGTTTTGAGGTTGCGTTTTTACATTTTTGAATGTGTTCGCGCAGAATTTCGGGATACATGGAACCCGAACCAATTATTCCCAATGCACCGGCATTGCTGGCCGCACTGGCCAATTTCCAACCACTGGCCCAGATCATTCCTGCTTGGATTATCGGATATTCGATATTGAAAAGTTTTGTGATTCGATTTGGGTTCATATTTGAAATTTAAAGGAATTTTAGCGGTTGGAAGAAAATGAGGTTGATATAACGGATCCAGTATATCGGATTTCCTATAATGCGTATGGAATGAGTCCTATTTTTTTACGATTTTAAAAGTAGAACTGTTTTCCTTTGAAGTAATTTTCAACAAATAAATACCCGACATCAAATTTGATAAATCTATTTCCGGTTTGTTTTTGTGAACTACGGATTTTAAAATCCTTTTTCCCAAAAGCGAAAACACTTCGATGTTGGCCGTCGTTTTTTTCTTCGAAAAATCAACAAACAATACATTCTCTACCGGGTTGGGATAAATTGAAACAACATTGTTCAAAATATTTTTGTCCATGGAAAGATTTTCCAATGCAATTTGAAAATTGGGAATTCCATAACCCAAAAATATATCCGGATTCTCAAATTGCGATGAAGATTCTCTAACCAGTTGCATGATTTCGGCATTGGTTTTACTTGGATCTGCCTGCCACAAACTGGCAATAGCTCCTGCCATAATCGGAGAACTAAAGGATGTTCCGTTTGAGAACGAAACATTACCAAAAGTGGTGATCACGGCGGCTGGAGCTCCTTGAGCAACCACATCGGGTTTTACGCGGCCGTCGGCGGTTGGTCCGCGTGAACTGAAGGCCGCATAATTTCCATCCGGATCAACGGCGCCAATTGTAAATGCCCCGGGAGCATCACCAGGGGCTGTAATTATTTCCCAGGCGTCATTGCCGGAATTCCCTGCGGAACAGACCATTAGCATACCTTTTTCAAAAGCAATGTTTGCTCCCTTGGAAATAAAAGCAGTTTGGCCATCCATATCGGAAGTTTGAAAACTATAATTTGAATTGTCGAAATTATTGTAGCCAAGCGAGGTGTTCACCACATACACGCCAAGGCTATCGGCACGTTCTGCGGCTTCCACCCAATAGGCCATTTCAATTGGCATTTCGCTTTCAACATCTTCTGTTCGGAACAAAATCGCACTCGCGTCGGGTGCAGTTCCTGCGTAGTCATTGGTTACAAAACCCGTGATGCAGCTTAGCACTTTTGCGCCATGGGAACTGCCGGCAAAGGCAAATTCGTTTGGGTTGCTGTCCACAAAATCATATCCGTCCAATAAATTACCGTTGTTGCGCATGCGGTCGAAACCATCGTTTGTTTCCACATTCGGAAAACCAGCATCGAGAATAGCTATAAGAATGCCTTCACCCGTGAAACCTTGTTCATGCAAATAATCTACATGCAACATTTCAACTTGATTGAGAGCTTGCCCATAGTCGAAGTCCGTGTTTATTTCAAATTTATCATGCGTTTCGTTCATTGCGTTGGAACGTTCCGAAGATCGGGGAACACCGTTCAATTGCGGATCGGCAAATTCCACATGATCAACAAATGTCAAGTTTTCCAACGCTTCCACATCTGGTTGCAAACCGCGGACGAATACACAATTGAACCATTTCGATTTCGCATAAACCGTTATTCCCGGAAGGTTTTTTATTTGGGAAATGTAAGTTTCATTGACAGGCACATCGCGGACATCGATTGGTGTTCCATGAAGGTTTTTTCGGTCAATGGCAGCTTGGCTTAAAATGCTGATCGGATTTGCCAAGGCAGCCGAAACATTTTCTTTATCGGTAAAATAGACCCATGCCGATTCAGTCTGGCCGGAAACCACGAACCCAATTAGGAACAAAAAGGGAAGTATTGTTTTTTTCATAGAAGTAATTTTGTAACTTTAATTTCACATTTCTGCTTATTCCTAAATTTAAAAATAATCCATTCATTTGAAAATTAGTGAATACATTGGCGTCATTGATTTAAATAGAATTGAGCAAGTTACAAAATTACGGCTTATCTGTTTCTGTTTCCTGTTTCCTGTTTTTTTTCACTATTCATTTTCAGCATTAAAAGTAAACATTCAAAAATCACCCAATTACCCCCGAACCAATTAGTTCTTCCCCCAAATACCATGCGGCAAATTGTCCTTCGGTTATTGCGGTTTGGTTTTTTTCAAAAAGAATGTACAATCCGGCTTTGGTTTGATGCAATGTTGCTGTTTGCAATGGCTGGCGATAACGAATTCGCACAGAAACTTCCATTTCTTTGCCGACCGGTAATTTTAAATCAGGGCGCACCCAATGAACCTCACTTTTATCTATGAACAAGGCCTTGCGAAGCAATCCCGGATGATTTTTCCCTTGTCCGGTATAAATAATATTGTTTTCCACATCGGTTTCAATCACAAAAAGCGGTTCGGGTGTTCCACCTACGGCAAGACCTTTACGTTGACCTTTGGTAAAATAATGCGCACCTTGATGTGTTCCCACAATTTTCCCATTTTGCGGGGAATAGGAATATTTCTTGGAGAAATAGACCAACTTCTCCTGTTTGTCCGAGAATTTAGGAATTTCTTGACGATACGTCTTGTCGTGTTCAGAAATTTCAATGATGTGTCCTTCTTTCGGTTTTAATTTTTGTTGCAAAAATTCGGGCAGTCGTACTTTTCCAATAAAGCATAAGCCTTGTGAGTCTTTTTTCTCCGCAGTAATTAAATTTTGCCCTGCTGCGATTTTTCGGACTTCATCTTTTTTCAATTCCCCAATAGGAAAAAGGGTTTTTGCCAATTGCTCTTGCGAAAGTTGGCACAAAAAATAAGATTGATCTTTGTTCGAATCTCTTCCCGCCAACAATCGGTATATTGTTTTTTCTTCATTTTCTTTGTCGCCATTCAGGATGTCTTTCCGACAATAATGACCTGTTGCCACAAAATCGGCACTTAAGGACATGGCGATTTTCATGAACACATCGAATTTTATTTCCCTGTTGCACAAAATATCGGGATTTGGCGTGCGGCCATGTTCATATTCGCGGAACATATAATCCACAATACGTTCTTTGTATTCTTCGCTCAAATCCACTGTTTGGAACGGGATTCCCAGTTTGTCCGCCACCAACATTGCATCGTTGCTGTCATCCAACCACGGGCATTCGTCGCTAATGGTAACCGAATCGTCGTGCCAATTTTTCATAAACAATCCTATTACCTCATATCCTT
>DASSWN010000057.1:0-31129 GCA_035704905.1 Flavobacteriaceae bacterium
TTTCTGCAATTTTTCCCCGAACTCATCAAGGAGGGACATTTGTATATTTTGCAAACACCATTGTTTCGGGTGCGCAATAAAAAAGAAACTATTTATTGCTATTCCGAACAAGAAAAACGCGATGCAATTGAAAAACTTTCGGGAAAACCTGCCCGCTCCGGTCGAGGCGGGCCCGAAATCACCCGTTTTAAAGGCTTGGGGGAAATTTCACCCGATGAATTCAAGTATTTTATTGGTCCCGATATCCGCTTGGACCCCGTCATGCTCGATAAAGAAATGAGCATCGAACAGCTTCTTGAATTTTATATGGGAAAAAACACACCTGACCGACAAGAATTTATTATTGATAATTTGAAAGTTGAACTTGATTTAATTGTAGAAAACTCATGAGACTAACAAACAGAAGGTACACGCAGACCGTGCATAACCTTTTCCTATTTTCGATGCTGATCGTATTGTTTTTTTTGCTTTTAAAAGTGCAAAAACGAATTGGCGATCTGCAATTTTATATCGCCGCTTCATTTGCTTTACTCCTCGTTCTGTATAACCTGTTTTTTGCTGCCTATTTTGAATATGATAGTTTTGGGCCAACACTTCAGTTTAGAAGCAAACGCTTCTTCAAAAAATTCACGGACAACAAACGGCGAAAACTTGAAATCGACAAGAAAGATCTTCAGAAATATGTTGTGTATGATTATTTTGTGCATAAATCATTAATATTATACATTTCCAATAAAAAAAGCGGCAAAACAAAAAAAGTGAGCTTCGACATTACCTTTTTGAACGCGCGGAAAATAAACCTGATGAAACAATCCTTGAACAAAGTATTGAAAAATAAATCCTTCGATTATAATTAATGGAAGAAAAATTCCCCGAACACCAAAACGAATCTGAAAAATCTTCTGAAATCAACGAGGTGTTGACCAAGGTTTCAGGAATGTACAAAGATTGGTTTTTGGATTATGCTTCTTATGTAATTTTGGAACGCGCCGTTCCCGCTATTGAAGATGGATTCAAGCCGGTTCAACGACGCATTATGCAGTCCATGAAAGATTTGGACGACGGCCGATACAACAAAGTAGCCAACATTGTGGGGCATACCATGCAATATCATCCACATGGCGATGTGAGTATTGGCGATGCTATGGTACAAATCGGACAAAAGGATTTGTTGATCGATACACAAGGAAACTGGGGAAATGTATTGACCGGTGATCGTGCGGCGGCTCCGCGTTATATCGAAGCGCGACTTTCAAAATTTGCTTTGGATGTGGTTTTTAATCCCAAAATCACTCCCTGGCAAGCTTCTTACGATGGTCGTAGAAAAGAACCTGTTAATCTTCCGGTAATGTTCCCGCTACTTTTGGCCCAAGGTGCCGAAGGAATTGCCGTTGGATTGAGCACCAAGATTTTGCCACACAATTTTTTGGAACTAATTGACGCTTCCATCAAACATTTAAAAGGAAAGCGCTTCACCTTGTTCCCGGATTTTCTCACGGGCGGAATCATTGACGTCACCCATTACAATGATGGCCTTCGTGGTGGAAGAATCCGTAGTCGTGCCAAAATTGAAGCATACGATAAAAACACGTTGGTCATTACCGAAATTCCTTTCGGCACGAATACTTCTTCCTTGATCGATTCAATTTTGAAGGCCAATGACAAAGGGAAAATTAAAATCAAAAAGATTGAAGACAATACAGCAGCGGAAGTTGAAATCCTGATTCATTTGCCTTCGGGAATTTCAGTCGATAAAACCATTGATGCTTTATATGCTTTCACCAGCTGCGAAAATTCCATTTCTCCCTTGGGCTGCGTGGTCGTTGACAACAAACCTGAATTTTTGGGCGTTTCTGAAATTTTACGGCGAAGCACCGATCACACGGTTGAACTGCTCAAACAAGAATTGGAAATAAAACTGAATGAATTTCAAGAGCAATGGCATTTTGCTTCCTTGGAACGTATTTTTATCGAGAATCGGATTTATCGCGACATTGAAGAAGAAGAAACCTGGGAGGGAGTTGTTGCCGCAATCGATTTGGGGCTAAAGCCGCATGTTTCCCATTTAAAAAGAGCGGTTACCGAAGAAGATATTGTGCGTTTGACAGAGATTCGCATCAAACGAATTTCGCGTTTCGATTTGGACAAAGCACGTCAAAAAATTGAAGCCTTGGAAGATGAAATCGCCCAAATTAAACACCATTTGGCCAATTTGATCGATTATGCCATTTCCTATTTCAATCGATTAAAAAATGAATATGGAGAAGGAAAGCAGCGCAAAACGGAAATTAGGGTTTTTGAAGATATTGAAGCCACCAAAGTTGCTATTAGAAACACCAAACTTTATGTAAACCGAAAAGAAGGTTTCGTGGGAACGGCACTGAAAAAAGACGAATATGTGGCCGATTGCAGCGATATAGACGATATTATTTGTTTTATGGCAGATGGCACCATGATGGTTTCCAAAGTAGGCCCAAAAAATTTCGTTGGAAAAAATATTATCCACGTCGCCGTTTTCAAGAAAAAAGATAAGCGCACCATCTACAACCTTATTTATAAGGACGGAAAAGGAGGAAACACTTACATCAAACGTTTTGCCGTGACTTCGATTACGCGCGATCGGGAATACAATATTGGAAATGGAAAACCCGGAACCGAAATTTTTTACTTCTCAGCCAATCCAAATGGGGAGGCAGAGGTGGTAACGGTTTATCTACGACAAGTCGGAAAAATCAAAAAACTAAAATTTGAAATTGATTTTGCCGATCAATTAATAAAAGGCCGAGCTGTGCGCGGAAATTTGGTCACCAAACACCAAGTCAAAAAAATTGAACTGAAAGAAGAAGGCGTTTCCACGCTGAAACCGCGAAAAATTTGGTTTGATGATGCGGTTCAACGATTAAATACAGATGAAAGGGGCGAACTTTTGGGCGAATTTCGGGGTGAAGACCGTCTTTTGGTGATAACCCAAGGAGGAAAAGTGAAAACCATTAAACCCGAACTAACCACTCGATTTGGCGATGATTTGATTATTTTGGAAAAATGGCTGCCCAAAAAACCTATTTCCGCGGTTTATTGGGATGGGGAAAAAGAACGTTATTATGTGAAGCGCTTTCTAATCGAAAACGAAGAACGCGAAGAACTGGTTATTACCGAGCATCCGAAATCACAATTGGAAATTGTTTCCACCGATTATTTGCCGAGGGTGGAACTTGTGTACACCAAAAAAAGGGGAAAAGATCAAAGAGAAAATGAGGAGATCAACATTGCAGAATTTATCGCGATCAAAGGAATAAAAGCTTTGGGGAATCAGCTTACCAGCGAAAAAGTAAAACAAATAAACCTTTTGGAACCATTGCCTTATGAGGCCCCGGAAGAAATTCATGCCGATGATGTGGAAGTAGTGGACGAAGAAGTTCTTTCCGAAAGCGATTCCAAAGAAAATACCACGAAGGCTTCCGAAAAAGAAAAGGGCAACGGACAAACCACGCTGTTTTAGGAATAGATTTATCTAAAAATATCCAAGACTTCGAGCAAACCAATTTGACCGTATCCGATTCCCGAATTAATACTTGAAAGTTCTTTTCGATAATTCGCAAAATTAATATTACTCTATTTTCTTTGCGGTCCCGAGTTGTTTGTTTGCGCTGCCCACTACTGAAAACTCAAAAGTGTACGTATTTTCTTCGGTGGTTAATATTTTTATGTGCAAGGGTTTTTCTTCCTCCATATTTTTGGGATGTAGATTGGTAAGAATATATTCACAGTCGTTGATCCATCGGATGGAAGAAGAGTCAACTTGATTTTGAAAATAATCGATTTCCAACGTATCGTTGCGGGTAAATTTTGTTTTTACCATTTCGCCGTTCAAATAAGTCTCAAAAACGAAGGTTCCGGTTTTGAAATCGGTACAGTTTCGCTGCGGTGAATAGCAGCCAGAAAACAAACAGAACATTGGTATTAAAAGAAAGCGTTTCATAATCGCATTAAGTTGAAGATTCCCATGAATTGTTGAGCATTCGCGTGCATCGAAAGTTAAAACTAATTCAATAAATTTCGACCAAAAGCATCGTCTGCGAAAATACACATTTTCCCCGCCAATTCAGTTTTCAAAGACTTCAAAACTTCCGTCGTCGTAGAAGAAAACAATTTTATCTATTTTCGAATTTTTTGTTGGAAAATTCTTTAAAAAATTAACCGATTTCTTTTCTAAGGAATCCGATGGGGAAGAAGGAAGGTTTTTTTCGTTTGGCGACGATGGAAAATCCCCTTTTCCATTCAACAGCCAATTCAATTCAATTTCGGGGAAAGCAGCATTCACTTTAATAACAAAATCCAAACTCGGTTTATTGCGCCCAGATACAATATGTGAAATGGAAGAGCGGCCCACGTTGATTTTATCAGCGAAAGAAGTGGCAGAAAGATCGTAGTAATCCAGTATTTCCTGCAGTCGTTTTACAAATTTTTCATTGTTTAACATTGTGATATTTAGATGCTGCTTTGTTTTAAACAAAAGTAAACCAAAACAGATAGCTATCCAAATTCAACAATATTAAATTCCTTTGTTTATTGGATTTATTACTTTAGATAACACGCTACATTCAATTGAAAAATATATGGTTATATCATATTTATTATGTAATAGGAAAAATTCCGTTCCCTTCCTTGAATTCCAAGAAATGAAAGTTTACAAAAGTAACGTTTATTCAACAATTTTCTTGTTTACAATTGTAAAATAGGATTTGTTTACTTTTGTGAATATGGATAAAAACCTATCACTGGCTGATTTGTGGAAGCAATATCCCTTCTTCGAAAACAGCGACTTTTTGAACCGGTATATCCCTTTTGAAAAGCTGGAAAAAACCTTATTGGAACTTCCTTTCTTTTTTAAAGTTGAGGATCACGGAAAATCCGTTGACGGAAAATCTATTTATTCTGTGCAGTTTGGAAACGGAAAAACAAAAATTTTAATGTGGTCGCAAATGCATGGAAACGAAACCACGACCACAAAAGCTGTTCTGGATTTGTTTCGTGCCTTTTCTCAACCTGAGATAGCACCGATGTTTCAAGATATTATAGAAAATTGTACCATCCAGGTTATCCCGGTTTTGAATCCGGATGGCGCGATGGCCTATTCGCGGGAAAACAAGAATAAAATTGATTTAAATCGCGATGCGGTTTTACTGTCCCAACCCGAAAGCCAAATTCTTCATTCCATCTTTGAGAATTACAGACCCGATTTCTGCTTCAATTTACATGATCAGCGCAGCATTTACGGTGTGGGGACAACGGAAAAGCCGGCAGTTGTTTCTTTTTTGGCTCCTTCGGTAAACAAAGGAAGAACTCTTACGGAACCAAGAAAAACAGCTATGAAATTGATTGCGGAAATGAATTCATTCTTGCAAACTTTTATTCCCGGGAATGTGGGTCGTTATGACGATTTCTTCAATCCGAATTGCGTCGGTGATAAGTTTCAATCAATGGAAATCCCCACGGTTTTGGTTGAAGCCGGGCATTTTCCGAATGATTATGATCGCAATACAACCAGAAAATTAGTATTTTTGGCGATTTCCAAGGCATTATTTTCCGTTGCTTCTAAATCCTTCACACAACAAAATTTCAAAAACTATTTCAATATTCCGGAGAATGAAAAATCCTTTTTTGATATCATCTTGCGAAACGTAAATATTAATGGAGAGGTTGCAGATTTGGCCATACAGTTTGAAGAGCAATTGAAAGACCAGGAGATAGAATTTGTACCGGTTACAGAAAAAATTGGAAACCTCTCATTATATTTTGGCCATAAAAATTTAGATTTTCATGGAGAAAAACTGCGTATTAACCGAAGCATAGCAATCGAAGAAAAAATAGAAATAAAGCATATTGCAATTGGAAACGAGGAAATTTCGAGCATATTAACAAATAATTGAAATCAAAATTATGGATATTTGATATATTTGTTTTAATTTTGCCAGAACCTAAAATTTCACAAAAAACTTTCAAAATGGCAAGATTTAAATTAGATGAAATAGACCACAAAGTGCTGGATATTTTAATTGAGAACACGAGAACACCTTTCACCGAAATTGCAAAAAAGCTTGATGTTTCAGCAGGAACAATTCATGTAAGGGTGAAAAAAATGGAGAATGAAGGAATAATCACAGGTTCGACCTTGACCTTGGATTATCAGAAATTGGGATATGCTTTTATTGCGTATGTTGGTATTTTCCTTCAAAAAACCTCACAAACAAAATTTGTTTTGCAACGCATCAATGAAATCCCTTACGTAACGGTTGCACATGTAACGACTGGGAAATTTAATGTTTTCTGCAAAGTTCGCGCGAGAAACACCGATCATGCAAAAGAAATCATTTATCAATTAGATGATATTGAAGGGGTTACCAGAACAGAAACCATGATTTCTTTGGAAGAAAGCTTGAACGAAAAAAAGCGTTTGATGCATTCTATTTTCAACAATATGTAAGAAATTTTGTAGTTGTAATAAAAAGCTTTCAGAATAGTTTTGAAAGCTTTTTTTATGACCAAAAATTGGCCAAACAAACTAATTTCATTTTTGGCTATGTTTTTGATTGAGATAGAAGACAATGCTTCCCTAACTGTTTTTGGAATATGAAGTTAGTTATTTTAACGATTTTTCTCTGCTTTTTCACCAATTTGGCCACTGCACAAATTGATAAATCTTTGAACCTGCCGATACCTTCGGATTTACAAAACCCCATGACTTTACCAAATGATTCAGAACCAGTTATAAAAATGCCGAAGTCGTCGCCAAGCTTGACAAACCCGGATTATAGGACAGGTATTAAGGTTCCTTCCATGCTTGGGCGAAAAAAAGAAAAAAAAGAGAATATCATGTCCACGGAAACAGGACTTTTAACAAGGACAATCGATTTTAAGCCGGGATATCTAGAGAAATTCCGTGATCCGGGAGGAAAAGGAAATACCAAAACACAATATTTGGGAGAATTTTCTTCCAATGGCCGTTTTGTGGAAATATATTGCCGTGATCATGAATATGTGGATGGCGATCGGATTCAAATTTTGCACAATGGCGATATCGTTGCACCAAACGAGGTGTTGTTAGGCTCATTTCAACCCGTTCTGATAACCTTGGAAAAAGGCAATAATCGCATTGAATTCAAAGCTTTGAACGAAGGAAGTTCTTCCCCAAACACTGCTGAATTCATCGTTTATGACGAATTGGGCAATGTTATCACCCATAACCGGTGGAATTTGGCCACGGGAGTGAAGGCAAGCATTTTAATTCACAAACCATGATTTCCGAAGCGATTCATGCAATCAAAGATTTTTCTCGGATATAAATTGTAAGATGTATCTTTGCAACAAATTAAAAAAATAAATAGTAAAACAAATAAATGGCGAAATCGCAACAGACATACAATAAAATAGAAAAGGAAAAAAAACGTGCAAAAAAGCGCGAGGAAAAACAGAAGAAGAAGGAAGAACGTCGAAATAACCCCAAAGGAGGAAATTCTGAGTTTGCCTATGTCGATCAGTTTGGAAACCTGACCGATACACCACCGGATCCGAACGACAAAATTGAAGTGAATGCCGAAGATATTGTAATTGGCATACCGAAAAAAGAACCGGGAGAAGAAGAAGACGATCCTTTCAAAAAAATTAAAGAGGGAAAAGTCTCATTTTTTGATCATTCCAAAGGTTTTGGCTTTATCTTGGAAGAAGGCACCCAAGAAAAATATTTTGTGCACATCAGTGGAACATTGGATAAGATCGAAGAAAACGATCAAGTTATTTTTGAGTTGGAGCGAGGGCCAAAAGGAATGAACGCGGTTCAGGTAAGGAAAAAATAAAATTTTGGATAGACTTTTTTACAAAAATGAAAAACATCTAATTCCTTTTCAGCTTTAGGAAATATTTATAATTCGAAGTCTTTTCTTGTCGATATATTTACGAATCAAAAATTACTTACTTTTGCCCTTTTTTAAACCTTTCTTGCAATGGTATTAGAAATTATTATTGCTATGCTCTGGAGCGTTTCGCCTTTTGGTGAAGCCAAGGTGGGAATTCCTTATGCCATAATGAACGACGTGAATATTTTTCTTGCTTTCATCTTTTGTCTGATCGCCAATATACTTGTTTTTCCCATTATGCTGTTTTTTCTGGATTCCATAAACCGCTATTTCTTCAAATGGAGGTTTTATAAGAAATCGGCTATTTTTGTGGCGCGGAGGGCAAAAACGGGCGCCAAGAAGGGAATCGAAAAATATGGATTCTGGGGATTAATGCTTTTTGTGATGATACCACTTCCAGGAACCGGCGTTTATGCGGGTACAATTGCAGCTTATATTTTCCGTTTCGATCGGAAAAAAGCATTTTGGGCCAATAGCATAGGCATCACCTTATCGTCGATCATTGTTTGGACGGCAAGCATATTGGCAATGAATGGTTTCAGCTAATCAAAAATCAACATCTGATTTCAAGTTTTTTCCCGGACGAGCATTCCGGGATTGAAGGAACCTTCTGAGGGAAATTCGAAAATATCCAAATGAAATAGATGGATAATGGCAAATAAATGGTCGAAAATTTCACCTTTCTGCGGTTCTATATCAACGAAAGAAACATGCTTCGAAAATGCATAGATTTGAAGTGGAATTCCCTGCGGGGTAGCTTCCAGTTGCCGACAGATCATTAAAAATCCTTCTTGGTGAACATCTTCGCGCTTTTGAAGGTATAGATTGATGTATTTCCGAAAAACCCCCAAATTGGTGAGGTGCCTTTCATTTACGAAAAAAGATTTGCTGGCCGGGTCTCCTTTTCGTTTTTGTCCGACATTTGTTTTCCAATCTTGTATATAATCTTTCAGCAATGCGATTTTCCCCAGTTCATCAATTTCTTCAGCTGTTAGGAACCGAACGGTCGAAGCTTTCACAAAAATTGAACGCATAATCCTTCTTCCTCCCGATTCCTCCATCCCACGCCAGTTTGTGAAGGGTTCGGAATTCAAATAATAGGTAGGGATGGAGGTGATGGTTTTGTCCCAGTTACTTACCAAAACGGTATTCAAATTGATTTCAATGACAAAGCCATCCGCGCCAAATTTTTCCATCGTGATCCAGTCTCCAATTCGAACGGTGTCGTTCACCGAAATTTGAATGCTTGCCACAAACCCCAAAATGGTGTCTTTAAAAATAAGAAGGATGACTGCGGAAATTGCACCCAAAGCAGTTAAAAATTCCCAGGGCGTATCACCGGTAATCAGCGAAAAAACAAGAATAAAACCCAGCATCCATACAAGAATCATCAAAACCTGAACATAGCTGTCCACTGGTTTGTTCTTGAAGGAATCCAAGGTTTTTAAATAACTTTTGATGGTATTGAAAAAGCTTCGTATGGTCCAGATAATGGCACAAAGAATAAGAATGTCAAGAAACACCACAATCCCGGAAACGTAAGCTTTAAAATGAACAAAAATTGCTGGAATGAATGCTTTTACGATGAAAAGCATGAGTAAATTGGTAAGGTTGATGAACACCTTGTTTTCGAGAAAATAATCATCGAACTGAGTATTTGCGCGGGAAAATGCTTTTTTGAAAACTTTCACTAAAATGACACGCAGAATTTTACTGAGAAAATATGCCAATATCAAAACACAAGTCAAATTCAGTAAAATACCGAAAAATGCGGACAGGGCTGGAGGGAAACCAATTTCGAGAAATAAATCGTAGAAAAAACGGGAAAATTCTTCAGGCGTCATAAAGTTTTGCTTTGGTACAAAAATAGGAATGTATAGTGACAAAACCCATTGTAAACCCGCGGAATCATTATCAGGTTTTTAGGATGAAGGTTGAACATCCGAATCATTCATTTTTTCTAAAATTCGATTTAGTTCTTGAACTTCATTTTGGCTCAGATTAGCTACCAAGGTATGTTGGAGTTTATCAAATTCCGGATCGACAGTGGAGAGTAATTCCAGTCCCGCAGATGTGATACTGATTTCCACTTTCCTTCTATTTTCCTTGGGAATATTTCTTTTGACCAGTTTTTTTTCCAGCAACTTGTCAACCAGTCTTGTTGTATTGCTGGTTTTATGCACCATGCGTATTTGAATGGTTTTGAGATCGGCAGGTTGGTTTTGTCCTCTTAGAATTCGCAATACATTGAATTGAGGTTCAGAAATTCCGAAGCGGTTCAGCAGTTCGTTTATTTCACGTTTTAGCTTTCCGGAAAGAACCAAAATATTGAGAATGGCCTTCAAAGAAACTGGAATTTCCTTATTGATTTTGAGAAAATATTCAATGTTCATAATTCTAAAAATAATGCGCTTACCCAAATCCGGGTCTTTCCGCAAAAATGTGGAAAATGAAGCGAAAGAAGCAGTAATGTATGTTATTTTTTGCTTAAATATAAGTCAACTTTTACTTGTATTTCATCGGCAACTTTTTCCTGAACAATGGCTGGGATATCAATATCAAAATCTTCTGGAAAGAGGACGAAGTTTGAAACAATATATACTGAATTGCCTTTTCTGGAAACTTGAATCGAGATTTTCAGGGATTTAGTAATCCCATGAAAAGTAAGTTGCGCTTCCAAAATTTTTTCAGTCGCGGTTTCGCTTAATTCGTCCAATGAAAATTCAAGAATTTTTCCTTTCAATACAGCTTTCGGGAACTTGAAGGATTCCGCATAATTTTCATTGAAATGTTCCTCCATCAGTGCATTTTTGAAACGAAAAGCTTTCACGAGAGCCAGTACGCCAATATTTCCCGTATCAGGGTCTATAATTGCCGTCACACTATTGTTTGTTGCAGCCACAGGTTCAAAAGAGGAAACCGAGGCTTCAAAATTAATAGATCCTGTTTTGGTTAAAAAGCGTTCTTGGGAATGGCACGTAGCCATTATTCCGGTACAAAGGAAAAAAAGGAATGATTTCATTTTTTATGGTTTTTCATTAAAATTTTCAGTTTGGAAATTGTTGATCCTAAAAATTATTCGGGCATTCCGTTGGCCTTCCATTGCTCAAAAATGTCTATTAAAGTTTGCGGAAGACGCGGTCCTCCCAGAGGCATTGCGCCCGGTGTTCCTTCCGAACGTTGAATTCTATCCAACAATCCCCTCGTTTCCATGGCATCTTTTACGAATTCGTAGCTCGTCAAGGGCATAGGTGCTCCATTTTCCGGCGGATTGGAATGGCACAGGACACAATTGTTGGCAACGATGGGTTGAATATTTGTTGTGTAGGTAATTTCATCAATGGGAATTGGAGCCACCAAATCTTCCGTGCTGACACTGGTGCAACCTATAATTAAAGTAAAAAGAAACGCCAATTCAATTTTATCTATGATATTAATTTTCATAAAAATGATTTAAGGTTGTAAATATAATTAATATTTATATATTTGTACATACAAATGTTGTTGGTACATCTTATAGATTTTGAAAAAACTGATTTTTATTTTTATTGGAATTATAATTATAGGCTTTTTGGCTTATAATTATTTGTATAAAGAACATCGGGATATTACAAAAGAGGATGCTGAATACACATTGACAGCAAAAAAATTGCATGAAGACTTTCTTGAAAACCCCGATTTGGCAAAAGACCTTTATTTGAATAAAACGCTTGTAGTAAAAGGACAAATTTCTGAAATGGACAATCGGAATTTGACACTCGATAAAAAAGTTTTTTGTGAATTTATAATGCTTCCCCAAAACAATTTTAAGGTAGGGGAGGAAATGACGGTAAAAGGACGTTGTATTGGTTTCGATGATTTGTTGGAACAAGTAAAACTCGATCAGTGTTCTTTTATTAAATGATTAATAACCAAATAATTAGTAACCCAATAAATTATATCTTATGAAACACTTATTATTTTCTTTATTATTTGTGAGCTTCGGAATGTTCGCTCAGGAAACCCATCATCTCAACTGGTTCATGGGAATCAGTATGGAAGATGCCAGCATTGAAATTAGTGAAGGCGACACGGTTATATGGACATTTACTGATGGCCCGCCGCATTCTATCACCAGTGATTCCGGCAGCACCGAAACTTTCGACAGCGGAATTTTGGATCCGGGTTCAACATATTCTCATGAATTCACTCAAGTAGGTTCCAATCCGTATTTTTGCTCGGTGCATCCATCTATGCAGGGAATTATAACAGTTTCCGCATTAGGAGTGGAAGAACGCAATTTGCGTGAATTTACGATGCTTCCAAATCCGGGATTGACAGAATTTTCTATTGAATTGCCTCGACGCATCGATAATTTAAAAATTGAAGTGTATGATTTGTTGGGCAATTTAGTTTATGATGAAAACATAGAAACTTCAGTGTCAACGGTCAACGTGTCAACCTGGGCTTCGGGCATTTATTTGGTAAAAGTGTCCAACGGAAAAATTTCCAATACCAAGCGCTTTATCAAAGGATAATTAATTTATTTCATCGAAAGCCATCAAATCGTTTGATGGCTTTTTTTAATTTCAGTTCAATTTGAACGTAGGGCAGAAACAGAACAAGCTTGGTCTCGACTGCGCCTGCCTTGCCGCAGGCAGGCTCGACCTGACATAACCGACTATTTTTCACCCATACAAAATCACCATAACTTCTTTCAAATGAAAATCATTTCGTTAGCACTTCTTTTTTTTCCCTTTTTAAGTCTTGCCCAAAACAATCTTTTGGATGAAATTGAAAAAGATTCGGTACCCGTTTTTACCGAGGCAGCGTTTAAAGGATTGAAAATTGTGAATTTTGAATCTACCAAACTTATTGGTAAAAAACAATTTACTTTCGTTGTTGCACATCGTTTTGGAAGTATTGAAAATGGTTTCGATACATTTTTTGGGCTGGATGATGCCGTAACCCGCCTTCAGTTTATATACGGTTTGAGTGATGGGATCAATATTGGCGTTTCGAGAAGTTCATATCAAAAAGTGTTCGATGCATCCATAAAATATCGCCTGATCCGACAACAAAAAAATGGATTTCCGGTTACTGTTGTAGGCTACAATAGTATTTTGGTAAATACCGGTTTGAAAAAGGAAAATCTGCCAAAATTGGAATTTGAGCATCAGTTAGGTTTTACCACACAACTGTTAATTTCCAGAAAATTTGGCCCCAAACTTTCTTTGGAATTGATTCCAACTTATTTTCACAACAATTATGTTTTACTGGAAGAGCAAAATAACTCCCAATTTGCGTTGGGAATGGGTGGACGGTATAAACTTGGGAAACGCTGGTCAGTGAATATCGATTACGGACTGCATCTGAATAGGGCAAGTAATTCCCCATTCAAAAACCCGCTTTCCATTGGAATTGACTTGGAAACCGGTGGACATGTATTCCAAATGCATTTCACAAACTCACAGCCTATGCTGGAAAACTATTTTTTAAGCCATGCTACTGGTGACTGGGGTGAAGGTCAAATCTATTTCGGTTTCAATTTAAGCCGGTATTTTTAAAATATCCAATCTTTTTGTTCTTGACAGACAATTTATCACATAAATTTATATGTTCGCAAGATTTAGATGATGCCACAATTCAGGAAAAATATTATTCCTTCTCCTTTTTTCCAAAAAGCCGCCCGAAAAAACCTTTCTTTTCCTTCTTTTTGAATTTCTTTTTTTTATCGTCATCACCACCAAAAATCCGTTTGAAAAATCCTGGTCGTTTCGAAACTTCACAATCAAGAGCGGCAAGAACTTCTTCCGACGGTTTTTTAAAGTGAGCCTGTGTAATTTCATCGAAATAGGGGTCGGCATTCATTTTTTGAAGCAAATTGGCAAAAATTGGTAAAGCTGCATTTGCACCCTGACCAATCGCCGTACTGCTGAAACCAATTCGGTGGTCGTCATTTCCAACCCAGGTTACAGTGACCAATTTCGGCATAACGGATACAAACCACGCGTCTTTGTTGTTTTGGGTCGTTCCTGTTTTACCGGCCAAATCGTTATTCAAATTATATTCGGAACGTAGTCGAACCGCTGTTCCATGGTTTACCGTGGCCTTCATCATTTCAACCATGGTTTGTCGCGTTTCTTCTGAAAAAGCTTTTTCATGCGATTCTTCAACCTTATGTTCAAAAAGCACTTCCCCCGCTTTATTTTCAATTTTTAATATATAGAAAGGCTTGGAAATATGGGAGTTGTTCACAAAAGTGGTGTATGCTTTCGCAAGTTCTTGAACGCTCATGGAAACGGTTCCCAAGGCAATGGATGGCACTTTTTCAATTTTCGAATCAATCCCCATTTTCCGTGCCTGCTCAATGACGTTTTCGATTCCGGTTTTCCGCAAAACTTTCACGGCAATGGTGTTAATGGAATGGCTTAAAGCAAATTTCATGGAATAGCTTAATTCCTGATCGTATCGACTGGAAGAATTTGTCGGTGTCCAATTATTGAAATCGGTGTAAGTGACGGGTTTTATTGGAAAATAGGAGCAGGGCTCGATCCCTGCTTCCAAAGCGGCCGTATAAACAATTGGTTTAAAGGCCGAACCAACTTGGCGTTCGCTTTGGTTCACATGATCGTATTTAAAAGAGCGGTGATCAATGCCACCAATGTACGCCCGGACTGCGCCTGAAGATGGATCTACTGCAATCATTCCCACATTTAAAAGTTTAAGATAATGGCGCAAACTGTCAATGGATGAGGCCGTTACGGTCGAGTCACCTTTCCAATAGAAAAGTTCCATTTCTTTGGGCCTCTTCAAACTGTCCATAATTTGTTGGTTTGAAAGGCCTTGTTTTTGCATTTTTAAATAAATGGGCGAATTTTTTATGGCGTCCTCCAATATCTTTTTTTCTGTTAACCAGGGTGCCTTTTTACCATACGCATTTTCAAATTGTTGTTGCAAATTTTCGAGATGTTGGCGCATGGATTCTTCGGCCAAAGTCTGCATTTTCGCGTCAAGTGTGGTGTAAACTTTTAACCCATCGGTGTAGATGTTATAATCGGTTTTTCGGTTTTTGTTTACTTGGTCCAAAAAAAATACCACCTGCTGTTTTACTGCTTCCCTAAAATAAGGAGCCAAACCTTTGTTATGCTCGAAATACTGATAATCAAGGACAAGCGGTTTTTGCATAGCCAATTTTCCTTTTTCTTTGCTGATGTAGCCATATTTCATCATTTGTTTTAAAACCGTATTTCGACGGGATTTCGAAGCTTCCGGAAATAGTTTCGGATCATAGCTGTGGTTGGCCTTCAAGGTTCCGATAAGTGTCGCTGCTTGGCTTAAAGACAGTTCGCGCGCGGGAATATTGTAGAATTTTCTGGAAGCACTTTCAATTCCATACGTGTTTCCGCTAAAAGGAACGGTGTTCAAATAAAGATGTAAAATTTCCTCTTTCGAATAAATATCTTCAATACGGCGGGCAATGATGCTCTCGCGCAATTTGTTGATTACAATGCTGCCAAAGCCATAATCATTTCTTCCAAAAAGGTTTTTGGCAAGTTGCAAGGTAATCGTACTTCCGCCACCGGCAGATTCATCGGAGAGTAAAATACTTTTGAAAAATACCCGAAGCAGACTTTTTTTGTCAATCCCCTCATGTTCGTAGAACCGCATATCTTCCGTGGCAATCAATGCATCGATCAAATGTTGCGGCATATCTCCGAAAGGAATGGACTGCCGATCCAAAAAATAATATTTTCCTATAAGTTCTCCGTTCACTCCAATTACTTCCGTGGCTTGACTTTGTTTTAAATCGACCAAGCGTTTTTTGGAGGGAATTTCCCCAAAGGCACCGAGATAAATGCTCCAAAAAAACAATAATGCCAATATGAAAAAGGTGCCAATTGTAATTAGCGACCATTTTATCCACGGGTATCGAACTTTTTTTTTGCGTGATTTCATGTGTAGAAAGCAAAGAAACGATTCTTCAAAATAAAAATTACGCCATTTAGTTTCTTTTTAACTAAGAATTAGAGAAAAAAATTCCGTTAAATGCATGTGAAATGTTGAAATTTACTTTAGTAGGTTTTTGGTTGTGTGTATATTTAAAAAAACTAAAATTAATGAAAACATAATGAACAATCTGACCTCGAAAACCGCGCTTATTACAGGAGGTTCCAAAGGAATTGGATTTGGCATTGCTCAAATTCTTATGAAACAAGGAATCAATGTTGTTGTCACCAGCCGTTCACTGACATCGGCCGAAGATGCGGCAAGAGAATTGAACAACAACGACCAAGGAAAAGCATTGGGCGTTAAAGCGGACGTTCGAAATTTGATCGACCAACAAGAAGCTGTTCGCCTAACCGTGGAAACTTTCGGTTCACTGGATTTTGTGATCGCCAATGCAGGTTTGGGGCATTATGCTTCGATCGAAGAATTAACCGATCACCAATGGAAAGAAACCATTGACACAAATTTGACCGGGGTTTTTTATACCATAAAAGCTTCTGTGGCAGAATTGAAGAAATCAAAAGGATATTTTATTAGTATTGCCAGCTTGGCCGGAACCAACTTTTTTGCGAATGGTTCGGCTTATAATGCGAGCAAATTTGGGGTGGTTGGGTTTACACAAGCTGTCATGCTCGATCTGCGGCAAGATGATGTAAAAGTTTCCACGATCATGCCCGGGTCGGTTGCGAGTTATTTTAATGGCAATGAACCTGGCGAAAAAGATGCATGGAAAATTCAGCCACAAGATGTCGGTGAATTGGTAGTGGACTTACTGAAAATGAATCCCCGAACCTTGCCAAGTAAAATAGAAGTACGTCCTTCCAAACCAGCGAAATAGTTTGGCAGTTGCAGTATGCGGTAAAGCAGTATGCTACAGCAGTGGTCAGTGAGCAGCGGTGCAAAGTTCAAACCCATTTCACTCATTCACCTTTTCACCAATTCACCATTAAAAATTAGACATTAAACATTTAGCATTATCCAAGATAGGTTTTTAAAATTTTGTTTTTGGATTGATGTTTGAGCCTTCGAATTCCTTTTTCGCGGATTTGGCGTACGCGTTCACGGCTTAAATCGAAAATTTCACCGATTTCCTGTAAGGTCATGGCCGGCTGGTTTCCGATTCCATAATTCAAACGTATCACATCGGCTTCACGCTGCGACAAAGTTTCCAATGCCCGGTTTATTTCAATACTCAACGAATCGCGCATCAAATCGCTGTCGGGATTTGGCGATTGTCCGGAACTCAAAATGTCATAAAGATTTGATTCATTTTCACCTTCTCGAAAAGGGGCATCCATGGAAAGGTGCCGCCCAGAATTTTTGAGCGCCACTTTCACCTGCGGAACGGTCATATCCAATTCTTTGGCTATTTCTTCAGCAGAAGGAGGGCGCTGAAGCGACTGTTCTAAATGTGAATAGGCTTTGTTGATTTTGTTGATTACGCCAATTTTGTTGAGTGGCAAACGCACTACACGCGATTGCTCCGCCAGCGCCTGCAAAATGGATTGACGAATCCACCAAACCGCATAGGAAATAAATTTGAAGCCACGGGTTTCATCAAAACGTTTGGCCGCTTTCACCAAACCAACATTTCCTTCATTGATCAGGTCAGGTAAAGTAAGTCCTTGATTTTGATATTGTTTCGAAACCGAAACCACAAAACGTAAATTGGCCGTGGTTAGCTTTTCAAGTGCTTTTTGATCGCCAGCCCTAATTCTTTGTGCTAACTCAACTTCTTCTTCCGCGGTTATCAATCCAACTTTGCTGATGTCTTGAAGGTATTTGTCCAATGATTTGGATTCCCGGTTTGTAACCTGCTTCGTAATTTTAAGTTGTCTCATATATTCCCTTTATTTTGACGGTTTTAGAATTTCTCATGGTACGATAAATTCCGGTCATTTCCTAATTTTTAAACCATAAAATCTGCGGGTGCTTTGGGAAGCATTTTTGACCGAAATTCGGGAAGTTTTTACCAAAAAAAACGCGAACATTATTCAGTTCGCGTTTCTTTCAAATTATGTGAGGAAAATTACTTTATTTCCACAAGATTCAAATCAAATATCAAATCTTTTCCTGCCAATGGATGATTCGCGTCCACGACAACGGAATCTTCTTTTACCTCCGCTACCCGCAACTGGTGTTCTGTGCCATCCGGATTTTTGGAAACCAAGCCCATTCCAACTTCTGGATTGATTTCGGGCGGAAGTTGGGCTCTTTTAACTTCATGAAACAGGTCTTCGTTCACTTCCCCATAAGCTTCTTGGCAAGGAATGCTTACTGTTTTTTTCTCGTTCACCTCCATATTCAGTACTCCTTTTTCAAAACCCGGGATTAACTGTCCTTTACCCAAAGTGAATTCAAGAGGTTCGCGTTCCACGGAACTGTCGAATACTTGACCATTGGCCAGTTTGCCGGTGTAGTGTACTTTTACGGTGTCATTTTGCTTTGCTTGACTCATAAATTTTGTTTTTTCAATTTATTTTTTCAGAAAAATCCGTCGGACCTTTTCTGTCGAATAGTTTGCAAAACTAAGGGATTTTAATTGAAGACCAAGTAGATACGAAATTTCTTTTCGTTCTTGTGAAAACTTTAACCTTTGGAATTTCAGTCAAAATAATAAAGCTGAAATTAATAAAAAGCGCATTTTTCAATTTTTTATAAAATTTTTATGAAAATTAAATTAAAATTTTTATCATATTGCCTTTTAAATTGGAAGAAATGAGAGTTTTAAAACCTTTTAAAAAGAAAACGATTTTCCTGTTCGGAATCTTGGTTTCCCTCGTTATTATAGGACAATGCAAAAATTTTCCATATAATGATGAAAACCATCCGGACGATATTGAAGTGATAAGCCAGTGGGACCTTCCGCAGGTTTTGAATGAAATTTCCGGAATTGCTTATCTGTCTGAAAATCAAATCGCATGTGTTCAAGATGAATTGGGGTCGGTTTTTATTTTTGATACGAATTCAAAAAAAATCATAAAAAAAATAGATTTTGGAGAAAAAGGAGATTATGAAGGAATTACAATAGTTGAACAAACCATTTTCATTTTGCGAAGTGATGGAAGTCTTTTTGAATTAACTGCTCTGGGGAAAGGGAACGGAAAAGCAAAAATTCATGCTTCTCCATTTTCAAAAGGAAATGATTTCGAAGGACTTACTTATGATAAAAGGGAAAATCGTTTGCTGATTTCCATGAAAGAAAGCAAAGAAAAAAATCAATTCAGAGGAATTTATGCCTTCAATTTGGAAACGAAAACCTTTGAAAAAGAACCGGTTGTTAAACTAGAATTCCCGTATGAGGATGAAAATTTGAAATTTCGGCCTTCGGAAATAGCATGGACGGAAAACGGCATATTTCTTTTGACTTCAAAAAATCCGGCAATAATTCGTTATGAAAATGAAATACCAAAAGAAGTGTATTTCTTGGATGAAAATCAATTTCCTCAACCCGAAGGGCTGACTTTCGGCGAAAACGGAAAAATTTTTTTAAGTAGCGAGGGATCGCCCGGAAAATTGTTCCAAATTGAACTGAAAAAGAAATAGGAGGGAAGCCTTATTTTTTTGTCATCAGTTTTTTCCCTTGCAACAAAATTTTCAATGTTTTACGTTTCAAAGAGATATTCGGATCCTGTTCTATATTTTCTTCCATTTCCTCTTTATAGGTGCTAATTACATCTTGGTATCCGACCACGCCAATAATATGTTCCGAACCGTTTTTCTGCTCGGTTACCGGCAAAACATCAATATTTTCAACCGCCATTCGTTTGACGGCAGTTCGAAGGTTATCATTTTTTGAAATTGAAATATTTTTCCGCCGAACCAACGAGC
This sequence comes from Flavobacteriaceae bacterium, assembly GCA_035704905.1. Taxonomy (GTDB): domain Bacteria; phylum Bacteroidota; class Bacteroidia; order Flavobacteriales; family Flavobacteriaceae; genus DASSWG01. Next base: position 19,734 of record DASSWN010000057.1, read on the forward strand.
GAACTGGAGCGTCATCCAAATGATGTCCGCCAAACAAACTGGACGAACTTAAAATTCCGCGATATTCCCCTTTTTCACTGGAAATAATAAAATAATTGCTTTTGTATTCTTGATGTTCATGCAACCATTCGCGTGCTTCCGCAATGGTGCTATCTTCGCTTAAAACAAAACTATTGGTTTTGATAACGTCTTGTACGCGGACTTTCCCCAAAGAATCCGATTCATAGGAATCGGGAACCCGTACGCCACGCCGCTCGATTTTTTCCGTCATAATGGTATTTTTCATAAACACGAAAGAAACCAAATAGGAAGTCAAGCATGCTGCCAATAAAGGCAATAAAGCATTGGCCTCACCGGTGGTTTCCACGAAAAAAACGATGGAAGTAAGCACTGCCCGTGATGCACCTGAAAACATTGCGCCCATTCCCAACAATGCCGCCAATGGCAATGAAATGCCCAGTTCAGGAAAAAGATAGGCGAACAACGAGCCCAGCAAACTACCTGTTGCCCCGCCGATTATCATCAAGGGCGCCAATGTTCCACCAGCGGTACCGCTTCCCAATGCAATTGCCCAAGAAAGAAATTTTAATATACATAACGCAAAAACCACTTGCAAAGACAAAGAGCCGGTAAGCAAATCAGTAATGTTTCCATAGCCAACCCCTAATGTTTTCGGTGCAAAATAACCAATAATACCAACGGCAATGCCACCAAGTGCCGGCCACCACATTAAATGTAAGGGCAATTTTTCGAACATATCTTCGATCCAATAAATTGATTTGGAAACCCCAACCGATAAAATTCCTATGATAATCCCCAGTAAACTATAAAGCGCCAGGGCACCGTGGCTGGGAATGGCCACAAATTCCATTTCAAAAAACGGAGCCGTTTCGAATAGCAACTGATGTCCCGCAGCACCCGTAATACAAGCAGTTGCCACAGGAATAATGGATCGTGGGGAAAACTCGAACAACAACAATTCAATAGCCAAAAATATAGCCGCGATCGGTGTTCCGAAAATAGCGGACATACCGGCTGCCGCTCCGGCCGCCAATAAAATTTTGCGTTCGTTGGAAGTAATTTTCATCACTTGCCCCATTGTGGAACCCAAGGCACCGCCTGTGGAAATAATAGGTCCTTCTGCACCAAACGGTCCACCAGTTCCAATAGCAATGGCGGAAGCAATGGGTTTCAAATAGGTCAACGCAGGGCTGATACGGCTTTTGTTCGTTAAAATCTGTTCCATGGCTTCCGGAATTCCATGTCCACGAATTCCTTTTGAACCATACAAGACCAATAATCCCACCACGAGACCGCCAATAACCGGTATGGCAATCACCCACAGTCCCAAATCATTTCCTGCCGGACTAATATTGGCAATAGAAAATTCACCATAAAAGAAAATATTGGTGATCAAATGAATGAGATTGATCAGAAATTTGGCAATAAAACTGATGAGTACCGCAATAATAAAGGACAAGATGGTAATGAATAAAATGCGGTTTTTGTTTGGGTGGGACTTGCCGATAATTTTCTCGGATTCCAAAGTCGAATCCAAATCGACCGAAACGGGTATACGCTCTTCTGTGTTGTTAATGGGCATTTTAATAGCTAAATTTATTAACCAAATTATTTTATTTTACGGCAAAACTACCTTTATTTTTGCGAAAGTTGCAAAGGTATGGAAATCGAAAAAAAACAACATAGGAAATACGGAATGAATATTCTTTTTGCGTTTCATTGATTTTTCAATTTTTTAAATAGAATTTTATCCTCATTCATTTTATGTATTTTTAAAGAAAAAAATCCGTGCATCAGAACAATTTAAAATGGCTTCAGACGAATTTGGAAGGGGAATTGCTTCTGGACAAATTGAATACAAAAATATATGCCACCGATGCTTCCGTTTATCGGGAAATTCCCCTGGCAGTCGCTTATCCAAAAACTGTTTCCGACCTTAAAAAATTAATTCAATTTTGTCGCGAGAACCAAACTTCCTTAATTCCGAGGGCAGCAGGCACTTCATTGGCCGGACAATGTGTGGGAAAAGGGATTGTAGTCGATATTTCAAAATATTTCACACAAACGCTTGATTTCGACCCAATCAAGCAAACGATAACCGTACAGCCCGGCGTGGTTCGCGATGATATGAACCGACAAATTGAGACCACGGGTTTATTCCTTGGCCCGAACACTTCCACATCAAACCGCGCAATGATCGGCGGCATGGTCGGCAATAATTCTTCCGGGACCACCTCCATAAAATATGGTGTTACACGCGACAAAGTTTTGGAATTGCATGCTTTGTTATCGGACGGGAGCGAAGTGGTTTTTAAGGAAGTTTCCAAGGAAGAGTTTAAGGAAAAGCTGAAACTTCAGTCTTTGGAGGGAAAAATTTATCGAATGATTTTCGACAGGCTTTCCTCAGAAATCCTTCAAAATGAAATCCGACAAGAATTCCCGAAACCGGAAATTCATCGAAGAAACACCGGTTATGCAGTCGATTGTTTATTGGACTCAGAAATATTTTCCGATAGCAATAAGCGGTTCAATATGTGCCAACTTCTAACCGGAAGCGAAGGAACTTTGGCTTTTACGACAAAAATTAAGTTGAAACTCGATCGGCTTCCCCCACAAAAAACCGCCATGATTGCGGCGCATTTTCAAAGTATCAAATCGTGTTTACTGGCGGTGCCACGGGTAATGAAACAGGGATTGTTCACCTGTGAAATGATGGACAAAGTTATTCTGGACCGAACCAACGAGAGCCTAAAATATCAGAAAAACAAATTTTTCATACAAGGTGATCCAATTGCTATTCTAATGTTGCAAATATGTGATGAATCTGAGAATGGTTTACAACGGCAGATCGAAAATTTACTGGAAGTTTTGAAAAATGAAACCCAAAGTTATGCCAATTCGATACTTTATGGCGGTGAAATTGAAATGGCACTTGAGCTTAGAAAAGCCGGATTGGGATTGCTGGGAAACATTGTCGGCGATGAAAAAACCGTGGCTTGCATTGAAGATACCGCTGTCGCCTTGCCCGATTTGCCAAAGTATATTTCTGAGTTTTCCGAAATAATGAAAACGTATAGGCAAAAGGCAGTTTATTATGCACATGCCGGGGCAGGGGAGTTGCACCTTCGACCGATATTGAACCTTAAAAAAAAGGACGATGTGCGGCTATTTCAACAAATTACCGAAGAGGTGGCCGATTTGGTAAAAAAGTTCGGCGGTTCTTTAAGTGGCGAACATGGCGATGGACGCGTTCGTGCCCAGTTTGTGGAAAAAATGGTGGGGAAGGTCAATTATAGACTTTTTGAAGAAATAAAACAAATTTTCGATCCGTACGCAATTTTCAATCCCGGAAAAATCACAAATGCGGCTCCAATGGACACTTCCTTGCGCTATGAACCTGGAAGGGAAGAACCAGAAATCAAAACATTAATGGATTTTTCAGATTCGCTTGGAATTCTCCGTGCCGCCGAACGTTGTAACGGAAGTGGCGATTGCAGAAAAAGTGCGTCTTCGGGTGGAACGATGTGCCCGAGCTATCGCGCCACAAGAAATGAAAAAGATACCACACGGGCACGGGCAAACGCCTTGCGTGAATTTTTGACCCATAGCGAAAAGCCTAATAAATTCGATCATGAAGAACTGAAGGAAGTATTTGACTTATGCATTAGTTGCAAAGGTTGTCACAACGAATGTCCTTCGGGTGTTGACGCGGCGGTGTTGAAAGCCGAATTTCAGTACAATTATCAGAAAGTTCATGGTAGTTCATTGCGCACCAAAATTTTTGCCTACAATGATCAGTTGAACCAATATGCATCATTATTCCCCGGGCTTTACAACTCGTTTTCAACTAATTCATCCTTTTCAAAAATTTTAAAAAAAATATTGAGAGTCGCGCCGGAAAGGAGTATTCCGAGAATTTCGAAAAAGAGTTTCCGAAAAATAATAGCTTCAGGAAAAATTAATTTGAAACCGGAAAATCCAATTAAGACAGTCTATCTTTTTGTGGATGAATTCACCAATTATTTGGATGTTGAAATTGGATTGGAGTGCATTGATTTGTTGGTGAAACTTCGTTATGAAGTGAAAATTATCGAGCATAGCGAAAGTGGAAGGGCCTTTATTTCCAAAGGATTTTTAGAACAAGCAAAAAAATGCGTTGATCGGAACATTTCGGTTTTTGAAGATATAATTTCCGATGAAACTCCTTTGGTAGGAATAGAGCCGTCAGCAATTTTAGGTTTTCGAGATGAATATTTACGCTTGGCGGAAAATAAAACAGCTGCTCAAAAATTATCAAAAAATGTTTTTTTGATCGAAGAATTTCTTCAAACTGAAATAAAACTTGGAAATATCAGTGCTTCACAATTCACCGAGGAGAAGAAAAGTATTAAAATACACGGACATTGTCATCAGAAAGCATTGTCGAATATTGTCTCTACTTTTGATATTTTAAATCTGCCCAAAAATTTTCATGTAACCGTTATTCCTTCAGGCTGTTGCGGAATGGCCGGAAGTTTCGGTTTTGAAAAAGAGCATTATGAAATAAGCATGAATATTGGGGAACAAACATTATTCCCGGCGGTACGCAAATCGAGCGATGAAATTTTAATTGCAGCAAACGGCACCAGCTGCAGGCATCAAATTTTGGATGGAACGCAACGAAAAGCGTTGCATCCTGTTTCTATATTAAACCAGTATGTGGTTTAAGTTCAAAAAAATAGGGTGCAAATTCGCACCCTATTGAACACTTTTTAATCTATAAAATTAGAACAAGCTATATGCTGTAAGTTCTTGGTTGCTTTCTATATGAATGTCTGGTATAGTGGGAAGGCCAAAAGACGATAAATCTTCAAATTCCAGATTGTTCACAACTTCGCTATAAACCAATCCAATTTCATTCGCATAATAATTGGCACTTGTAAACGCGTCTTGTTCGTTTATAACCATAATGGTCGTTCCCATATATTCGGCAGAAGCCGAAGCTGAAACCACCAAGTCCGCGCGCAAAACATCTGAATAAACTTCGCCATCTGGCGTCGTGTAATTTTCTATAAACTCAACATTGGTGGTAGTAACACTGTAATTGATAGTGACCGGCACCATCACTCCAATGTTCAAAGTCTGTATTTCTGAACCTTGAAAAGAGAATAATTGACTGCCAGCAGTTGCTGTTTCACTTAATATAGCAGCATTTTCCATTGTGATTTCCACAGGGTCCATTTGCAATTGATCGAAACTGATAATTATAACGCCGTCATACATTGTTTGGGCACCATCGTGATGCAATTCCCCATTGGAAAATATAGAAGTTACAAACCCGCTGTTTGAAGGATTGTCGGTTTCCATAGGATAATACATCATTCCGTTTTGTTCATTTGCCGGCCCCGCGGTCATGGTTTCCTCACTTTCTTCGGTCGGCAGCCCACCACCGGTTTTTTCATTGCTATAGCTCCATGAATTTCCCTCTTCCAACGGAAAATAATTTTTTTGTCCTGCTAGGGAAGCCGTGGTAAATTGTTGTGGCCCCGCCCAGTCACTGACATCGTTTCCACAGTTGGCGCGGACATAAAATTCATAGGTGATTTCGGCACCAAGCCCTGTCATTGAGAATGGATTTGACACGTTGGCATGTGTTGGCTCACCTGTTGGTGTGAATCCGGCCGAACCAATTTCAATATCCCAAGTTGTGGCAGAACCCATTTCGGTCCATCCCAAATCTGCCGTCATTCCGGTAATGTTGGTTGCAGTTAAAGCCGTGGGCTTTTCGCAGGTTTCGGTAGTTCCGGAAGAATCATCGGAAGAACAACCCGCAAATGCTACTCCCAAACAAATTAGTAAAATAGTTTTGATTTTCATTGCTTTTAGGTTTTATATTTTGTTCAAAGATAGCATTTTGGCTGAATATCGATATATATTTTCCTATTTACTTCAATAAAAAAATCAATGTCCAAATTCACTTTTACATCCCGTAGAATTATTTACATTTGTTAAAAATCCATTATGCCCGGAAATTCTTTTGGAACTTTTTTTAAATTGACCACCTTCGGCGAATCTCATGGAAGCAAGATAGGAGGTATTATAGACGGTTGCCCGGCTGGTTTTCAATTGAATTTGGAAGCTATTCACAATGAAATGAACCGGCGCAAACCGGGGCAATCGAAAATTACAACTCAACGAAAAGAAGCGGACGAAGTACTATTTTTATCTGGTATTTTCGAAGGAAAAACCACGGGCGCGCCCATTGGTTTTCAAATAAAAAACAGCGATCAGAAATCAAAAGATTATTCGCATCTAAAGGAAACTTTCCGCCCGAGCCACGCCGATTTTACATATCAAAAAAAATACGGTATCCGCGATTATCGGGGTGGGGGAAGGTCCAGCGCGCGTGAAACAGCTTCGTGGGTCGCGGCTGGTGCGGTGGCAAAACAACTTCTGCCAGAAATAAAAATCACCGCATTTACTAAATGCATTGGTGAAATTTCTTTGAAAAAAGATTATTCAAAACTGGATTTTTCTGAAATTGAAAAAAACCCTGTTCGTTGTCCTGATATGGAAACTGCTTTTATTATGGAAAAATATATTAAAGAAATTCGAAAAAAAGGGGATACGGTCGGCGGAATCATTCAATGTGTGGTTCAAAATATGCCTATCGGATTGGGTGAACCTGTTTTCGATAAATTACATGCGCAACTCGGAAAAGCCATGCTTTCCATAAATGCCGTAAAAGGATTTGAATACGGCAGCGGGTTTTCCGGGACCAAAATGAAAGGCAGTGAACATAACGATAAATTTGAAAGCAATGGAAAGACCGAAACCAATTATAGCGGGGGAATACAAGGTGGGATTTCCAATGGAATGGATATTTATTTTAACGTTGCTTTCAAACCGGTCGCCACCATAATGCAAGATCAGGAAACGATCGATTTAAATAAGAATACAACAACCTTAAAGGGAAAAGGCCGCCACGATCCGTGCGTGGTGCCTCGCGCCGTTCCGGTTGTCGAAGCAATGACGGCTTTGGTGCTGGCGGATTTTTGGTTATTGAACAAAATTAAAAAAGAAAATAATTAAGCAAATAACTACATGAAAAAATTAGCGTTGCATTGGCAGATTTTAATAGGAATGGCTTCCGGTGTCATTTTTGCATTGATTTTAAGCAAATTTTCTTGGGGTCCAAATTTTGTCGAAGACTGGATAAAACCTTTTGGAACAATTTTTATCAATGCGCTGAAACTGATCGCGGTTCCGCTTATTTTGGCTTCGCTTATCAAGGGTATTTCAGATTTAAAAGATATTTCCAAACTTTCTCAAATGGGATTGCGGACCATATTGTTGTACATTTTTACAACAGTTGTGGCGGTAAGTATCGGGTTAATGATTGTGAATTTGGTACAACCCGGTAAGACCATTTCTGAAGATACCCGCACGGAATTGGTGGAAAGTTACGGCGGAGATGCCGAATTGAAACGCCAAGATGCCGCGAAACAAAAGGAAGCCGGCCCGTTGCAAGCTTTAGTGGATTTGGTGCCCGAAAATATTGTGGGTGCGTCGGCAAACAATTCCAATATGTTGCAGGTGATTTTCTTTGCTATTTTCTTTGGCATTGGCCTTATTCTAATCCCAGAGAATGCTGGGAAACCGGTAAAGGATTTCTTTGATGGTTTCAACGAAGTGATTTTGAAAATGATCGATCTCATTATGTTGGCCGCGCCATACGGGGTTTTCGCTTTGTTGGCTGCTTTGGTGGTAGAAGCGCCAAGCGCCGATTTATTTGCCGCATTGGGAATGTACGCGCTTTGCGTATTAATAGGTCTTTTCTTAATGATTTGTTTTTATATGATTTTTGTGTGGATAACAACGAAAAGGAGCCCTCGATTTTTCTTTAATGGAATTTCACCCGCACAATTACTGGCTTTTTCCACCAGTTCCAGTGCCGCTACACTTCCCGTAACCATGGAACGTGTCGAAGAACATCTTGGAGTGGAAAAGGAAGTTGCGAGTTTCGTGCTGCCCATTGGAGCTACCATAAATATGGACGGCACCAGTTTGTACCAAGCGGTTGCCGCGGTTTTTATTGCCCAAGCTTTCGGAATGGACCTTTCGTTTTCTGTTCAACTGGGAATTATTGCCACAGCTACATTGGCCTCCATCGGATCGGCCGCCGTCCCCGGTGCCGGAATGGTAATGTTGGTCATTGTGTTGGCGCAGGCTGGAATTCCCGAAGCGGGATTGGCTTTGATTTTTGCAATCGATCGCCCGCTGGATATGTGCCGTACAACCGTAAATATTACCGGCGACGCATCGATTGCCATGGCCGTGGGAAAATCAGTTGGTAAACTACGTGATACGCCAATCGCCAAAGAATGGGATGATAATTATAAAAAGGAATAAAAATTTGAAAAATCTCCAAATCAAATTATTCCAAAAATTTCCCTCTTAATTCTTCAGTGGGAATCATACAATTATCTTTCTTTCCAAACCAGCTGTAGCGATTTTTAGCGATAATATCGTATATGAAATCGCGCATCCATTCTGGGAGATAAAGGAAAATTCGCATCCAGGAATATCCGGAAAGTTCTTTCGCAATTTCCAAAGCGGCGGAAGATTTTACAAAATAAGCGTTCCCGGGGTCGATCAATACAATGGAATCCACTTCTGACGTTTCAATGCCACGTTCTTGTGTCAATTTTTTCCCAATTTCACTTTGCAGGGAAGCAAATCGGAAAACGTCTTTTTTGTCATGCGCAATAATGAAAGTTACCGCATTATTACAGAGATTACAGACTCCATCGAAAAGAACAATTTTTTTATTTTTCATAAATGAGCACTTCAAATTTTTAGACAGAAATAAATTATCCGATCAACATTTTTCACACTTTTTCCAACTCCTGCAACGAAACCAAAGTAGTGAACATACCGTAATTTACTGTCGCTTTTCCTTTTTCTATTTTATCAATGGTGCCAACTGCCTTTCCATTATGAAGCCGCACTCTGTCATTTTCTTTTAAAGGAACGATTTTTTTCTCCTTTTCTTTATCAACTATTTTTTTCTGCTTCTTTTTCTTTTCCCGAATGACCTCGACTTTCTTTTCTACTTCTTTTTTCAATTTTTGCGTTTTGGCTTTTTCCGTAGAACGCTGGTTTTTGGTTTGTTTCTTTCGTTTGGAATTTTCAATTTCCACCAATTTTAAAACGGCTTCGCTCAATTCTTTTTTACGTTTATTGTTGAAATATTTCTCGCTGAGATCATCCAGTTTTTGACCCAAATAAATAAGGCGCTGATTAGTATCGAACAATTCTTGAAAACTTTCCAATTTCCGTTGAATTTTTTCATTGGTAATTTCTAATTTTCGATGCTCTTCTGCCGCTTTCTGTTCCTTAGTTTTTAAAGTGGAAGTGGTTTTTGAAAGCAAGGAACGTTCCTTTTGTAAATTGGCAATACTTCGATCAAAACGAATCTTTCCGCGTTCAACTTTCTTTTTGGAACGATTGATCAAACTATAGGGAATCCCGTTTTTTTGCGCAACTTCAAAGGTAAACGAACTTCCTGCCTCGCCAAGTTGTAGCTTATATTTTGGTTCCAGGCTTTTGCCATCGAAAAGCATATTTGCATTGGTGATTCCTTCGGTTTCATTGGCCATTTTCTTCAGATTTGCATAATGCGTGGTGATAATTCCGTAAGATTTACGCTCATGAAAAACTTCCAAAAAAGTTTCCGCCAATGCACCACCGAGTTCCGGATCGCTTCCCGTTCCAAATTCATCTATCAGGAACAGCGTTTTATCATCACATTTTCTGAGGAATTTCTTCATGTTTTTTAATCGATAAGAATACGTGCTCAAATGATTTTCAATGCTTTGATTATCTCCAATATCGGTTAAAATTTTATTGAAAAAACACATGCCGCTAAATTCATGAACGGGTACCAATATTCCGCTTTGAAGCATGATTTGCAATAAACCCACTGTTTTCAATGTAATACTTTTTCCGCCGGCATTGGGACCGGAAATTACCAGAATACGATTTTCGGGGTTTAGGTAAATATCTTGCGAAAAGGTTTTTTCGCCCTTTTTTTGATTGCTCAAATACAGCAACGGATGAAATGCAGCTTTCAATTCCAATTCCCGGTTTTCGGAAATTTTTGGTAACACTGCGTTCAATCTTTCTGCATAGTTTGCTTTGGCGGAAATTAAATCCAAATCGCTCAACAAATCGCAATAATCCTTGAGCAATTCAGTATAAGGACGAACAAATTCGGTAAGGCTTTTTAAAATGCGTTTTATTTCCTCTTTTTCCTCATATTCCAAATTGTTCAAATCCCGCGAATGTCGCATCGTGGCTTCCGGTTGTACGTATACAATTCCTCCAGATTTTGAACTGCCCAAAATGGCGCCTTTCACTTTTCTACGATACATTGCCGAAACCGCCAACACACGAATATCATTCACGACGCTTTCTTTTATTTCATCCAGATAGCCGGCGGAATTGTATTTTGTCAAATCAGAAACGAAACTGGAATTGATTTTCGATTTCACCGCATTGATCGATGCTCTAATGGATTGGAGAAGGGGAGAGGCGTCATTTTTTATTTCCCCGAAACGATCGATTATTTTATTGATTTTTGCAAGCAATTCGGTTGTGAAATCCACACGTTGTGTGGTTTCAAAAAGCGTGGGATAGAATTCGTTGTATTTTTTGAAATAGGAAATTTGATTATTTGCGGTTTCGGAAAGATGTGAAATTTTTCGAAAAGCACTCAATTCTAAAATGCTTCCTTCAATTTCCAGCAATCTAATTTCGCGTTCTATGGGCTCAAAACCATGGTTTGGAATCCGGGTTTCGTGAAATGCAGAAGATTTATGCTCGTTTGTTTGATTCAGTGCGAAAAGGGTTTCTTCCGAAGTCTTGAAAGGAACCAAATTTGCGGTTTTCGCTTTTCCCAGATCGGTAATGCACAATTCGGCAATTTGCTCACGAACCGTGTGAAATTCCAAATCTTTCAGTGTTTTTTCGCTTATTTTTATCATATAAAGTTTCAGCTTGAGAAAGCATGCAAATTTAAGCAATCGTAAAAAATTATGTAAGCGCTATTTTTCTTTTGACTTTATAATAAGCAAAAGGAAAATTTAAAGTATATTCGTTTCCATGGAAGACAATTTTAATGCAGAAAAAATCATACATCATTGGAAAATATCTTCCAATCGAAATTATCAAACCATGCGCCATCTTTTGGAAACCAAGGACAATAATTGGGCATTGTTTTTGGGACATTTGGTGTTGGAAAAATTACTAAAAGCCCATTATGTCAAGAATTTAAGGAAACATTCAATTTTTACTCATGATTTACTTAGACTTGCGTCAAAAACAAACTTAAA
>DASSWN010000081.1:0-9926 GCA_035704905.1 Flavobacteriaceae bacterium
GCTCCTCGAGAAATGTATGGCATCGCTTTTAAGGCAACCAATTTTCGCGTTTTCTTTGGTATGAAGAAAAAACAAAGCCGCTTAAAACGACCCAAATGAGCATGGATTTTGGAAAATTAGAGGTTTGTGCAACGGTTACCGGTGTTGTACGCAGTTTATTCAAATCAATTTCTTCGCAAAACACCTTTATCAATTAAAATATTAAGATTTCTGGCTCTAGTTACCGTGTAAAAAATGTCTCCACTTTCATGGATTTCATTGATACAATAAATAATACTGCCCAATGAGTTTAACATCGATATGATGGTATCGCTTTTCGTCTTTAGTTCCTTTTTGGTGCTATCTCCAGAATCGTTGGTTCCATTGTCAATGCAGTAATTTAACAATATTCCCCTTATGTCTTTGTCCTTAATATCCTGATTAGATAAATAGTTGTGTATATCACTTTTTTTGATGAAGTCTTGTTTATAATAAGGGCTATTAAATTCAAAATCAGATAATTTTATATCAACGCTTTTTGTTTGAGCTATTCCCAAATTAATTCCTATAAAAATAATCGATATTACTAGAAATAAGTTTTTCATTAGTGGAGTTTAATTGCGTACAACAGCAGCCAAGCGGGAATTTCGTCTTCGGTTGACAGATTACACGACAAATGAGCGTTTCCAAAAGGACAATTCCGGGGGGGAAAACCCGGTTCCGGTCCTTATGTCTTGCATTACATTGGTTTTAGGTTCGGAAATGGAGATTGCTTTTCATAAAAAAGGAGCAAGAAAGAAAAAGTCAACATCAAGTCAACCTATTTTAGGCAACTACAGCAATTAAACCTTCAACATTAAACATTAAACCTTCAATATTTACCCGTTATTCAATCGCTTTCACCACAGCTTTCGGGGCTTCTTTTTTTGAGCCGTCAAATCCTTCCACGCCTCCAACTGTGGTGTATTTCAACACATATTTCTTATCGGGGAAAATACGTTGGTAAGCGCTTTGACACATTAAAGTGGCTTCGTGAAAACCGCAGAGAATGAGTTTCAATTTCCCTGGATAAGTATTTACATCGCCAATGGCATAAATTCCCGGAATATTGGTTTGGTAATCCAATGTATTGTCAACTTTGATTGCATTTTTTTCAATTTCCAGCCCCCAATCGGCTATAGGGCCCAATTTTGGCGAAAGTCCGAATAAGGGTATAAAATGATCGACATTCAAACAAATTTCTTCTTTGGTATCCGCTTTATGGACAATCACCGAATCTAAATGATTTGTCCCTTGAAGGCGAACAATTTCCGCAGGGGTCATTAGATTTATTTTGCCTAAATCTTTTAACTGTTTTACTTTATCAACAGAATCCAGTGCTCCTCTGAATTCGTTTCTTCGATGCACCAATGTTACTTCGGAAGCGATGTCGGCCAAGAAAATACTCCAATCCAATGCCGAATCGCCACCACCCGCAATCACCACTTTTTTGCCACGGTAAATTTCGGGGTCGCGGATAATGTATGAAACCCCATTGTCTTCATATTGTGAAATATTGGGAATGGGCGGCTTTCGTGGTTCAAAACTTCCAAGTCCGCCGGCAATGGCAATTACGGGCGCTTGCAACTTTGTTCCCTTGTTGGTGGTTACCACAAAACTGCCGTCTTCTAATTTTTCAATACTTTCGGAACGTTCACCCAACGTGAACCCCGGATTAAAAGGTTTGATTTGTTCCAGCAAATTCTTTACTAAATCGCCTGCCAATATTTCTGGAAAAGCCGGAATATCATAAATAGGTTTTTTTGGATAAATTTCGGCACATTGCCCACCGGGCAGGGGTAAGGCATCGACTAAATGGCATTTCAACTTTAGCAATCCGGCTTCAAAAACGGCAAAAAGTCCGGTGGGTCCGGCCCCAATAATAAGTATATCTGTTTTAATCATTTTTCACAATTCACAATTCAAAATTCAGAATTAACCCATAATTCCAAACTTTAAACATTTACCACGGTTTGTATTTGTGGCGCATATTTTTTGATGGTCAGTTCCACGCCCGATTTCAATGTCATTTGATTGACGCTGCAACCTACGCAGGTACCTTCCAACTGAACCCTTACCAAAGTTCCATTTTCAATGGCGATCAACGAAATATCGCCGCCATCATTTTGCAGAAAGGGACGGATTTCCGCCAGCGCTTTTTCCACGTTGATTCGTAATTCGTTTTGTTCCATCTTATTGTTTTTTTACGGCACTGCAACCAGCCATGGTGGTAATTTTTACCGCTTCCGTTGGCGGCAAGTTTTTGTTTCGTCTGACCGTTTCGCGGACTACGTTTTTCGTAATTTCTTCAAAAGCTGCTTCAAGTGGGGTAGCGGTTTGCAATGCAGCGGGTCGGCCGATATCGCCCGATTCTCGAAGGCTTTGTACCAAGGGAATTTCCCCTAAAAATGGGATTTGCAAATCTTCGGCGAGCAATTTTGCCCCTTCCTTTCCGAAAATGAAATATTTGTTGTCCGGAAGCTCTTCAGGGGTAAAATAGGCCATATTTTCCACCATGCCCAAAACGGGAACGTTTATGCTTTCTTGTTGGAACATCGCTACGCCTTTTCGTGCATCGGCCAAGGCCACGTTTTGAGGTGTGCTGACAATGACAGAACCTGTTATGGGTAAAGATTGTAAAATAGAAAGGTGAATATCGCCGGTTCCCGGTGGAAGATCTACCAACAGGAAATCAAGTTCGCCCCAGTCGGCGTCAAAAATCATTTGGTTCAAAGCTTTGGAAGCCATTGGACCACGCCAAACCACGGCTTGATTTGGTTTTGTAAAAAAACCAATGGAAAGGATTTTTACGCCATAGTTTTCAATCGGCTTCATCTTCGATTTTCCATCTACTTGGACGGATAATGGCCGTTCAAATTCCACATCGAACATAATCGTTGCCGAAGGACCGTAAATATCGGCGTCCAGCAAGCCTACTTTGAAGCCCATTTTTGCCAAAGTTACGGCCAAATTGGCGGTAACTGTGGACTTTCCAACGCCTCCTTTGCCAGAAGCGACTGCGATTATATTTTTAATTCCGGGAATATTTTTACCTTTTATTTCAGGTAATTTTTTTTGTGCTTCGACTTTTACATTTACCTGCACTTTTGCTTTTTGGTAAACTTTTTCGTGAATGGCTTTCATCACATCCACTTCGGCACGTTTTTTAATATGCAAAGCCGGGGTCGAAAGTTCTAGGTCCACAACCACTTCATCGCCAAAAACAACGACGTTTTTTACGGCACCGCTTTCCACCATATTTTTACCTTCCCCAGCAACGGAGATGCTTTCCAGCGCTTTTAAAATCTCGTTTTTTTCCAACTTCATTCCAAATTGTAATTTAATTGTTTTACAGTTTGTTTAGAATTATTCTAAAGTGCAAACTTACGAAATAGAATGAAGATTTGCTATTGAAAAATATGCGATGGAAAGCTTACGGGTGAATAAGTGAATAAGTGAATCTGTGAATGAGTGAGTGAATAAGTGAACAAGCAACTTCAATCAAGGATTACCCAATCACTGATCACTCAATCAGAAATCACTAAATATTTTTCTTCCTGAAAAAACGAATTAAAATAAAAAACATGGCTTCTATCACTCAATTCTGCCAAATCAAAAATCCGGTTCCCAAAAAACCTTTTCAAAATCCAGAACTTGGTGGTTTTTAACGCGCACGCCTTCGCTTTCCAATAGTTGCTGCATTAAATTGGTTCCTTGAAAATGATGTTTTCCTGTCAACATTCCTTTGCGGTTAACGACGCGGTGCGCCGGGACATCGCCGAGTTTGCCGGAACCATTCAAAGCATAACCGACCATTCGCGCGCTTTTGGCCGCTCCGATTGCGCGGGCAATTGCCCCAAAAGAAGTAACCTTTCCATAAGGGATTTTCCGGGTAACTTCATATACTTTTTCAAAGAAACTTTTCTCCATTATTCCCACGGATAGTAAATTCTGATAAAGGTGGCGATCACCAAAACAACCATGAGCAATGCCATGAAATAATTGGAATATTTCGCCACTGAAGAGGTGTGTTTTTCAATTCGTATAAAACAGATCACATACAAATAGAGTGTAAAAAAAGTTCCCAATGCCGCGCCGAAAGCAAAAAGCCAAATAGTTGTCCAGTCATATTCGTAATTTCCCTTTGCGTTGAAAGCCGTACTGATTGCGACAAAATACGGAATCGGAAAAATATTCAATGCGGAAATGGCCATTCCTTTCAAAAAACTTTTGGAAACATTCGTGTTTTCGTCCTTGACTTTCACCTTTTTCTTCTGCGCGGCCAGGAAGAAATAAATTGCCAGCAATCCGAAAACCACCAAGCCGGTGCGCAATAAAATATTTTTGATGTAGGGATGGTTGAAAATATATTTTGCCAACAAAATGGCGATGGCGGCTTGAAAAAGAACCACAAAAGAAGCGCCCACAGCCACAAGCATCCCATTTTTTTTGCCTTTTTCCAAACAGCTTTTGGCAACGGACATGTTCACCAACCCCGGCGGCAAGACCCCGATAAACGCGGCAGAAAATGCGACCAAAAATAGTTTTGTTTCTTCCAAAGATAGGGCTTTAGTGTTTATTTCAAGGCTTGGGGATTTTCGGATAATAAGGGCGAAATCCCATAATTTCTATCACTCTCAACTAAGTTCTTAGACCCTACAAGGTTTTTAAAACCTTGCAGGAGGGGTTTTTACTTGATCCTAAATTGAACGTAAGTTATTGGTTTTTTTTGTTCAAGATACTGTTTTTCATAAAAAGTTTGAATTTCTGTTAAAATTCTTGGTGATTGAGTGTCTTTATAAATGTTATGATTTGCATATATTATTTCATGGTTTTGGCCATGTAAAAGTCCCAGTGTATAGCCATGCATAAATTCGCTGTCCGTTTTTAAATTGACGATTCCATTAGGCTTTAGAATTTTTTTGTATTTCTGTAGAAAGTCCGAATTGGTTAAACGGTGTTTCGTGCGTTTGTATTTTATTTGCGGATCGGGGAAAGTAATCCATATTTCATCGATTTCATTTTCTGAAAAAATCAGATCAATAAGTTCAATTTGGGTTCGAAGAAATCCCACATTTTGCAAATTTTCTTCCAAAGCGGTTTTTGCACCCCGCCAAAAGCGCGCACCTTTAATGTCGATTCCCAAAAAGTTTTTTTCCGGAAACATTTTTGCCAAGCCCAGGGAATATTCGCCTTTGCCGCAACCCAATTCCAACACAATAGGATTTTCATTTTTGAAGAATTCGCGTTGCCAATTTCCTTTTAAAGAAAAATTTTCCGAAAGAATTTCTTCACGAGAAGGTTGAACCACGTTTCTGAAAGTTTCATTTTCCCTAAATCGCCTTAATTTATTCTTGCTGCCCAAAATTGTTGCTTTATTTTCAGCAAAAATAACTAAAAGCGTTTAACCGTATTTTTCTGTTCAATATGTTGTTTAATCCAAATGTAACTTTGAGCGCAGTCGAGAAGCTATAGGACTTCGACTGCGCTCGGTCGGACAAAACTATTTTTTAACCGATTTTTTCACCCTGCGCAAATCGAGCATATTCACCGGATTGATTCCCAAACCGGAAACGTTTTTTTGGATGAACCGAACCACTTCATCATAATATAAAGGTACGATTGGGGCATTTGCGATTATAATCGAATCCATTTTGGTGTAAAGCGAAATTCGTTTTTTGTCATTGACGGTTTGCAGAGCTTTTTCGTATAATTTGTCAAAAACTTCCGAGGAAAAATGGGTGTAATTTGGCCCATTCGGAGAAAAATTTTTACTGTAAAAAAGCGATAAATAATTCTGTGCATCGGGGTAATCAGCGATCCAACTTGCCCGAAAAACCTGTAATTTGCCAATACTCCGCTGTTGTCTGATGGTTGAAGGCGGCATTACATCCACGCTAACTTCAATGCCAATTTTTTGAAGTTCACGCTGTATGTATTCGCACAAATCCACATAAATGGCACTTGTGGAAATCGCAATCGCCGGGTTTTTATCGCCGGTGGTTTTTTTGTATTGTTGAACCAAATCGAAGGCTTTCTCGGGATTATAGGAATAACCTTCCAAATCGGTAAATCCGGGCAAGCCTTTTGGAATGATGCCATTTTCGCCCGGAAAACCAATTCCATTTCGCAAATAAGTAATCATTTTTTCCCGGTCAAAACCATAATTTATTGCTTTTCGAAGCAATAAGGATTGATTTTCAGAAAGTTTGCTATCCAAATAAATCCCCAAATATTCGGTGTTTAAATAAGGGCCGGTTTTCATTTCTACGCGATCGATATATTTTTCGCGGAGTTTTCCTGTGTTGGTCAGCAATTCATCTTTATATGAAGGATCCAATCCGCTTAGAAAATCAATATTTCCTTGGGCAAATTGTAAAAATTCACTCTGCTTATCTGTCAAAAAAGTGATTGCAACCGCTTCCAAATAGGGAAGTTGCTTTCCATTTTTGTCTTTTTCAAAATACAGATCGTTTCGACGGAAAACCAATTTTTCATTTTCTTCCCAGCGTTTAAATTTAAAAGGTCCGGTGCCAATCGGACCCGTTCTAAAATCCAATTCGGTCATTTCTTCAGGAACAATCGAACAATATTCCATAGAAAGCAAACCAAGAAAGGCGGGAAAAATTTGTTTCAAATGAATGCGGAAAACGGAATCATTCACCGTTTCAAATGATTCCACGTCGCGCATCACCCAACTTCCCGGAGAAGCCACAACCGGATCGCTCAAACGGTTTAAGCTGAAAGCGACATCGCTGGATGTGACAGTTCGGGTGGAATCTTTTCCAAAAACCGGGTTTTTATGAAAATAAACATCGGTTCGAAGGAAAAATGTATAGGTTTTGCCACTGTCGGAAATGGCCCAGCTCTTCGCAATGTCGGGTTGTACGTTCAATTTTTCGTCTAACTGCACCAAACCGTTATACAACTGGTTGCACGGCCAAATATTCCGTTGGTCTTTTGCGAATGCCGGATCAAGGGAAGAAATGTTCGCAAATTCATTGTAACGAAAAACCAGATGATCTCTGTTTTCTTCGGAACTGTTTCCGCAAGAAAACAAAAGTGCTCCAAGAAAAATGGAAAAGGGAAAATACGAAAAGCGTTGTGTCGAGTTCAATTTAAAATTGTTATGGCTCTCGAAGATACATTTTTCACGCAAAGGCGCAAGGGCGCAAAGTTTATTTTAGGGAAATCATGGAACATTAATTTCAAAAAACATTGAAATAGGAATTGCCATTGTTTTTTTGGGAACAGTTTTTTTGCGGCTTTGCGCCTTTGCCAGAAATTATAACAGCCCACGTTTTTTGATTTCGAGGTATTTGTTGATGGTATTTATGGTCAAATCGGCCGGTTCGGTTAGAATGCTTTGAATGCCGTTTTTTTGCAATTCTTTTACCATCATTTTTTTGTCGTAACTGAATTGTGCCGCAATGGTTTGTTGATAAATTTCTTGAATATTTTCCGGATTGGATTCGGCCATATTTTTCAATTCGGTATTTTCAAAAAAGATGACAACCAAAATATGTTTTCGTGCCAATGCTTTAAAATAAGGAAGTTGGCGGCGAAGGGAAGAAAGATGTTCGAAATTGGTATAAAGCAGCAGCAAACTTCGTTGGGTTATTTTTCGGTTTACATGTGCGTACAATAATCGGAAATCACTGTCATAGAAACCGGTGTCAATGTTGTATAAAGTGGAATTGATTTGTTGCAAATAAGTTTTTTTTCCGCTTGCGGGCAGAAAGTTTGAAATTTTGTTCGAGAAAGCCAATAGACCGACTTTGTCGTTTTTTTTCAGAGCGATATTGCTGAACGCTAGACTGCTGTTAATGGCGTAATCCAGTAATTTCAATCCCTCAAAAGGCATTTTCATCACGCGACCCGTGTCGATCAATGAATAAATGGGTTGGGCTTTTTCATCCTGAAACTGGTTCACCATTAAGTTTCCATGTTTTGCGGAAGCTTTCCAATTAATGGAGCGGACATCATCGCCCAAAACATAATCTTTTATTTGTTCAAATTCCATTGTGTGGCCGATGCGCCTAATTTTTTTCAACCCGATCTGTGAAATTTTGTTGTCGATTGCCAAAAAATCATATTTTTTCATTTGTAAGAATGACGGATATACTTTCACCATTTGTTCATTGCAAAAAGTATATCTTCTTTTTATCAATCCAATTTTTGAAGACAGGTAACAATTCAATTTTCCAAAAAAATATTCGCCGCGTTCAACGGGAACCAAAATATATTCATACTGGAAACTTTCCCCGGAAGGGATTTCGATTTTATTCAAAAAATCACGTTTTTGAAATTGAACCGGCAACTCGTCGATAATTTCCAAATAAATCCGAAAAGCATAGTTGTTTTTGAATGTCAACCGAATCGGATTTTCGTCGCTGTTGGAAAGTTTTTCGGGAAGAATGCGTTTTGTTGAAAGTAAACTGCCCTTATAAACCGCTATTATTTCGGAAAGAACAATGATGAAAAATGCCAAAACGCCCAACCAAATAAAGGGGTAAATGACGGGAAGCCAAAATGAGATCAGAAAAAGGAGCGCCAGCCCAAAAAGCACATAGAAAAATCGTTGCCGTAAATACAGCGATTTGAAGAATTGAAATAGGCGTTTGAACATTTAAAAATATGGTTGGATTGTTCAGAACAAATCGTTATGCGTCCCGGTACGAGCCAGATAAATTGTTTTGGTTTCTTCATCTTGTTCCCAAATCATAAGCCAATCGGGTTTGAGATGACATTCAAGAAATCCTTCATAATTGCCAATTAATCTGTGGGGTTTGAATTCCCGGGGAAGTTACCTTTTTTGCGCAACAGTAGCAATGCTTTTTCAAACAATGAAATATCAAATCCTCTTTTTAAGCAACGTTTGGTGTCCTTTTTAAATTTATTGGAAAATTTGATTTCGTATTCCATTTTAGGATAGCAGTTTTTTCATCAAATCTTCATGGTTTTCCGTTTTAATCAAATCGATCCGTTTGCTTGTTTTTCCCATGGTACGCAAAGTTTCCTTGTTGGGAACATTTTTGGAAATAGGGTAATCTTTCTCTTTTTCTGAATCAATAATTTCCACTTCTTTGTGATTTTCTGAAAGCATGCGTGCCAATTCGAGGAGCAATTTTCCGGTTTTGCTGTATTTATGTATTCGTATTATGGTCCTAATAAAGAAATTTAGTGGTGTAAAGTTACAAAAAGCATATAGAATTTATTTCCAAAAAAAATCACCTCGGGACTTCCACGGATTGGGCAATGATTTCAATGACATCTTCAGTGGTCGCCCCTTCCATTTCGCGTTCGGGTGTGAGCATTATCCGGTGGCGCAAAACGGGATCCAGGGCTTTTTTTACATCTTCCGGAATCACAAAATCGCGCCCGTTGGTTGCTGCGAAAGCTTTGGAAGCATGCATAATTCCAAGCGAGGCGCGCGGTGATCCGCCCAAAAATAAATGGGGGTGGTTTCGGGTTTTGACCACAATTTCAGCAATATATTGCAAAATTTTTTCTTCAATTCGGATTTCATGGATTTGGCTGCGGAATTTTTGCAACAATTCTGGCGACAACACGGGTTCAATTTCTTCCAATTCCTTTTTTTCCTTGCGTTCGTGATGGGTTTGCAGGATTTTCAGTTCATGTTCGAGCGAAGGATGTTCCACATTTATTTTAAAGAGAAAGCGGTCGAGTTGAGCTTCGGGCAAGGCATAGGTGCCTTCTTGTTCAATAGGGTTTTGTGTTGCCATAACCATAAACGGCGGTGGCATATCATATTGTTTTCCGTCGATGGTGATTTGCCGCTCTTCCATCACCTCGAACAAGGCGGCTTGGGTTTTTGCCGGTGCACGGTTGATTTCGTCGATGAGCACAATATTTGAGAAAATGGGGCCGGGTTTGAATTCAAATTC
>DASSWN010000148.1:0-12726 GCA_035704905.1 Flavobacteriaceae bacterium
CCATTTGTGGGACAGCAGTTGCTTTATGCGCCGCATTGTCCAGAATTTGAGCTATTTGTTCGTTTGTCATTCTTTTGTTGTTTTCACCTTGATTCATTCTGATTTAAAAATGTGCCATTGATGCTAATTTTTTTCGTAGAATTTGGGGAAACCTTATAGGTCACATTCTGCTGTTCAAAATTTTTTCTGTTTCTTGTTGAATAAGTTCTAACTTCTCCTTCAAAGGTAAACTTTCCGGGATTCTTTTTTCCGCAATCAACTTTAGCATGATAGCATCTTGCGCGCGACCTTTTTTCATCGCTTCCGAGTAGGGAATGTTTTCTTGAAAAGTTACCAAGCGGTATTTGGAAGAATATTCCTCGGGGAATTCTTGTTCAAAAGCTGTTTCAAGTTTTCGTTTTGCTTGAAAAATTGGATCGGCGGTGGCCTCTTTCATTTCGTGAAAATTGTCCAAAGCAAGATCGGCAATGGCATCAGCGTCTTTTTTCCGTTGGTTTTCGTATTCTGAAAATATTTTTTCCCAAGTAAACCCATCTTTAAATTTTTCCATAATTTCATCCAACACCACTACATCTTCAAACGAAGCGTTCATCCCCTGTCCGTAAAACGGAACAATTGCGTGGGCAGCGTCGCCCATCAACAAAACTTTCCCGTCCATTTGCCACGGGAAACATTTTACAGTTCCCACTTCGCCGATGGGGTTGTGGAAAAAATCCTCGGTCAAAGTTGGCATTTCTTTCAAGGCATCCGGATAAACTTTCTCAAAATACTCGCGCACCTTATCGGGCGTTGTTAAGTTGTCGAAATTATATTCCCCAGAACTATATGACAAAAACAAGGTAACGGTAAAACTTCCGTCCATATTTGGTAAGGCAATGACCATATTTTCTCCGCGTGGCCAAATATGCAATGCATTCTTATAGATTAAATGTTTGCCATTATTTCCTGGCGGAATGCTCAGTTCCTTGTAGCCATGAGTTAAAAATTCTTGCGAAACGTGGAAAGGATTTTTTTGGTTTCTCTCCATATTATTACGCACTGCAGAACCGGCACCATCAGTTCCGAAAATAATATCTGCTTGAAAAACTGTTTTCTCATTGGTATTGAAATCTTCAAATGTCGCCGAAGGACTTTCAAAATCTACCGAAAAACAATTTTTATTGAATTCTATTGAAACATTTGGCATCTTTTCAGCTTCATCCAAAAGCAATGCATTCAATCCGCCACGGGAAACCGAATTGATGTATTCTTCTTTTTTCCCACTATATGGCGACAAAAAAGTATTTCCTTCTTTGTCATGGATCATCCGGCCATTCATTGGAATGCACAATTTTTCAACTTTTTCTTCAATCCCGACCAGTTTCATTGCCTTGATACCTCTATCAGAAAGCGCCAAATTTATGGACCGGCCAGCAGAAATAGTTGTTTTCCGCAAATCAGGACGCTTCTCCATTAATTTCACTTGATAACCTCGTTGGGCCATTCGCAGCGCGAGCAAAGACCCGCAGAGCCCCGCGCCAATTATCAATACAATTCCTGAGGAGGCTGGAATCTCGTTGTTATTTTTCGATTTTTCGGTCATTTTTCTCGCTGATTAACGCGGATTTAAAACCGCAGATTTTCACTGGTTTATTTGAATTAGTTTAAAACTTCTTTCAGTTTTTCCACAAACTGAAACACATCTTCGTACGAATTGTATAAAGGAGCCGGTGCAACACGAATTACATTGGGTTCCCGCCAGTCTGTTATTGTGCCCGCTTCAGTAAGTTTTTTATGCAAAGCTTTGTTGGCGCTTCTCACTTGAATAGAAAGTTGGCAACCGCGCTCCTCCACGTTTTTTGGGGTAATGATGTGGATGCGATTGTCGTTTATATCCTCAATCAGAAATTCTAAATAACCCGTGAGTTTTTCGGATTTTTTCCTTACGTTTTTAAACCCTGCTTCATCAAAAATATCGAGTGAAGCGCGAATGGCGGCCATTGACAAAATCGGCGGATTGCTTAGTTGCCAGCCTTCGGCCCCTGGAATTGCATCGAATTCTTTGCGCATATTGAAACGCGTACTTTTGTTATGTCCCCACCAACCGGCAAAACGCGCCAGTTCAGAATTGTTGGCATGGCGTTCATGCACGAAGGCGCCACCCAAACTTCCCGGCCCGCTGTTTAGGTATTTGTAGGTACACCAAACCGCGAAGTCGGGTCCGTTTTTGTGCAAATCAGGAAAAATGTTCCCCGCACCATGTGCAAGATCGAACCCGACTTTGCAACCGTGTTTGTGACCGAGTTCGGTTATTTTTTTTATCGAAAAAAATTGTCCGGTGTAATAATTTGTGTTGCCGATCATCAACAAGGCAATTTCTTGGCCCTGTTCTTCCATGATTTTTTCGAGATCTTCAAAGCGGCATAAATCTTCCCCATCTCTTGGTTTCCACAAAATCAAGCCGTCTTTGGGATCGATGTCATGGAATTTCAACTGGCTTTCCACCGCGTATTTATCCGACGGAAAGGCATCGCTTTCAATGACGATTTTATAACGGGTTTTGGTCGGTCGGTAAAATGAAACCATCAAGAGGTGCAGATTGGTCGTCAGGGTATTCATCACTACGGTTTCGCTGGGCTTTGCCCCGATGATTTTCGCCATTTTTTCGGTCAAAAATTCATGATAGGGCATCCACGGATGTTTGGCGTCGATGTGGCCCTCCACGCCCAATTTGGCCCAATCATCCAGTTCTTCCTGTAAATATTCCTTGGTTTTTTTTGGTTGTAAACCGAGGGAATTTCCGCAGAAATAAATCAATTCATTTCCATTTTTATCCGTTGGAACAAAAAACTGATTCCTAAATTTTTTTAAAGGATCGGCGGCGTCAAGTTTTTGGGCAAAAACAAGGGAATTATGGTACGTGATTGGCATTTTTTTTAAATCTTATTTCGCACAAATTTACAAATAAAAAGCGCTTTTATTTTAGAATGAAAGCCAAACCACTTTTTTGTTCCATTATGAAAATACCATAAAAGAGGTATTCCCATGAAAAAAAAATAATAGATATTTGAAAATGTGAAAAAAAACATGAAAAGTGACTCCTATAATTAACGGAATGGTTAAATACCTTTCCAAAAATTCTCTTCTACTGTTGTTTGTGTTGTCCAACTTTGGGTTCGCGCAAAACGACGCGCTTTTAGACACGCTGAAAGTTCGGCAAATCGCACAAGATGAAGGCCTGTCGCAACTAAACGTGCTCTCGATGGATTTCGATGACAACGGATATTTATGGGCCGGAACGGAGGATGGTTTGAACCGGTTCAATGCATATAACATGAAAGTGCTATCTCAAAACGCCACTTCCAACAGTCTTCCGGACGACCATATTCGTGGATTGGTGCACACAAATGACACATTGTGGCTGGCAACAAACACCAAATCGATTTTCGCATATTTATTGTCAACGGGTAAATTCATACCCATATTGAAGCCAAAAAACTTCGAGAAAAATGAAGCCTTGAAATACGGGCACCGCATTTTTGAGTTGAACGAAAAATATATGCTGGCCGGGACACTCAAAAACTGTGTGCTTATTGACAGGAACTCTTTAGACTTTTTCATTTTTCCACTTCCGGATCAATCTCGGAACGATTATTTGCTAAGCGTTCATCAACTTGAAAACAACCGGTTTCTTTTGGGAACTTTTTTCAGTGGAATTTTGGAACTTGACCTTACAAAAAAAGAGATTCAAAAAGCAGAAATCCCTTTTTCATTTGAAAACAACCCGGTTTATGCGTTTCACCAGCATGATAAAAACGGATTGTTCATTGGCTCTGAAAAAGGCCTGTTTCTTTGGGACAAAAATGTTGGAAAACTTCGGTCCATTTATCAACCACAAATAAAAAATCCAATCCGTTGCTTTTATAACTGGAACAACAATCAACTATTGATAGGCTGTTTCAACGGATTATTGGTTATGGACAAAAGCACTTTCGAAATGCGTCCCATTATGATTTCGGGGTATAGAAAAATGGATTTTTCACCTGTGGAAATTACGCAGATAAAAAAGGATCGAGGCGGTGGAATTTGGTTTACTTCGGAGGGAAAAGGGCTTTTTTATCATCATCCGAAGCGGCAAAAATTCAAACCATTTCGCATTCAATTGACAGATTCCCCTAAAAGGGATTTTATTAGTAGTTTTAATTTTTTGCGTGAAGGAAATGTACTGTGGATGACCACGGAATTCGGTTTTGTCAAACACGAACTCAATACCCAGAATTATAAATTATATCGATCGGATCGGTTGGGATATGCATTGACGAAGGATGGCAACAACCGCATTTGGGGCGGTGGTTTCAACCAAGGCTTGCAAAAATATAATCGAAAAACCGATCAATTTGAAAATGTTGTTTTTTCCAATGGTTCCATTCCCGATCGCGATATTGTGGAAATCACAGCGTTTTCGGACGACAGTTTATGGGTGGCCACTTGGTCCACAGGAATGTATGTCATTGATATTCCATCACTTTCGGTGAAACCGCTAAAAATCGGTGGAAAAAATATTTCGCGTGCCCGGGCTTCTTTCGTCGATTCGAAAAATCGGGTATGGATTGGCGCCGATAATGGTTTATATCGCTATAAAAATGGAAAAACGCGTCATTATAGAAATATCCCAGAAAAAGAAAATTCGCTCAGCAACAACCGTATTTTCAGTATATCGGAAGATATTCACGGTCATTTATGGGTTGGAACGGCCGAAGGTCTCAACCGAATTAATCCCGAAACAGATGAAATTTCCAGGTATGCGCAGCAGTCAGGACTTCCCAATGATTTCATATACGGAGTTCTTACCGATAATGACGGGCATGTTTGGGTAAGCACAAACTACGGAATTTCGGAACTTGATCCAATTACAGGAAAATTCAGGAATTATACGGAAGAAGACGGGCTTCAAAATAATGAATTTAATGGAAAAGCCGCCTATAAAGACAGTCTAGGTTATTTGTATTTCGGGGGAATGAACGGATTCAATATCTTTCATCCAGACAGTATTCCTATTAATCGGCATACCGGAAAAACCATTATTGAAGAGGTAGAATTGTTCGGAAAATCGTTGGATAGAAATAGTGTTTATTCCGATACACTTTATTTTCAACACAACGAAAATGTATTGACGTTTCATTTTGCAGCACTGAATTTCCTCTTACCAAAAAAGAACCGATATCAATTCAAAATGGAAGGGTTTGACAAAGAGTGGCGCCCGGTCACATCAGAACTTTCCACAACCTATACCAATTTAAACCCAGGAACCTACACTTTCTATGTGAACGGCAGCAACAATGAGTTATTATGGGGAAAACCAGATTCCATGTCAATTGTAATTCGAGCGCCCTGGTATAAAACACTGATTTTTAAGATTGCAATAATTCTCTTTATACTCTCGTTGATAACCGGATGGTTTTTTTATAGAAATTACGAGCAAATCCGCAAAAACCAACTCCTACAAAAAATGGTGAATGTCCGAACACAGGAATTGCGGGAATCGAACCTTGATCTTAACCGGGCTATGAAAAAGGCGCGTGAGCAAAGAAAAAACATTTCATTCTTAATGGGCGAATTGAACCATCGTGTAAAAAACAACTTACAATTGATGGCGAGTTTATTGGAAATGCAAAAAGGGAACACCCAACATACAATCACCAAAAACAACTTGCAGTCGGCTCAAAACCGGCTATATACCATTGCCAAAATCCATGATTTATTAGGCGCGGACCAATCCAAAAAAAGTACGGAATTACCGATTTTCATAACCAACTTGGCTGAAGGATTGATTGCCTTTATGGAGGAACCTGTCAACTTAACTTTGGACTTGGAACCGATAAAAGTTCACCCTAAAAAAATAAATCCTTTGGGAATTATTTTGAACGAATTAATTACCAATACCATAAAACATGCTTTTGATGACGAACAAAAAAACAGGCAAATTCATATTTCATTAAAAAGGGAAGGAAAATTTGGGAAATTAATCTATTTCGACAACGGAAAAGGGATTTCAGAAAATTTAAAAAACGAGAAATCTTTGGGGCTGAAACTAATTGAAAATCTCGCCTTACAATTAGGTGGCTATGTGGAGTTAAAAGCAGAAAAAGGCACAGTTTTTAACATTTATTTTGTCGTTTAAGCATATTTCGATATTTTTAGGGCGTCAAAACAAATCCGGAAAAGCCCTGTGCGCACATTGCTTATAATTGAAGATGAAATTATTATTGCCCAAGCTGTTCAAACTTATATGGAACAGAATGATTTTACAGTGAAAATTGCCACTAGTGCAGATGTGGCCATTCAATTTTTAAAAGAATTTTCATTCCACGCCGTAATTTGCGACATTAATCTACAAGAAAAAAAAACCGGTATTGACATCGTTCAACAATATCACCGAAGGGAACGTCATGGGCCCGTGGTTTTTTTAACGGCCTATTCCAGTTCAGACATCATGGAATCCGCAGAAAGCCTCTTGCCCTATGCGTATATTATCAAACCTTTTCACAACAAACAATTGCTGACCACACTGAATTTGGCGATTGCCAACAGTCAATCGGAAATTTCGGATAATGATGCTATTAATCCGGAATTAAAAAAGCGCTTGAGCAGAAGGGAAAAAGATATTTTGGCACAACTTGTTTTTGGAAAAACAAACAAAGAAATCGGTGAAAGCCTCTTTATTTCAAAACATACCGTAGATACTCATATCCGAAATATAAAAGAAAAACTGGGACTTCATAAAAAAGGGGAATTGATCAAGTTTGTTCTAACGAATCAAGAAATTTGAGGGAATTCTATAGGGAAAAAAAGCAATACAAGAAAGACTAAAAAAACCCTTGAAAAATTTCAAGGGTTATCTTCCAAATATATGAGGTAAATTTAAATTTCCTCATCGATTTCATCCGCGGCGTTGTCAACCCCGTCATCAATATCGTCCGCGGCATCTTCCATTTCATCACCTATTTCGTCCGCAGCTTCTTCGATGTCATTGTCGGCATCATTGTTTGTGTCCCTGCAACTTGTAAATCCGGTTGCAAAAACTCCCATGGCAAATAACATTAAAAATACTTTTTTCATAATTAAGATTTTAAATTAAAACATTGGTTTCATTAATTTAGGCACAAAGCCTTTCGCTAAAATATGTAAAAAATTCTAAAAAGGAAAAATTATTTACATAAAGGATTGTTTTTTGGGAACTATGGTCTTCTGCCGGTCACTAATTTATAAATGATAAGAATCACCGCCACAACCAAAAGGATGTACATAATATTCCCCAGATCAAAAGCGAACATACCAAGAAGCCAACCAATGATCAGAATAACAACAAGTAGCCAAATTAAATCTCTCATAATTTTTAGAATTTGATTAATAGAAGATAAAAGTAAATAAATCTGGGTACTTACCATCTTCTTTAACCGAAAATTAAATAAAAATTATGAGTTTTTTATAAAATGAAGTGGATGTCTGAAAATCAAAAATCCATTACCCAATTTCTAACCATGATCTTTCCCAAAGGCGTCAGTATAGATTCAGGATGAAATTGAACTGCGCGCACATCAAGATTTTTATGCCGAAAAGACATTAGCAAACCTTTTTCGTCCATTGAAGTCGCCTCCAAACAATTTGGCAGTTGATTTTCCACAATCCAAGAATGGTATCGGCCAGCCAAGAACTTTTTAGGCAAGCCCTTAAAAAGAATTTCATCATCCACCAATTGAAAAACCGGCGTGGAAACACCGTGATAAACTTTATCTAAGTTTCGCAAATTACCACCAAAAGCTTCTGCAATGGCTTGCTGTCCCAAACAAACGCCCAAAATTGGTTTCCGTTGAGCATATTCCAGTACCACAGCATTCAGCATTCCTGCATTTTGGGGAAGTCCAGGTCCGGGTGAAAGCACAATTTTATCGAAAAATTCAATGTCCGCCAATTGAAGCTTGTCATTTCGAAAAACGCGCACTTCGGCATCGCATTCTTCCAAATAATGAACCAAATTATACACGAACGAATCATAATTATCAATAACGGCAATTTTTTTCATGCCCCAAAAATAAGGTGGAATTCAAAATAAAACTTTATCTGTTTTTTTTTCCTTTCAAAAGAACTTATTTTTGTTCAAAAAGCAATACAATATTTTATATGAAAGATTTGACGAAAGAAGAATGGAAAGAGTTGCTCGAAAAAGATGAAAATGCCTTTATCATGGACGTGCGAACCGATGAGGAATTTGAAGAGGGTTATATCCCCGACGCCAAACAAATCGATATTCAAAATCCGGGGGGGTTTTTGGAACAAGTCGAAAAACTCGACAAATCCAAAAATTATTATATTTATTGTCGCTCTGGCGGAAGAAGTTTGCAGGCTTGCCAGCTACTGGATCAAATGGGTTTTGCAAACACCTATAATTTATTGGGCGGATATTCCGAATGGGATGGCGACAAAGCAGAATAGTACTGAAATTTTAGAAATAACACCTAAAAATTAAAAAATGAAACACTTGAAATTAATAGTATTGATTTTTTCACTGGCAATCTTTGGATGCAAAGATGAGGTAAATAAAAGCGCGAATAACGAAAATACTGCAGATACCGCAGAAACTACCTTAACAGCTACTCAAAACAGTGAGCAGCAAGGAGAAATTATTCTGGTAACACCTGAAGAGGCCAAAAAACTAATGCTATCGGACAATCTACAAATTGTGGATGTTCGTACTGAAAAAGAATTAAAAACCGGGATGATAGACGGGGCAGAAAATATGATTTACGAGGAAAATTTCAAAGAAAAAATGCAATCTTTGGATAAATCGCAACCCGTGCTGGTATATTGCCATTCTGGTCGGCGAAGCGCAAAATGTGCCAAAATTCTTCAAGAAAACGGGTTTGAAAAAATTTTTGATCTAAAAGGAGGAATCAAAGGTTGGATAAAAGAAGGAGAACCTTTGGTACATTAAAAAATATCGCCAATTTCGTTGCAAGCGATTTTTTTATTAACTAATTTTTGAACTGACAAATGGCTTTTCAGTTTCATTAGCCATAGATGCAGCTATAAATTCCGGCACTAGAAATTTTAGGGTTGAAACAGCTTTTGTGGTATCTTTTTCCTGAATGGTTTTCAACAAATTATCTAGAACCAAATGCATGGAATTATCGAATGTGTCTGTTGCATGGGCAATTAAAATTTTCTCATGATGCGTGGGGCGTGTAGTTTCGCGATCAGCCAAAAGTTCTTCATATAATTTTTCGCCAGGGCGCAATCCGGTGAATTCGATTTTAATGTCTTTCTCTGGCACAAGTCCGCTTAATCGAATCATGTGTTTTGCCAAATCCACAATTTTGATCGGCGATCCCATATCGAACACATAAATCTCCCCTCCTTTTCCCATCGCCCCTGCTTCGAGAACCAACTGACAAGCCTCATCGATGGTCATAAAATAACGCATAATTTCCGGATGCGTAACCGTTATAGGGCCATTGGATTCAATTTGTCTTTTAAAATGTGGAATAACAGAACCATTGGAACCCAACACATTCCCAAAACGGGTGGTAATAAAAGTTGTTTGAGAATTAATGGCTAGGGATTGAATATAAATTTCCGCTGCCCGTTTCGAAGCACCCATAATATTGGTGGGGTTTACGGCTTTGTCGGTTGAAACAAAAACAAAGCGTTCCACCTTATGTGCCACCGCCATATCCGCAACAATTCGAGTTCCGAAGAAATTCACATCCAACGCCTCTATGGGGTTATCTTCCATCATTGGAACATGTTTGTACGCGGCACCATGAAACACCACATTCGGCGAAAATTCATCAAAAATCTGTTTAAGCCGTTTGTGGTTCCGCACATTGGCAATAATATTCACACAGTCTTGCTCCGGATAATTTTCGCGCATGCACAGTGACATATCATGAAGTGGTGTTTCGGCCTGATCGAGCAATATTATTTTTTTTGGCTGCAAAGGAATAAGTTGTTTTACAATTTCACTTCCAATAGATCCGGCCGCCCCCGTAACCAATATGACTTTATTCTTATAATAAGGGGCCAATTTTTGAAGGTCGAGCTTAATGGCATTTCGTTGTAAAAGATCTTCTAAATTAATTTTTCTCAATTCTTTGGAAGACATCGAAGCATCCCAATCCTGTATAACGGGAAGTTTGTAAATTTTCACCTTCAGTTCCAGAAGTTGGGTCAAAATTTTGCTATTGGAAGCCTTTAAATTCTCCAATTTATGACCACCAACAATCACAGCTACCTCTTCCGAAGAAACCGCTTCAAATTCTTCAAGGTTTAAAATAGGCAGGTTAAAAATACGTGTACGCATTTTATGGTCATGGTCGTCAATAAAACCTACAATATTGAATTTATTCGAACTTTCCGAAAAAAGTCCATCGGCGATGGCCACATCGACACTATTGGTTCCGAGAATATAAGCATTGGTGGTATGACGAGAAGCATTTAAATACCTATACACCTGCTTAACAACCACCCGAAAAAGGAACAGCAAGGAAAAAAGAATGAATCCATAAATAAGGATACCGGCATCGAAAATAAGTTTTTTGGTATCGACTGCGTAATAAACGGAGTTAATGGCCAGCACCGTTAAAACACAAAATACCGTAACCTGCAATTGTTTGATGGCGTCTTTAAAACCGGAATAACGTACGAGTCCGCAATAAGATTTGAGAATAAAAAAGTAAAAAGCCTGAATTCCCAATATGGCAAATAATTCCCACGAAAAAGTTAGGAATACCAAATCTCCGGCGCCAATTGCCGAGATAAGAAAAAAAGTGATCTGCAGGGCCGTGAAAGCCAAAAACAAATCGATTCCAAAAATGACGCTCCGAGGCACATAATTTCTGACCAACTTGCGCGTTATACTGAGAAAGAGTATTTGAGACCTAGTAATTTTTTTCACTACAAAATCGGTTAATTGATTGTGGTTATAATTTTATGGCAAAATTAGAAATTTATTAACGAAGATATGGAATTTAAAAGAATATTTGTGTTTTCCACTAATTAAATAATTCTTATTAATTTCAGAAAATTTTGTTACCGCCCAATGGATTGGCTTATATTTGCCCCGTGTTTGGCCTTGAATTATTTCAATGAACTTCTTTTTCAATTCTAAAAAAAAAATAACCCCTCTGCTCCGGGGTGGCGTGGACATTCACTGCCATATTTTACCAGGCCTCGATGATGGTGCAAAAACGATGGAAGAAACCCGTGGCATGCTTCAAGAATATGGAAATTTGGGTTATAAAAAAATCATTGCTACACCACATATTTTAAAAGGAACCTATCCGAACACCAAAGAAACAATTTTCGGTCGATTTAAAGAAATTTCGCAGCAGCTTCCGGATGAGATGAATTTGGTTTATAATGCGGGGGCGGAATATATGTTGGATGAAGATTTCGAAATTTTTCTGGAAGAAGGAAATTTACTTCCGCTAAAAGATAAATATGTGCTGATAGAAATGTCGTACTTCCAGCAACCGGCGAATTTGCAACAACTCGTTTTTAAAATGTTGCACAAAGGATTTTCGCCCATATTGGCCCATCCCGAACGATACAATTTCATAAATAATTTGGAAGCTTTTCGCCAACTGAAAAAAATGGGATGTTTATTTCAACTCAATTTATTATCGCTCACCGATCATTACGGGCCAATGATCAAGAAAAAAGCATTTCGATTGTTGAAAAACGATTTATATGATTTCATGGCGACAGATGCGCACCATGTGAACCATTTAAAGAAAATCGGTGAAATTGCGGTACCAAAAAGATTGTTTCAAAAAGTGGAAAAACTTACCTCTGAAAATGCAAAAGTTTTTATGTGAATTCGAACTCCAATAAAATGACCGCCATAATCAAAAACTTATCTATATTTGCAAAATTATGACGAAAAAAATTGTATTGCTTCTTTTGATCGCTGCGACGATCGTTGGGTGTGCCTCTAAAAAGGATGTCCTCTATTTTCAAGATTTGGCAAAAGAAGGGGTTCCCCAACCGGATACCACTTCGCGATATCCAAAAATTCAGGTAAACGACATTTTAAAAATCGATGTTACGGCTTTGAACCCTGATGCGGTTATTCCGTTTCAGTTTGAAAAAACTGTCAGCATGCAAGGGAACAAATCTTTGGACCTGATGCAATTGGAAGGATACGTTGTCAGGGAAGATGGTCAAATCAATTTCCCTATTTTGGGAGATATTGAAGCTCAGGGCTTGACGACACGCGAATTTCAAAAAAAAATGGAGGAATTGTTATCGGTTTATATAAAGGATGCCTCGGTTAAAGTTCGTTTACTCAATTTTAAAGTCACCATTCTGGGAGAAGTAAAAAATCCCGGGACCATCAGCCTTACCGAAGAGTCGGTTACTTTGCCACAGGCATTGGGTTTGGTTGGCGATTTAACTATCAACGGTCAGCGCGAAAATGTCCTTATTATACGCACGGTTGATGGAAAGCGCGAAACAAAGCGTATCGACATGACCCAGTCCGATTGGATGGACAGCCCCTATTATTTTTTGAAACAAAACGATTTCATTTATGTTTCACCTAATGGACCAAAAGTGGCTTCTTCCGGTTTCGTTGGAAACGTTGGGACTCTATTGTCGGTTGTATCCATCCTTTTGACCGTTGTTGTTTTACTTAGCAGATAATTTATTATGGACCAAAACAATCAATACCTTTCTGAAAAGGAAGAA
>DASSWN010000210.1:0-11776 GCA_035704905.1 Flavobacteriaceae bacterium
TTTTCTTTGTATTTTGAAGCATCGAAATCCACGGAATATTGATCGATGAGCGCCTTGGCCATTTTCAGTTCTTCTTTTTTCACTTTTGTGTCTTCCGGAAGTTTTAGGTCTTCAGGGTTTCGAATTTCTTCGGCAAAGCGTAGTTTTTGTAAAATCAACATGCCGTTTTTGGAACGCAAAAGCGCCAAGCTTTCCGATTTCCGAAGTACAAAAGTGGCAATCCCTACTTTATCGGTTTTTTCCAAGGCTTCCACCAAAAGTTGATACGGTTTTTTTCCACCTTTCCCCGGTTCCACATAATAGGGTTTTTCGAAAAACATGGCATCCACGCTTTTGGCATCGGTGAATTCCTGAATATCTATACGTTCGGTTTTCTCGGGGCTGGCTCGTTCAAAATCTTCTTCATCCAGCACAATATATTCATCTTCATATTTATAGCCTTTTACGATTTTGTCCCACGGAACTTCTTTCCCGGTTTCTTCGTTGACACGCTTGTAGCGGATATGGCTCAAATCGCTCGGATCGAGCATGTCCAAATCCAATTTCGCTTTCGAGGTTGCGCTATATAATTTTATGGGAATGTTTACCAATCCAAAACTGATGGCCCCGCTCCAAATTGCCCGCATGATTTCCTGATTTTTTGATGATTATAAAAGTATTTCAAAGAAATTGTATCGAAAAATCATTTAAATATTTTTAGTACAGGTTTAACAAGGAATTAGCGCAAACTTGTCAGCTTGCCAATGATTCCTTTTTTAATTTTGACCTAAAATCTTAAAAACATATCGTATGAAAAATCAGAATTTAATCAAAACACTATATGATTGTGTCGCTCATTGTAATTATTGTGCCGATGCATGTTTGGACGAACCCGATGTGAAAAAAATGGTGGAATGCATTCGCTTGGACCGGAAATGTGCCGCTGTTTGCGCCGCTACCGCGCTGGCTTTTTGTGCCAATTCGGAGCAATCGCAGAATTTGTTGCAAACCTGCGCCGAGATTTGTGAGGAATGTGCCCAAGAATGCAGCAAACACGAAGCACAACATTGCCAAGATTGCGCGGAAGCCTGCCGAAAATGTGCCACGGCTTGTAAAGGATTTTAGGCTATATTCTTAATTTTGAAGGAAGTAAAATTCCGAAAAGTCAATCCATGAAAATTGCAACCTACAATGTAAATGGAATCAACGCAAGATTACCCAATTTACTACGTTGGCTCAACGAAGAAAAACCTGATATTGTTTGTCTTCAAGAATTAAAAGCCCCAGCGGAAAAAATTCCGGCCGAAGCAATTAGCAATGTTGGTTATAAAGCTTTGTGGCATGGTCAAAAGCAATGGAACGGAGTTGCTGTTCTTTCCAAAAATGCGGAAATCAACGAAGTTGGCCGTATTTTGAAAGGTGATCCGGAAGATGTCCAAAGTAGATATATTGAGGTGGACGTGAATGGTATCCGAATTGTTTGCTTGTACTTGCCAAATGGAAATCCCGCTCCCGGCCCGAAATTCGATTATAAATTAAAATGGTTTAAAAGATTTTCGGAACGCGCCCAAGAATTGATAGAACTTGATATTCCGGTGGTGCTATGCGGTGATTTCAATGTTATCCCAACCGATTTGGATGTTTATAAACCCGAACGCTGGCGGAATGATGCACTTTTTAGACCAGAAACACGTGCCGCGTTTCAAAATCTTCTTTCGCAAGGTTGGACCGATGCAGTTCGGAAAATCCATCCCCATGAAAAAATCTATACTTTTTGGGATTATTTTCGAAATGCCTTTGTTCGCGATGCCGGTCTGCGCATCGATCATTTTCTACTCAATGAACAGCTCGAAAAAAAATTATTGGCGGCAGGAGTCGATCGAAATGTCCGCGGATGGGAAAAATCGAGCGATCATGCACCCGTTTGGATAGAAATTGAGATGGAACAATAAAAAATGGAACAATAAAAAAATGGAACAAAAAAACCTTTTCAAGCAAGTACCTGAAAAGGTTTCGGAAAGTATATTGGGGCGAATTTTTATTCCCCGTAATATTGGCGAACGTCTTCCATGGTTTTGATTTTTCCCAGGGTTTGTTCCACTTCCGCTTTTTCTTTGCGGATAATATCCTTGTCGGCAACATTCAGGTGCTGATCTTCAATGGCGTCTTGATATTCTTCGACACTTGCTTTATCTCCACGGATGCATTCTTCCAAAATAGCTTCTTCCTTATCGCCGGACATGGAACTTTTAATGTTCATCCAAGTTCGGTGCAAATCGCCGGTAGTGCTACCGGAATCGATTGGCTCGCCACCACAAGATTTGATTCGGTTAGTTAGTTCATTGGCGAAATGTGACCTTCTTTCGGCCTGCATCATAAAATAATTTCGGAGGGCCGGATCTTCGATGTCTTCCATTGCTTCCGTATAACCTTTTCTGGCATCGTAATTCTTTTCCAGTAAATCGTTCAGTTTTTCAACTGCTTTTTTTTGATCATTCATAAGTTCCATAGTTTTAATTTTTTGTCTGTTAATAGTTTGAATGTATAAAAATAGGCGGTCTTTTTAGTATATTTTCTAAAGAACTTCCTAATTAACCCCACTTTAATATTTTTTGTGCATCTTTTAAGCAAGCGGAATTATTTTCTTTCTATACTGTTGGCTTCTTCATCTTCCAAAACTATTTTGCTCAGCGGGTGCAGCGCAGGCCCTTCAATTATTTCGCCATCCAAATCGAATCGGCTGCCGTGGCAAGGACAATCCCATGTTTTTTCGGCTGCATTCCACTGAACCACACATTTTAAATGCGGGCATATTGCGGAAAATAATTTAAGGTTTCCTGTTTCTTCGCGATAGGCCGCGATTTTATGTTGGTCTTTGGAAACGATTTTTCCATTACCGATATTTATTTCTTCAAATTCAGGTTCATTTCCAACCAAAGGGAGGTTCTTCAAGTATTGTACAGCAACATTGGCATTTTCTTTCACGAAATTTTTGGCAGATTTGATCGGGGTCAATCTGGATGCCTTGTAGAAATCGGCAAATGGGTTTTTAATTCCGGCAATTTCATCAGAAATTAATTTGGCCGCGAGAGAACCATAAACCAATCCATCAGTGGAAAATCCGGTAGCCAAAAATATATTCGAATTTTCGCTTTTTCGGCCGATATACGGAAGTTTGTCCGCCGGACGGTAATTTTGGCCGCCCCAACGATGCGTAATTTCGCGAATAACGAAATGTTCGTTTAAAAATGAAATGAGTTTTTGGACACTTTTTTCGGTATGTTCATCTTGTCCGACTTTATGGGGTTGGCCTACGGCGATAAGAAATTTCTCAGCACCGCGTTCATAAGTTCGAATTGAAAATTTTTCACCTTTGTCAAAAAATCCCCAGAAAATTCCTTTAGGATAAGTGCCGGTTTTCAGTTTAGCGGCGATTCCATATTCGCGGTACGGTCCCAAAACCGTATGGTACATCAGTCGAACACCTTTTGGGGTATGCGTGGCCTGAACCAAATAATTGGCTTTTACGAAACCGCCGTTTTCGGTTTCAAGAATACTACTATTCGAGTCATTTTCTTCAATTTTTGTTACACGGGTATTTTCAAAAATTTTACAGTGCTTTTTACTGATTGCATGGGCCAAACCTTGTACATATCTGAATGGATTGAATTGTGCCTGTTCCCTATATTTTAACGCGCTCCCGAAGTCGATTGGCAGTTCCGATGGGCTGGGTCTTTCCGTGGCCATTCCCAGTTTAACTGCCATACGGAATTCTTTTTCCACAATCTCTCGATTGGTTCCGTCGGGGTCATATTTGCCAGAAAATAAGTACATGGGACGACGATGAAAATCACAGTCGATCTGAAACCGGGAAATCGTGCTTTCAATGGAATTGATTACTTCTTTTCGCGACAATACCACGCGTTGCAGATCTTCCGTGCCATAACTGGAAGACAGGGATGACAAGGTTTGATCAATGGTTGAATAGAGGTTGCCCGTGCTATCCGAGGTGCTTCCGCTGCCTATTTTGCGAGCTTCCAGAACGGCGACATCAATCCCTTTCTCGCTTAATAATTGCGCAAGACTAATACCGGTTATCCCACCACCGATTATTGCAACTTCTACTTTCAGGGAACCGGTGAGTTCCGGAAAATGTGTTTTATTTGAAAAAGATTGCCATACTGATTTGGTAGTGGTTTTCATCTTTTTTTCTTCGGTTGTTTTTTAATAAATAACTAAATTAATTACAATATTTTTGTAAAATGTTAATCGAAGTATAATCTTGTTTAAATACTTGTTAAAACTTGACTTCATTCAAAAACCTTCGTATCTTTCAGTCTATAAAAAAATTAACCGGCTTTTTTTGGATCATGGAAAATGAAAAAGAAAAAACCTCAAAGAATTTAAAGGAATTTGGACGGGGAATTATCGGAGGTTTGCTGTTCAGCCTTCCGATAATTTATACCATGGAAGTCTGGTGGACAGGTTTTTTGGCTTCACCCGAAAAATTAATCGTATATGTTCTTATGACTTTTGCACTTCTTCTGGGTTATAATAAATTTGCCGGGATGCGCAAGGATGCTTCTTTTTTGGAAATCTGTCGCGATTCGGTAGAAGAGACTGGCTTGGCATTCATAATCACCTTTCTTTTTCTATGGCTCGTCGATCGCATCACTTTGGAAATGTCGCTTCAGGAAATTGTGGGAAAAGTAATTGTGGAATCCATGGTCATGGCAATCGGAATTTCCGTTGGTACCGCACAATTGGGTCAAAAAAGCGATGAGAATAGCGGGATGGTTGGAGATAATGATGAAGAAGAGCCGGATTCCAGAAACCAAGACCAATATGTTCAACTGAGTGTGCTTTCGGTTTGTGGTGCGGCGTTGGTGGCTTCTTCGGTGGCTCCAACCGAAGAGATTATGGTAATGGGAATTCAAAGTTCATTTTGGCAACTTTTACTGATGGTCGTTCTTTCAGTTGCTCTATCCGCAGTGACTTTATATTTTAGTGATTTTCGGGGAACTATTCACAATTCAACAGAAATTGAAATAATGGCGGTTCACATTTCACTGTGCTATTTAATTTCTTTGCTCGTTTCCATTGCGTTGTTATGGTTTTACGGAAGACTGGACAACGTGAGTTTTCAGGCCGGCTTGGCACAAACCATCGTACTTTCCATACCGGCTTCCGTAGGGGCATCGGCGGGAAGATTGCTCATTGCCAACCAATCAAGAAAATAAAAAAACAGTTGGTTTTTCGACTATTTAAATTTAGAAAAAACTATGGAACGACGTGATGGGAAACTTTCATTTATAGAAAAGGGAATTTTTTTCTCGGGTATTGTCATTCTAATCGGTTTGTTCGGTTATCTTTTTTATCAAATTGTCAATGGGGAAAAAACCCATGCCGATCTCAAATTTTCCATCGAACGCCAAGAGGAAAGCCCCTTGACCTTTAAAGTCGAAGTTACAAATACGGGCGGCCAAACCGCCGAAGAGGTTTCAATGGCGTTCGTTTTGTATGAAAATGGAAAAGAAATTGCCACAACTTCGGCTTCCGTAACCTACATGCCCGTACGTTCCAAAACAAAATTATGGATTGTTTTTTATGATATTCAAAGCGCTGACTTGCTGAAAGTATCTTCTGTGAGTTTTCGAGAACCTTAGTATTGAGTCTTATGACCGATCACAAGAAATTATATGGAACAGCTCTTGCATTGGCGGCCTTCACTATAATTTACAATATTGCCGAAGGGCTTTTTTCAATAAATCTTGGAATGACGGATGAAAGCCTTGCACTTTTTGGTTTTGGACTGGATAGTTTTATTGAAGTTATTTCCGGGCTCGGCATTGTAAATATGATTTTGCGCATTCGTAAAAACCCGCATAGCAAACGTGACAAATTTGAACGAACAGCCCTGATTATAACCGGAATTGCCTTTTATCTTTTGGTTTTCGGATTGGTGGCAACCAGTTTTTATACTATTTGGACAGGACATAAACCTTTGACGACTTTTTGGGGGGTCGTCATTTCGATAATTTCAATTATAATTATGTGGATTTTGGTAAACTGGAAAAGAAAGGTCGGGAAACAACTCGATTCTGCTCCTATCTTGGCCGATGCCAATTGCACCATGGTTTGTGTCTATATGTCCGTTATTTTACTTGTAAGCAGCGGAATTTATGAACTGTTTGAAATTCCGTACATCGACAGTATTGGAACAATGGGGCTTTCCTATTTTGCTTTCAAAGAAGGAAAGGAATGTTTTGAAAAGGCAAAAGGTGATAAAATATGCTGTAACTAAAAACGGAAAAACAAAACGAATTTTAGCTGTTTCTAAGCATATTCCTCCAATTTTCCCTGCACCTCTTCCCAATCGGCCATATATTCATCCAACTTCTTTTTCTTTTGGTTGTAGTTTTTAAGGAAATCGGGTTTTGCCATGCAGGCGTCATAATTGGCCAACAACTCCGCATCGGTTTGTTTTATTTCGCGTTCCAATTTATTGATTTCCGCTTCAACCTTGCTCAATTTATTGCTAAGCGATTTCAGTTTCTTTTGATCTTTGTACGAACCTTTGTTCGATGTTTTCGCCACCTGCTTCTTTTCTTCGGTTTTGCGTTCGGCCTCCCGCAAATCCTGAAGGTTCCGTTGTTCTAAATAAAAATTGATGTCGCCAAGGTATTCTTTTATTTTGTGGTCTTTGAACTCATATACTTTGTTCGTCAAGCCTTGCAAAAAATCCCGGTCATGCGAAACCAAGATCAAGGTTCCCTCGAAGTTTTTCAACGCATCTTTCAACACATTTTTTGACTGAATGTCCAAATGGTTTGTGGGTTCGTCCATTACCAAAACATTCAGCGGCTGCAACAATAGTTTCGCCAAAGCCAACCGGTTTCGTTCACCTCCTGAAAGTACGCGCACATATTTTTCAACTTCTTCCCCCCTGAACAAAAATGCGCCCAAAATATCGCGCACTTTGCTCCTGTTCGTTTCGTTCGCCGCATCGATCATCGTGTCCAGAACGGTTTTCGATCCGTCCAAATATTCGGCTTGATTTTGTGCGAAATAACCAATTTTGACATTGTGGCCGAGTTTCAATTTTCCCGCATGCGGAATTTCCCCGACAATAATCTTTGCAAGCGTGGATTTTCCTTGTCCGTTCTGGCCCACAAAAGCCGTTTTGGAATCTCTTTCCACCAGCAAGTCCACATTGTGCAGCACATTTTTTGATCCGTAATTTTTGGAAATATCTTCGGCTTCGATCACCACTTTTCCCGGAACCACCGAAATTGGGAATTTCAATTTCATTACCGCATTGTCGTCTTCGTCCACTTCAATTCGTTGAACTTTGTCCAATTTCTTGATTAGGGATTGCGCCATACTTGCCTTGGAAGCTTTCGCCCGGAATTTCTCGATCAGTTTTTCGGTTTGATCGATTTTCTGTTGCTGGTTTTTTTGAGCGGCAAGTTGTTGCTCTTTCAGTTCTTTTCGCTGAACCAAATATTCGGAATAAGGCTTGTTGTAATCATAAATTTTTCCGAGGGAAATTTCAATGGTACGATTGGTTACATTGTCCAAAAACATTTTATCGTGGGAAACAATAACCACGCAACCCGCGTATGATTTTAAAAAGCTTTCCAACCAAATTATACTTTCAATATCCAAATGGTTCGTGGGTTCATCCAAAAGCAAAACATCGTTGTTTTGAAGCAGCAATTTTGCCAATTCAATGCGCATGCGCCATCCGCCGGAAAAAGTTTCCGTGGCTTTGTTGAAATCACTTCGTTCGAACCCCAGTCCCAATAAAATGCGCTCGGTTTCACCCTGATAATTGTAACCGCCATGAATTTCATATTGGTGTTGAACATCGTTCAAATCGACCATTAATTGGTGGTAGCTTTCGCTTTCATAATCGGTACGTTCGGCCAACTGGGTGTTGATGGTTTCCAATTTGGCTTCCAATTCTTTGATTTCCTCAAAAGCTTGGTACGATTCTTCCAAAACCGTTCTTCCT
The DNA here is from genome assembly GCA_035704905.1 of Flavobacteriaceae bacterium. Classification (GTDB taxonomy): domain Bacteria; phylum Bacteroidota; class Bacteroidia; order Flavobacteriales; family Flavobacteriaceae; genus DASSWG01. The sequence continues at coordinate 7,997 of DASSWN010000210.1, forward strand.
TGCACAAAATCAATGTCTTGTCTCAAAAACCCTATTTTCAAGCCTTTTTCCATGGCAATCTGCCCGGAATCAGGTTCCAAATCGCCGGCAAGCATCTTCAGCATAGTCGATTTTCCGGCACCATTTTTCCCGACAAGGCCAACCCTATCGCCGGCACCCAACCGAAAAGTGATTTCTTCAAACAAATAATCTCCTTGAAAAGAGATGGAAAGGTTATGTATATTCAGCATTGTTTCATTTCATTTCGACTGCAAATATCCTTAAATTTGCGGTCAATCCACAGAAGGATTTTTTTGATTTATTTAAGACGATCAAAGCATTTCTTTCTTACATATAATTCATTTTTTTTATCATGTCCAATTTCCTGAAAGGAACGCCATTTCATAGTATTTTGTTCAGTTCTTGCCCTGTTTGCCAAGAAGAAAATATGTATTTGGATCCCAACCCGTACCATTTGCGAAATGCGTTCAAAATGCATGAACGTTGTTCGCATTGCGGAACAAAATATAAAATTGAACCCTCGTTTTTTTTCGGTGCAATGTACGTGAGTTACGGTCTTGGCGTGGGTGTTTCAATAGCGGCGTTTCTCGTTTGCCACCTTTGGCTGCAACTGGAAATCTTGGGAAGTTTTTTGGTGATTATGGGAGTACTTATCGTTTTGTTCCCATTAATCCTGCGAATTTCCCGGAATATATGGATCAACCTTTTTCTTCATTATGACAAAAATGCGGTTCCCAAGAAAACTAACGCCGCGAAATAATAGCATCCACAGAATATTTACCGCTGCCCATAATCAAAAGTATTACAAACACCAACAGAAAAAGTGTTCCTGTTTCTTTTACGGAGAAAGGATCGGCGCCATGAATGTGCAGCACCGCGATCAGCATGGTAACGATCAACGGAATGACCGCCAGACGCGTTGCCAAACCGAGGATCAGGAGAAGGGAGCAAATCACTTCCGCAAAAACGGCCATCACCAAGGAAAGTGTTTCGCTCATTCCAAAAACACTGGCAAATTGAATGGGTTCGCCCCCGAACAATTGTTGCAATTTGGGCCAGCCATGAGTCAACATCATTAATCCGATCGCGACCCGGGCAATCAACAACGCCACATTTATTTGTATAGAATTCGGGTTTGTCCGGAACAAATTTTTCAACATCATTTTGAGATGAATTTAAAATATGCCAAAAATCCTTCTGAAATTCAAAAGGATTTTTGGCCTGAAATAGTTTTTTTACTGCTTTTTAAATTCGGCATCCACTTTAATTTTAATTTGGTTGCTAAGGGCAGCTTCCGGGAATCCGGCGCCAATATTGAAAGCTGTGCGATCGATTTCCCCGGTAAATTGAAAACCAGCTACTTTTCCTTTTTTGCCTTCAATGGTTCCTCGGTACCACATATCCAAAACCACCGGTTTCGTTATGCCATGCATGGTCAAATTGCCCGTTAATTTATAATGGTTTTCGGAAGTTTCTTCAATATTTGTGCTTTTGAAAGTCATGGTTGGATATTTTTCCGTATTGAAAAAATCTTCACTTCGCAAATGATCGTCGCGCATGTCAACATGCGTATCTATCGAAGCAGTTTGGATGGTCACCTCAACCTCGGCATCGCTGAAATCTTCTTCGGAAGAAACGATGGTGGCATCAAAATTGTCGAAAACTCCTTCCACTTCCGATATTCCCGAATGGGTTACGGCAAAAGAAATTTGGGAATGGTTTTTATCAATTTTCCAAGTTGTTTGCGCAAAAATACCAACCGAAAAAAATAAAGCGAGAAAAAATGGAATTGTCTTTTTCATGTTTTTAAATTTTAATTAATACATAGAGAATTGATTCTTGTAAAATATTTCCTTTTCCAGGAAAAAGAATCTTGTCGCGCAAAGTTCGTCTTTTTTACCTGATTTACAAAGCGCCCGCGATTTTAAAAAAACAAGTTTTTTCAACAAAAAACAGTTGATAAGAAATTCAAGAATCAGGATTTTCATTGGAAATATTAAGTAATTTTATGCTCTTTGAATCCGAAAACCCTATTCCATGGAAACGCTTGAAAAACCCGTTCGAACCCAAGTATATAGCTATAATGAAGTCTTGAAACAAGCCTTGAAATATTTTGGCGGCGATGAACTCGCAGCTACTACCTGGATCAACAAATATGCTGTAAAAGACAAAAACGGCAATTTTCTGGAACAAACGCCGGACGACATGCATCGACGTATGGCCAGGGAATTTGCGCGCATGGAAAGCAAGTATGCCCAAGAAAACAAAGACAATGAAAATCTTTCGGAATACGGAAAAACACGGGAGTTTTTATCTGAAGACCGCATTTATGAACTCTTCCGGAATTTTAAATACAGCATCCCACAAGGCAGTGTTATGGCTGCTTTGGGCAACGATCAAATGATTGCCTCGCTTTCGAACTGCGTGGTTGTGCCACCGGTTTTTGATTCCTATGGCGGAATTCTTTATACTGACCAACAATTGGTACAACTTTTCAAAAGGCGTTGCGGCGTTGGCGTGGACCTTTCCAATTTGCGGCCAAAAGACACCGAGGTTTCCAATGCCGCCGGAACCACAACCGGTGCGGTTTCTTTCATGGAACGTTTCTCAAACACGACGCGCGAGGTTGCCCAAAATGGACGGCGCGGCGCGCTGATGTTGACGTTGGATATCGCCCACCCCGATGTGGAAGATTTCATTACCATCAAACAAGATTTGCGAAAAGTGACCGGCGCGAACATTTCATTGCGACTTTCCGATGAATTTATGGAAGCGGTTGACAAAGATGAAGATTTTATGTTGCGTTGGCCCGTGGATAGTGAAAACCCGGTTTATACAAAAACCATCCGCGCAAAGGAATTATGGGAAACCGTCATCAAATGTGCGCATAATACCGCAGAGCCCGGACTCATTTTTTGGGATAAACAACACACTTATTCAACCTCTTCCTTTTATCCAGGATTTAAAAACAGCTCCACCAACCCGTGTTCTGAAATTGCCATGCAAGGTGGGGATTCTTGCAGGTTGATTGCTGTGAACCTTTATAATTTTGTGGACAATCCGTTTACGGAAGATGCCGTTTTCAACCATGAAGAATTTTACCAATCCATATATGAAACCCAACGATTAATGGACGATTTGGTGGATTTGGAATTGGAAGCCGTCGAGCGCATTTTGGAAAAAGTGGAAAACGATCCGGAACCTGATCATATTAAGGAGAACGAAATACGAACTTGGAAATTACTGTATGAAAACGGCAAAAATGGCCGACGTACCGGATTGGGTTTCACCGCACTTGCCGATGCCATTGCAGCCTTGGGAATAAAATTGGACACCGATGAAGCGTTGCGGAAAGTCGATGAAATCATGCAAACCAAATTGAAAGGGGAATTCGACAGCAGCATCGATATGTCCATCACCCGTGGCCCCTTCAAAGGATTTGACCCGGAAATTGAAAACCAGTCTGATTTCGTGAAAATGCTGGAAACCGATTTCCCTGAAATATACCATCGAATGATGCAATTTGGAAGAAGGAATATTTCCATTAGCACGGTCGCCCCTACGGGAAGTTTGAGCATGTTGGCCCAAACCTCTTCGGGTATTGAACCCGTTTTTATGCTTTCCTATAAAAGGAGGAGAAAGGTGAATCCTTCCGATAAAAATTCAAAAGTTGCTTTTGTTGACGACAGCGGCGATGCTTTTGAGGAATTTGTGGTCTATCACCCGAAAGTAGAAACTTATTTGGAAACCACCGGCAAAAAGCTGGAAAAAAGTCCGTAT
>DASSWN010000217.1:0-19931 GCA_035704905.1 Flavobacteriaceae bacterium
TTTCAAATTTTTTCCAAAAGTGCCACGGCTCATCAGTCATTTGAAACGGCTCAACGGAACTGAAGAGCTCGTTCATGATTTTACCGAAACCCTTCGACCGCTAAAAGATAAATTGGGAATGGTTTTTCTGCAAATGCCCGGAAATTTCATGCCGAAATTCATGGAACGACTGCATACATTTTTTGAATCTTGGCCGAAGGATATTCCTTTGGCTTTGGAACTTCGCCATTTCGATTGGTATAACGAAGAAGAAATCGCCAACGAACTGAATTCTATTTTGATGCAATATAATATCACAAGCGTACTTACGGATAGCGCGGGCAGAAGGGATTTGCTGCATATGCGCCTGACCACGCCAACGGTTTTTATCCGATATACCGGCGCAAACCATCCCACCGATTATTCCCGATTGGACGATTGGTTGGATCGCTTGGAAATTTGGTTCGAAGAAGGATTGAAAAATTGTTACTTTTTTGTGCATCAAAATGTTGAGAAAGCTTCTCCGCTGCTTTCCGCCTATTTCATTGACAAATTCAACAATCGCTTTGGAACCGATTTACACATTCCCAAAATGATGCAAACTTAATTTTATGACAGAAAACCTAACGATGCGATTTCATACCAGAAAATGGATAAAACCGGGCGATTTGAATCCCAACGGCACCTTGTTCGGAGGCAGGCTGCTTGAATGGATCGACGAAGAAGCCGCACTTTATGCGATCATTCAACTTGAAAACCCGAAAACGGTTACTAAATTCATGAGCGAAATTGATTTTAAAAGTTCGGCAAAACAAGGTGATATTGTTGAAATAGGGCTGATGGTGATTAAATTTGGAAATGCATCGCTTACCTTGAAATGTGAAGTTCGAAATAAAATGACACGTGAGAAAATCATTACCATCGAAAAAATAGTAATGGTAAGTTTGGATAATGACGGAAAACCCAAGCCGCACGGAAAAACCCAAGTGGAATATGTTTCTGACCGATTGCCGAGAAAATCTTAAGCCGGCAAAAACTTGCGCTCAACATAAAACGGACCGAAGGGAACCACCGAACAAAACACGGTAATTGCAAAAGTTTTTAAATTCCAATTCAACTTTTCATACATCCAGTAGGCACCAAAAACGTACAAAATAAACAAAACGCCATGTGCCATTCCGACCGTTTCGACCATTTGGGGCATTTCCCAAATATATTTTAGTGGCATGGCGATCATTAAAAGCACCAAAAAGGAAATTGCTTCCAAAATACTGATAAGTTTGAATATTTTTATAGCGTTCATAGCGGTTGAATGAGGGTATTTAATTTGGTGCAAAGATAGGCTATCCAAGCCGATTTTTTCAGTGTTTTTAATTGCTGAAAATTAAACAGGAATTTCCGAATGGTTGATCGTTATGCCAATTCATGAAACCTTCAAAAATTCTTTTTTTGTCAATGCGGGTTTTTTAATGCTGAATTTGAATGTGGTTCCTTCGCCTTCATTTGAAGAAACTTTTATATTCCCGCCAAGGTTTTCAACCAATTTTTTTACCGTGGAAAGCCCAATGCCATTTCCTTTTTTACCATTTCTATCGGCATGGGCCACGGTGGAAAACAACTGAAAGATTTCTGTTTGTTTGTCCTTTGGAATACCAATTCCATTGTCGCGAACCTTGAAATTATAGAAACCCCCATCATCTTTGCATTTTATGTCAATGACGATGGTCTTCTTGTCGTTGTATTTAGCGCTGTTGTTGATGAGGTTCAACAAAATTTGCTCCAACGCAATTTTATTGCAATGCAGTTCCTTGTTTTTCTTTGGAAAATTGATCACACAATCGTCCGTTATATGTACCATATCAACAATTTCTTCCAACAAATCGTTCAAATCAAATTGTTCGGGGATTCCTTCATTGGAAAGGTTGTCACTTTCATAATGTGTCAAGATTCCGGAAACATAATCAGAGAGGGAAAAGGCAGAACTTTTTAAATGTTCCAAATATTCCATCATTTGCTCGTTTAAGTCATTGCCATATTTTGCCTTTAATAAGTCGATGGTAACGATAATGTTTGCCAAGGGCATTTTCATATCATGAGAAACGACGGCCGCGAAATTTTTTAATTGCTCGTTGCGTTCTTTCAGTTCTTTCTGAATTTTTTTCAACCGAAAATTACGACTCCGTTGCTCAAAAAGATTGGTTACTTGATGGGCCAAATATTTTAAAGCGGTTTTTTGTTGATCGTCCAACTGGCGCGGAACATGGTCGATGACACAAAGTGTTCCAAGTGCATGGCCACTTTTGTTCAGCAGGGGAATTCCGGTATAGAAAATCACAGGTTCGGGCGCCAAGGTATAGGGATTGTCCTTAAAACGTTCATCTTGGCGCGCATCGGGAACTTCCATAATGCTACCGGGATCCAAAATGGCATGTCCGCAATGTGAGTATTTTCGCGGACTTCCGGACATTTCAGTCCCAAATTTTGATTTAAACCAGTTATCCTTTTCGCCAATAATTGAAATTAAGGAAATGGGCGCTTTACAGATGTAAGCGGCGAGCTTTGTGATTTCATCATATTCCCGTTCGGAAACACTTCCCAATAAATTCAATTTCTGCAATGCCAATAAACGTTCGGATTCATTGGCTGGTTTTTTAGGTTCAATCATCTGGTTTCATTTTTTTGAAGAAAACAAAATCGTCATGCGCCAAAGGTAAGAAAAAAACACCACATTAACAATTATTTAAGAATTTTTCAATGCAAAATTAGAAGTTTTCAAAAACGCCAAGCCCGAACAAGGCAAAATCATATTTCACCGGATCTTGCCGATCGAATTTCCGCAAAGACAAATCAAGTTCTGCCACCGCTTTTGCATCGTTCTGTTTTCGGGACAACAGGTTTAATTTTCGTCCAACATTTCCTGAATGAACGTCAAGCGGACAAGAAAGTTGTGCGGGAGATAGGTTTTTCCAAATTCCAAAATCGACTCCTTTTTTATCATTTCGAACCATCCAACGCAGAAACATATTGATGCGTTTTGCCGCGGAATTTTTCATCGGGTCGCTTATATGTTTTTTCGTTCTCAGAGGATGTGGAATTTCGAAAAAGATACTTCTGAATTCATGGATTGCCGGTTGAACTGAATTTTCAGTTGCATATTTTTGAAAAATTGGTTCTAATCCCCCATGGTGAAGGTAGATATTTCGGAGTGATTTTATAAAAAACACCAAATCCGTTCCGTTGAAGGTTCTGTGTACGAAGGAAGATAAATGTTCCAAATCGTTTTCCCGATGCTGCATGATAAACTGAAAAGGCGAATTTTCCATGAGTTGCATCAATTTTTCGGAATTTTTCAATATGCTTTTGCGATTTCCCCAGGCGATCGTGGCGGTCAAGAATCCGGCGATTTCAATATCTTCCTTTTTGGAAAAAAGATGGGGAATTTGAATGGGATCGCTTGCCAAAAATTCCGGTCGGTTATAGTGTTCGACTTTTTCATCCAAAAAATCCTTGATTTCCGAGTTGGTCATTAATTTTATGGTATTTTCAGTTGCTTGGAATAAAATCCGCTTTCTAGGTTTTCGCCGCGCAATTGCGGAACAAGGTGGTACTGTTCCTTGAAATAATCGATTTGCTTTTTGTTCACGCAAGGAAGTTCACCATCGCCCGTTAGCCAAAAAAACGCATCTTCAGGTGGGGAGTTGTATTCCAAATTTCCTTCCACGATCTTTCTGAAATTAAATTCATATTGACTGTTCGTATGTGGCGAAATGGCATATTTCCATGTGAAGGTGCTTCCGGAAACCATCAACGGGTTTTCCGTGAATTTATTGAATGAAATGGGAACAAAAATGAGAACCGCAGCCACAATAATTCCAAATGAAACGAAACTTTTCACAATAATTTCTTTTTGAAAAAAACAGGCAAAAACCACGGCCGGAAAAAATAACAGGAATAGTAGGAAAAAACGGTATTGCGGCGAAGTAACAAATAAAACTGCAAGATGCGCCAAAAGCAGAAAATAGATGAAGATCAGTGGTTTTTTGAAATTAGGTTTTCGGAGAAAGAATGGCAAAAACAAAACTGCCGCCAGCATCAATTTGTTGAAAATTCCTTTGAGTCCGGGAAGTTGCAGCCAATACAGAAAACGTTCCCAAACCGATAAAGAAACATAAGCCTCGTATGAAAGCAAATACGCATAACGCTTGGTTCCTTTATATAGAAAATCCAACAATTCAACAGGAACGGTATAATTTACATCAAAATGAATCAATTTCAGCGGATACAATGGATAACCGGTTAAAATTTGGTTTTTGATAAGCATGATTGCGAATGTTAGAAAACCTATCCAAAAGGCCGGCTGAATTCCGGCTTTAAGATTTTTCGCGGATTTGAAATACATATATATCGGAACAGCTATCAAAAAAAGATTGATGGTTTTTACGAAAAGCACAAAAAAGCTTAAAAAACAAATGCTGATAAAATCTGATTTTGAATAGTTTGGATAGTTTTTCAGCAAAGCGTAAAAAATCAGAAAGCAGAGAATCATTACGGGAAGGTCGGGCGAAGGAGCGCTGATGAATTGAAAAAAAAGTATATTTCCCAAGGGTAAAATTCCGATGGCCAAATTCAATGTCCGGTTTTTTTCGGTTGAAAAGGCAAGCGAAAGCTTTTGGAATGCAAAAAAATTTCCCAACCACAAGCAATATCCACTTAAATCATTGAAATTATCATAAATGAAATTGAAGTTGAAAACACTTTGTAAAATATGCCACGCGCTGGTTTGCCCGAAGAAAAAATGTAAATTTCCCAATCCGGTTACATAACCATATTCATTGAGCCATTTTATGGTTTGTAAATAGTACGATTCATTGTCGATGATATAAGGTGGTGAAGCGCATTGTGCCAAAATAAGCAGCGTAACCACCGAAAAACCGACTTTCGAAAACCATTGCATTTTCAAAAAACCTTCATGGAAATCGCGTAGATGGTCAATGAAATCTTTTTTGCATTTTAGTAAAATAAAAAATAAAACCGGCCATAGAATTGCGTGAAAAACAATTCCGATTTTATAAAAAATGGCAAAATAAGCCGCGAAAACCGCAATTCCAAAAAAACCCAAAAATTGGGTAAAAACGAATTTGTTTTTCAGTTTAAATACGTTGTTAAGTCCGACCCCGGCCACAGAAGCGCAGAAAAAAACCGCAAGCCACGACAGTAATATGTACAGCATATCTCGAAATTGCTTCGGTTCAAAGATAGAAAAATAAGTGTGGTTTTTCGGAACTTAAAAGATTCTTAATTTTCTTCCAAACCCATTATTCTTGGTATCTTTACCCTATGAAAACATTGCTAACAAACATTCAAGAACTACTTCAAACACGCAAAAAACCGATTGATAAATTGATGGGGGATGAAATGAAAATCCTTCCCACGATCAAAAATGCTTGGCTTTTATTGGAAGATGATAAAATTTCCGATTTTGGAAAGATGGGCGGGAAGAACCTTCCTTCCGCGGAAAAGACCATTGATCTTTCGGGTAGAATTGTCATGCCGGCTTGGATCGATTCGCACACGCATTTGGTTTATGCCGGGAACCGGGAACAAGAATTCGTCGATCGGATAAATGGAGCGACCTATCAGGAAATTGCCGATAATGGAGGCGGAATTTTAAACAGCGCAAAAAGACTTTCCGAAACCTCCGAAACTGAGCTTTTCCAACAGTCGGAAAAACGACTTTTGGAAGTCATGAAAATGGGCACGGGCGCCATTGAAATAAAATCGGGTTACGGTCTTTTTGCAGATTCTGAACTTAAAATGCTTCGGGTCGTAAAAAAATTGAAGGAAAAATACCCGGTAACCATAAAGGCGACTTTTTTGGGGGCACATGCGGTTCCACAAAAATTCAAAACAAACAGATCTGATTATGTGACTTATATTATTGAAGAAATTTTGCCACAAGTTGTTGCCGAAAATTTGGCGGATTATATCGATGTTTTTTGTGAAGAAGGTTATTTTTCCGTCGAAGATACCGAACGAATTTTGGAAGCAGGAAAAAAAGTGGGATTGCCGGGAAAAATCCATGTAAACCAATTTCATTCCATTGGCGGAATTGCAGCCGCGGTAAAACATGAGGCTTTGAGTGTCGATCATTTGGAAGTTATGACCAATGAAGATATCGAGGTTCTAAAAAATTCAATTACCATGCCGGTCGCCGTGCCTTCTTGCTCCTTGTTTTTGAGCATTCCCTATACCCCGGCGCGGCAAATCCTCGATGCAGGTTTGCCGTTGGCCCTCGCCACCGACTACAACCCGGGAAGTTCGCCAAACGGAAATATGAATTTGGTGGTTTCCCTCGCTTGCATCAAAATGAACATGAACCCTGAAGAAGCAATAAATGCAGCAACTATCAATGCCGCTTATGCTATGGGTTTACAGGACGTTCTGGGAAGTATAACCAAGGGGAAAATTGCGAATCTGATTGTTACCAAAGAAATTTCTTCTTATGGTTTTTTGCCCTATTCTTTTGGAAGCAACCATATAGAACAAGTGATTTTGCGCGGAAAATTTTTAAATGACAATGAATCTTTGCCGTAAAATGGAAAAGTTTAATATATATTCCAAAGAAACAATCGCTGATCTTATTTCCGAACGTTCGGGCGAAATTAAGTTTGGCCAACGAATCCAATTTGTTTCTGCCCTTGAAGAATTAAAAAGTTCCTCCGCGAAATTTGTGATTTTCGGTGTTCCCGAAGATATCGGTATTCGTGCCAACTATGGAAAACCGGGTGCGGTCACCGCTTGGAACGCGTTTCTTCCCGCTTTTCTGAACATACAAAAAAACCGGTACAATTTTCCCGGAAATTGTATCTTGTTGGGGGAACTGGACTGTGACGAATGGATGAAACAGGCTTCGGAAATATTTCCATACGACACAAATTATCATGAAAATTTGGGAAAGTTGGTTTCAGAAATTGACGAAGTTTTAAGCGAAATTGTGGGCCATATTATTTCCGAAAAAAAAGTTCCCATAATTATTGGTGGCGGGCACAACAATGCTTTCGGAAACATTAAAGGAACTTCCGAAGTTTTGAAGAAACCGATCAATGTTTTGAATATTGATGCACACACCGATTTGCGCAGCACCGAATATAGACATAGTGGAAACGGGTTTTCAAAGGCAATCCAAGAGAATTTTTTGAAGAAATATGCCGTTTTTGGGTTACATGAAAATTATACGCCCGAAACTATTTTCCGGCAAATGGAAAGCAATGAAAATATAGAATTTCAACTTTTCGAGGATTTACTGAATCTTACTTGCGAAGAAAAGAAAAATGAGTTGAAAAAAGAAATTGATTTTCTTGAAAAGGAATTCGGATTGGAAATCGATTGCGATTGCATGGCAAATTTCCCAAGCAGTGCGTTGACTCCGAGTGGGTTTTCACTGAACGAGCTGCGCGCATTTGTGAGAATGCTCAATCAATTCAATCCGCATTATCTTCATCTTTGCGAAGCTTCGGCCGAAAATGAGGCGTGGGTCGGAAAGGCCTTGGCTTATTTGGTATCCGATTTTATGCAGGAAACAATTTTTGATTAACCAAGAAGCTTAAAAAAAACGTATATCATGAAATTTGTGCCTTTTTTCCTAATTTTTTCTATTTTCATCACGGGTTGCAAAAACAAATCCCGAAACGGAATAAAAAGAATCACCCCCGCAGTCTCAGATTCCACGAAGCCTTCGGCACGTAAAGGAATTGATATTAAGCCCATTTCGCATGCCTCCATGCAATTAACATTCAACGGACAAACGATTTATATCGATCCGGTTGGAAAAAGTATCGATTTTGCAAAAATGAAATCGGCCAATATAATCTTACTCACCCACGGCCATCCCGATCATTTCAATTTGGAAACACTACAAGAAATTTCTTCTGACAGCACACAAATAATTTCACCGGAAAGTGTCGCCAACTTATTACCTGAAAACCTTCGGGAAAAAACGAAAATTCTCAAAAACAACGATTTTTTGGAAATTGAGGGAATAAATATACATGCGGTTCCAATGTACAATCTTCGTGAAGAAGCACAAAGCTTTCATCCAAAAGGAGATGGCAACGGTTATGTTTTGGACAATTCGCAGAAAAGGATTTATATCGCCGGCGATACAGGGCCAATTCCAGAAATGAGGAATCTGAAAAGCATCGATATCGCGTTTATTCCCATGAACCTTCCGTACACCATGTCGGTTGCGGATGCGGCAGACGCCGTGCTGGATTTTAAACCAAAAAAAGTTTATCCCTATCACTATCGGGGGAAAAATGGTTTCAGCGATGTCGGGCTGTTTAAAAATATGATCAATACGAACGATTCGGAAATCGAGGTAATACAGTTAGATTGGTATCCGAAAGAATAATTTGTTTAGAAATTTCCCCAAAAAATATTAATTCTGGTTAATTTTCTGCTAAAGTGATTTCTTTTCTTGGTGAATATTGGATAAACCGATACTTTTATTCGAAATTATCATTATGAAAGATTACGGAACACTTTGGCAAGCTATCAATAAATTGAAAATTGAAGAAGGTTATATTTACGATTTCAATCTTATTGATGACCAACTCGCAATTTCGGAAAACGATATATATGAAAACAACGAATTCGAAGTTGACAAGATTCTGCGCTTTGAAGGCATGTCCAATCCTGATGACAATGCCATTTTGTATGCCATTACCACCAATGATTTAAAACGCGGAATCTTACTGGATGGTTATGGTATTTCAGGGGGTCAGGTTTCAAAAGGAATGCTTCAAAAACTGCATATTCATCCGGAAAATTAATAAAGGTTAAATTTATCCCAAAGCTATTTTCAAAAATTGGAAATTGCTTTAAATCGGCGTATTTTTGAAAGAATCATTAAATTTCAAAACGATATGAATTATTTAAATTTGGATGAAAAGAAAGTTGGAAGCGTTGTTGATGACTTGAATGTATTGTTGGCAGATTATCATATATATTACCAGAAATTGCGCAATTTCCACTGGAATATTATTGGAAAGAGTTTCTTCGATTTGCATGAAAAATTTGAAGAGTTGTACGAGGACGCAAAAGTGAAAATCGATGAAATAGCCGAACGAATTTTGACCTTGCGCCACCAGCCGGTCAGCAATTTTTCAGACTATTTGAAGAGTTCCAATTTAAAAGAATCAGCTTCGGACATTCGCGATGTGGAAATGGTGAAAATTTTGTTGAAAGATCATGGCGCTATTTTGAAACAAATGCGGAAAGTTATCAAAACCGCGGAAAAGGCCGGGGACGAAGGCAGCATCGATCTTACCGGAGCTTATATTCGCGAACTGGAAAAGGTGAGTTGGATGTTGGAAACTTGGGTTATGAAAACCGACGAAAACCATTTGAAATCATAAATCGGTGATGACCGGCTTTCAATCTTTTGGAATTACCAATTACTGAATTATGAAAAGCAATTTTCAAAAGTTGATACAAACAGACAATTTGGTGCTGATCGATTTTTCTGCCGAATGGTGCGGTCCATGTCAAACCCTTGCACCCATTTTGAAAGATGTAAAATCCGATTTAGGGGATGATGTGAAAATCATGAAAATTGATATTGACAAAAATCAAGCAATCGCGAATCAGTTTTCAATCCGAAGCGTTCCTACACTGATTCTTTTCAAAAATGGAAAAGAAATTTGGAAACAATCCGGAGTAATGACCAAAGCTGATTTGGTGCGAACCATAAAATCCCATCAATAAAAAAGCCGGTAAGAATTTTTACCGGCTTTAAAAGCGCAAAACTCGAAAATTATGCTCGGGTTTTGCGTTTTTTCATCATTTTTTCTTCCATCTTTTTCAAGATTTTTTCCTGCTTTTTAGCCTTCAAATCCGCTTTCGATGGTTTCAATTTTTTAGCACTTGCCATGAGTGAAAAGTTTTATATTTTTTGACTTAGCTATATCATGCGGCCGTATTTCAACCTAAAACCGGGTAACCAATTCTGGCATGAAAGAAATGATTTGTAAAAATTAGGTTGAAAATTGAAAAAAGCACGCCCGTTCGTGCTTTTTAATTCGGAAAGATGATTTTCAATTGATTGGCTTTAAACCATGTTTTTAACTTCGAGATAAAAATTCCCGAAAAATATATTTGATGGAAATTATTTTCACTAAACATTATCGAAAGAATAGGAATCCATAAAATTTTGATTTCAAAGATACGGAATATTCTATGATTTTCCCAAATTAACCATGTGCAAAAAAATAAATTCTCACCGTTTAAAATTTCTGCGAAATGTTGAATAATTTTATGGAAAAAAGAGCGTTTTTTAATTTTAATTTTCTATATTTATAAAATGGATTTTTTTCCATCAAAGAAAAAAGCAATAAAAAAATAACAACTGTAAAAAAGAAGAAAATATGGGAAGGCCCGCAGTAAAACCTACGGAACTTAAAGACGGATATTATATCGAAGTTCGTAACAAAAATCAGAAATCCGGAACGAAAATCCGGAGGGACACAAAAGAGCAGCTTCTTATCGCAATTGAAGAATATAAAGTGAGCAAAGAAGTGATTGTTCTCGGTGAAATGAAAAAAGGAAAAGTAGTTGCAATTCCGGGATTATAATATTCCCGGAATTGCTAATTCCTTAGATTTATATAAATCAATCAAAGCAATACGAAAAAATAGTCGGTGGGTTGGTTTATTGTGAAAACCATCTCATTTTTTTGGCATGAATATAGCTTCAAAAATAGCTGTGGTAACGGGTGCAAGCAGTGGCTTGGGCGCGGCCTGTTCAAAAATTTTGGTGCAAAAAGGTGCACGGGTTTACGGACTTGCCCGCAGTGCTGAACGTCTGAACAAACTTCATTCGCAACTGGGCGAACGTTTTATTCCGGTGTCTTTGGATATCACAGAGCAGAACAAATTGCGGGAATGGGTTGATAAAACTTTCTCTAAAAATCAAAGCCCGAATATTCTTATTAACAATGCCGGTGCCGGATATTTTGGCAAAATAGATGAAATTTCCGCCGATCATTGGCATCAAATGATAAACACGAATCTGAACGCCATATTTTATCTAACTTCTGCGCTCGTGCCTTTTATGAAAAGTAATGAAAGTATCGATCATATTATAAATATTGGTTCCATTTTGGGCAAAACAAGTGGTGCGGAAAAATCGGGATATAGTGCGACAAAATATGCCATTCAGGGCTATAGCGAAGCTTTGTTCAAGGAACTTCGCGGCAATGGAATAAAGGTAACTTGTTTAAATCCAGGTTCTATTGAGACCCATTTTTTTGAAAGCTCGGGAATTGAGCCGCATAACAACATGTTGCAGCCCAGTGAATTGGCGGAATTGGTTTCCTATATTTTGGAAACCCCCGATAATTTGCTTATAGATGAACTGACAGTAAGACCGCTGAACGCACGTCCTTCTTGAAGTTAATATTGTGAACTATTATCTCTGTTTATAAATTTTAAAATTCATTATTTTGCCTATTCACTGATTCGGTACAAATTCACTTATTTTCATGAAAGCTATCGTCATTTTATTGCTTCGTTTCGCGTTGGGTCTTGCATTTTTGTCGGCGGTGGCCGATCGGTTTGGATTATGGGGGCCACCCGGTTCCGCAATCGTTGCTTGGGGAAACATGGAAAATTTTTTGGGATACACGAGCACGGTGACTTTTGGTGCGACAGGCATCTTGCTGAAAATTTTGGGTTGGACCGCTACGATTTTGGAAGCGGTTCTTGGAATATTTTTAATCATTGGGTTTAAAATGAAATCCACCGCGATTCTTTCGGGATTATTGCTTTTGCTTTTTGGAATAGGTATGGTTTGCAATCTTCCTGCTAAAACCGTACTTGATTTTTCCGTGTTTTCAGCATGTTTCGGTGCCTTTTTATTGGCTTTTCAGCCGCGCATAAAATTTAGTGTGGATTATTTTTTATAAAAATTTGACATCCTGAATTCAAATTTCATGGATAAATTTTGAAACATGTGCTTTCAATTCCTCAAAAAACAAACGAAATTCCAGCTCGTATTTCATATGAAATTCTTCAAATTCGTTGAGGGCCAAATGAAGTTTTACATCGTTCTTAACCCGATGGTTCATTTGGAATAAAATTGATTCAATTCCGGAAAGGCTCGCATAGCTTAAAAGCCAATTTTGTTGGCGCATTATCGGTAGAAAATTTTTTACGCGTTTGGGCAAAACGCTATAATTAGTTTCCAATAAAGTATAGAATTCCGCAACATAGTCGGCCAAATCTTGTGAATGATATTCGTTCCAATTTTTAGCCAACAAATGATCGTATAGAATATCGAGAATTACCCCGGAATAAAGCCCGTATTTTGGCATGAGCCTGGCCGTTCCTTGACGAACCAAGAAATGCGCATCAGTAAAACTGTCAATTTCGCGATGCAATAAAATGCCATTTTTGATTTGTTCCGGATAAGAAAGATATTGTTTGCCTTTTACGGAATCGGCAATGAAATTCCCTATTTTCAGTTTCTCATCATCACCTGAAAGATAAATGTGCGCCAAATAATTCATTGTTCCAAGATATACATAAATTACTTTCCCTCGCGGTTTGACCCGAAAAATAATGCGTGTATATTTGTTCCATCATTTTAATTGCAAAATTTAAAATTCAACATGACTTTAATTAAATCCATTTCCGGTATCCGAGGAACCATTGGCGGTAGAGCGGGCGAAAATTTGACTCCAATAGATGTTGTGAAATTTGCGGCTGCTTATGGCGTATGGGTTAAACAACAGCGCGAAAAGAAAGATTATCGGATTGTAGTGGGGCGCGACGCACGGATTTCGGGCGAAATGGTGCAAGAATTGGTTATGAATACCCTGGTAGGTATGGGTTTTCACGTTATAAATGTAGGATTATCAACAACGCCGACTGTAGAAATGGCGGTTGCTATGGAACATGCCGATGGTGGCATTATCCTTACCGCAAGCCACAACCCGAAACAATGGAATGCACTGAAATTGCTCGATAAAAACGGTGAATTTTTGAATGCCGAAGCCGGTGCGGAAATTCTAAAAATTTCTGAGGAAAACAGTGTTTCATTTGCAGAAATTGATGATTTGGGAAAAATTTCCATTAATGATGCCTATATCGATTTACATATTGAAGAAATCCTGAACTTGAATTTGGTTGATGTCGAGACTATAAAAGATGCCAAATTCAAAATTGTGGTTGATGCGGTCAATTCAACCGGTGGTATTGCTGTTCCGCCTTTATTGGAAGCGCTGAATGTTCAGGTTGTAAAATTATATTGTGAGCCAAACGGGCATTTTCCACATAATCCGGAACCTTTAAAGGAGCATTTAGGTGTTATTTGCGAACTGGTTCCGAAGGAACATGCCGATCTCGGAATTGTGGTCGATCCGGATGTGGACCGCTTGGCTTTTATTGATGAAAAAGGAAATATGTTTGGCGAAGAATATACCTTGGTCGCAATTGCCGATTATATTTTAAGCCGAAAAAAGGGCGATACGGTGAGCAACCTTTCCTCTTCGAGGGCACTGCGCGATGTCACGGAAAAGCACGGTGGGACATATCATGCCAGCGCGGTAGGCGAAGTGAATGTTGTTCGGAAAATGAAAGAAACCAATGCGGTTATCGGGGGCGAAGGAAATGGCGGCATTATTTATCCGGAACTCCATTATGGAAGGGATAGTTTGGTCGGAATTGCCTTGTTTTTGACTTATTTGGCTGAAAAAAACAAACCGGTTTCCGAATTGCGCCAAGAATATCCGAGTTATTTTATGAGCAAAAATAAAATTGAACTGACACCTGGATTGAACGTCGATTTAATTTTGCAGAAAATGGCTGAAAAATATTCCAATGAAAATGTTTCAACCATTGATGGGGTTAAGATTGATTTCCCCGAAAATTGGGCCCATTTGCGCAAATCGAATACGGAACCCATTATTCGCATTTATACGGAAGCTAAATCTCAAAATGAAGCCGATGAACTGGCACAAAAAATGATGCGGGAAATCAAAGAAATCGCCGGCTCATAAAATAGTGCGTTACCAGATTTTTTTTAAGGATTTCAAAAACCTGTGGTAGCATCTTCCGGAATCTGGCGGTCTTTGTGCTTCCATCGTTTGTGTGTCCACAGATAATATTCGGGTTTTGCGTAAATCTGTTTTTCCAATTCCCGGAAAAAAGTTTCGGTAATAGTAAAATCTTCCCATAAGCGTGGTTCGACGGCAAGTGTTTTCAAGGTCGCTTCATAATGACCTCTGCGAATTTTTTCAACATGCAGATACATGATGGCCATATCCAATCGTTTGGCCAAAACTTCACCACCAACAAAAGCGGGACATGGGATTCCCATAAATTTTGTCCAATAACTGGCCTTGTTCCATTTCGGGGATTGATCGGCTATAAAAGCATACATCCCTTGAATATTTTCGCGCTCGTTTTTGGCAATTTGTGAAGTAGCCTTTGAAGTGGGAATCAGTTTCGCACTGAACCTTCCCCTAATTTTATGTGCCAGTTCATCAAAAAATGGATTTTTTACTTTTTTATAAATTCCAAAAGCCTCATAACCAATATCGTATAGCTGTATGGCATTCGACCATTCATAACTCGCATAATGGCCATACAGCATAATAATACTTTTCCCGGTTTTTTGGACGCGGTCAATTTCTTCGGCGTTCGTATAACGGAAACGATCTTTCAAATCTTCATTGGAAATAGAAATGCTTTTTATCATTTCCAAAAACATATCGCACATATGCCGATAAAAATTTCTTTCTATCTTTTGAAGTTCTTTGTTGGATTTATTGGGAAAAACAAGGTTCAGATTGTATCGCACCGTTTCGCGTCGATAACGCACCAAATGATACACCACAAAACAAACACAGTCCGAAAAAAAGTAAAAAAGCGGAAATGGCATTTTGGATACCAACCACAAAAGGGGATAGGCCGCCCAGTAAACTAATCGTTGCATCCGCTCATTTTTTTGCAAAGATATACTATATTTGGGTTTTAAGCGAAACAAGGGAATTGGTTGAAATCACTATGTTCAATTCAATATAAACAAGAGAAACTTTGTACTTTTGCTTCGGCGGAAATTTTTCAAGCCTCTAAAATGGACCAAAAAGTTTTACTCAACTCCACGGAAATTCATATCATTTTACATCGGTTGGCTTGTCAACTGATTGAAAAATACGATGATTTCACCGAAACGGTATTGATCGGCATTCAGCCCCGAGGAACGTTTTTGGCCAATCGCATCCAGAAAATTTTAAAGGAAGATTATCATATTCACAATATACAATCGGGTACATTGGACATCACTTTTTATAGGGATGATTTCCGAAGGGGCGAAAAACCGCTTAAAGCAAATACCACCAATATTGATTTTATCATTGAAGATAAATGTGTGGTTTTCGTTGACGATGTTTTGTTTACAGGAAGAAGCATCCGTTCCGCGTTAACCGCAATACAATCTTTTGGGAGACCACGCGAAATAGAACTCCTCACATTGATCGACCGCAGATTTAGCAGACATTTGCCCATTCAACCTGATTATAATGGGCGTAAAGTCGATGCGATAAACGAAGAAAAAGTCAAAGTGAATTGGATCGAAAACGAAGGCGAAGATGCAGTTTATTTAGTTAAGAGTTAAGAGTTGTAAGTTGGATGTGTAAATCAAAAATCGTTAATTAAAATGAGCGAGCTAAGTGTCAATCATTTATTGGGAATCAAATACATCACCAAAGATGATTTGCAACTTATTTTCGAAACGGCCGATCATTTTAAAGAAGTTATTAATCGTCCGATAAAAAAAGTCCCCTCTCTTCGCGACATCACCATTGCCAATTTATTTTTTGAAAACAGTACACGAACGCGACTTTCCTTCGAGCTTGCTGAAAAACGTTTGAGCGCGGATGTAGTCAATTTTTCTGCAGCTTCCTCATCCGTGAAAAAGGGAGAAACCCTTATAGATACGGTCAACAATATTTTATCCATGAAAGTGGATATGGTTGTAATGCGCCATCCAAATCCGGGGGCTTGCGTATTCCTTTCCAAACATGTGAATGCCAGTATTATTAACGCCGGCGATGGCACCCATGAACATCCCACGCAGGCACTTTTGGATTCTTATTCCATTCGCGAGAAATTTGGGGAGGTGAAAGGAAGAAGAATTGTGATAATTGGCGATATTTTGCACAGTAGGGTAGCACTTAGCAATATTTTTGCTTTAAAATTACAAGGAGCGGAAGTGAAAGTTTGCGGTCCCAAATCATTGATTCCCAAATTTATAGAATCTTTGGGAGTGGGGGTGGAAACAAATTTGAGAAATGCTTTGGAATGGTGCGATGTGGCCAACATTCTGCGTGTCCAAAACGAACGCATGGAAGTTTCTTATTTTCCAAGCACGCGGGAATACACCCAGCAATTTGGTGTGAACAAAAAGTTGTTGGATTCACTGCAAAAGGAAATTACCATTATGCATCCGGGACCTATTAATCGCGGAGTGGAAATTACAAGCGATGTGGCCGATTCCGAACATTCCCTTATTTTGGAACAAGTCCAGAATGGTGTGGCAATACGAATGGCCGTTATTTATTTGTTGGCTTCAAAAATTAAGCAATAAATCTAATTTCAAGTAGCGTGAAAACCATCAAAAAAGAGAATTGTTTGATTTTGACTGACGAAAAAGATAATGTGGTGGATTTTGCCGCTTATTTGGAAGCTTCATACGATCGGATCAAAAATAATCACTTGGTTATTGATATTTCAAAATATGGCCAATTAAAACTCCAAGAACTGCTTGCATTTTTGCCGCTTTCCAACAAACATCGCAAGAAAAAGAAATCGTTTATTTTGGTGAACGACACCATCAATATCGATCCGGTTCCTGATGAAATGGTGATTGCACCGACTTTGCGCGAAGCCGAAGATATTCTTCAAATGGAAGAAATTGAACGTGATATGGGGTTTTGAATTTTTACTTCAGTATACATTGTGTATAATGCTGTAAAACAGATAGCTAAACTAAAATATTCTTTCTGTGAAAATTACTATTCTCGGTTGCCATTCTGCCACGCCAAAATTGAATACCAATCCTACGGCACAAGTACTGGAAATAAAAAACCATATTTTTTTAATCGATTGTGGCGAAGGGACGCAGGTGCAGTTGAGGCGGCAAAAAATCAAATTTTCAAGGATAAAACATATATTTATTTCACATTTGCATGGCGATCATTTTTTTGGGCTCATTGGATTGATATCCACTTTTAGTTTGTTGAATCGCGAAACGGATTTGCATATTTATGGTCCGAAAGGAATCAAAGAACTGATTACAATTCAACTGAAACTTTCCAAATCTTGGACAAAATTTTCCCTATTTTTCCATGAATTATCTTCCAAAGAACCCGAAATGATCTTTGAAGATGAAAAACTTTCCGTGGAAACAATTCCTTTATCACATCGTATTTATACCAATGGTTTTTTATTCAAGGAAAAGCCGGGCGACCGGAAATTACTTATAGAAAAGGTGCTGAATTACGAAATAGACATGGCTTATTATAGGAGTATCAAAAAGGGAAAGGATGCAGTTTTGGACAACGGGAAAATTATTCCGAATGAAGAACTTACCGCACCACCCGATCCGCCAAAGAGTTATGCATACTGCAGCGACACGGCCTTTGAGCCCGCAATAGTTCCTCAGATAAAAAACAGCAACGTTCTGTATCACGAAGCTACTTTTTTGGAAAGTCATGCACATTTGTGCGAAAAGACAAAACATTCCACTGCCTTGCAGGCGGCAGAAATCGCAAAAATGGCCGATGTGGGAACATTGATTTTGGGGCATTATTCCACTCGTTACGACAATTTGCAGTTATTCAAGGAACAAGCACAAGAAGTTTTTGGTTGCGTGGAACTGGCGAACGATGGAAAAACTTTTGAATTCTGAAAAAGTTTGTGTTTCGCCATAAACCTCGAAGTACACGCGGAAGCTCAAAAACTCATAAGGCATAAGCCTCAACTCGTAACTCTTTTGTAAATTGCGGAATGGAAAAGAATTTGGAAAACTATCGCCGTTCATACGAAAAATACGATTTGCGCCGCGAAAATTTGGAAGATCATCCCATTCAACAATTTCAAAACTGGTTTTTGGTGGCCGAAGCTGATCGAAATTTGGAAGCCAATGCGATGACAATAAGTTCCGTAGGAGCCGATGGGTTTCCAAAAAGCAGGGTGGTTTTGTTGAAAAAATACAATCAAGACGGGTTTGTTTTTTTTACCAATTATGAAAGTGAAAAAGGAAAGGCAATTTTGAATAACCCAAAGGTTTGCTTGTCATTTTTTTGGCCGAGCTTGGAACGTCAAGTGATTATCAAAGGAACTGCTGAAAAATGTTCCGATGAAATTTCAGATGCCTATTTTAATTCACGTCCGCGCGGAAGCAGATTGAGCGCAGTTGTTTCAAACCAAAGCAGCGTGATTGAAAACCGGAAAATTCTTGAAGACAAATTGCAGGTTTTGGAAGAAAAATATATTGAAAAACCCGTTGAACGTCCAGAATTTTGGGGCGGATTTTTGGTCAAACCGATTTCCATCGAATTCTGGCAAGGCCGTAAAAATAGGCTTCACGACCGGTTTCGCTATACTTCGCAAGGTTCTGATTGGATAATCGAGCGTTTGGCACCGTAAACGGGAATTCAAGTTTCCATATTTGATTTTATGAAGAAAAAATTAAACCTCTAATTCTCGACTTATGAAGAAATTAATTCTGGTACGGCATGGAAAATCTTCTTGGAAAACCCAGCATGACGATCGTAATCGTCCTTTGAAAAAACGAGGCCATACAGACGGTGAACTTGTCGCAAAAGCTTTTGCGCCCTTTTTTTCTGAAGAAACGAAAGTATTTACAAGTCCCGCTGTTCGTGCGAAAACAACGGCGCAAATTTTCAAATCGGTTTTAAAAATCAACGATTCAGATTTTAATATTGCTGAAGAACTTTATACTTTCGATGATGAGCGAATTTTAGAGTTTATAAAATCACGCAACAATAACTTGGACGAGATTATGCTTTTTGGGCATAATCCGGCTTTCACTGCGCTTGCCGATGATTTGGGGAGTCAGGATTTGGATAATTTGCCCACAACCGGATTGATGATTATTGAGTTTCCTGTTTCAACCTGGAAGGAAATAAAAAAAGGAACCACGGTTTTGCGTCTTTTTCCGAAAGATTTGAAATAGCTGAAATGATCAAAAAAAAGAATTTAAAATTGAAAATTTTGTAATGCAAGGAAATCATAAAAATGAATATGTCAACAGGGAACTAAGTTGGCTCCAATTCAATGCCCGGGTCTTGCAGGAAGCAGGCGACGAAAGTGTACCTTTGATTGAAAGGCTTCGATTTTTGGGTATTTTTTCCAATAACTTAGATGAGTTTTTCAAAGTGCGTTATGCGGCGATCAAACGAATCGATTTGGCCGGAAAAAAAGGGAAAAAAGTATTGGGGGGCATTACTGCGAAGAAATTGTTGAAGGAAATCACCAAAATTGTAATTGCCCAACAAAGCGAAAGTTTGGAAATTTTGAGCGACATTCAAGAACAACTGAAAGCACACAATATTTTTATAATAGATGAGGAAAAAGTGCTTCCCGAACAGGTCGAATTTGTGAAAGAATATTTTCTGCAAAAGGTGAGCCCGGCTTTGGTTACCATTGTACTGAACGATTTGGAAAATATACCGCGATTGAAAGACAGCGCGGCTTATTTGGCAGTTCGCATGATTTTGAAAGAAGCAAATGGCAAGAAAGAAAAGCGATATATTTTAATTGAAATACCGCGCGGAATCGATCGTTTTGTAGAAATTCCCACAACCGATAACAAAAAATATATCATTCTGGTCGATGATTTGATCCGTTTCAATCTGGAAAGCATTT
>DASSWN010000027.1:0-2824 GCA_035704905.1 Flavobacteriaceae bacterium
GGGCCCGCGGAACTGTTGCTAATTAAAGTGAGTTGTGGAAAATTCAAAACTCCTTCCCCAATCACATCATAAGCAGAGCTGTTTCGAATTTCAGTAATGTTGGGCGTGGTTATAAAAACTTTCGTAATTCCGTAATCGCGCACCAAATTGCAACTATTCTTATTTTTCACAATTAACGTTTCACCTTCAATAGTTACGGATATATCGCCTAAAAGGTTTTCTCCTGTCTCAAGTTGTACAGCTTGCGTTTCGCCCTGTTTTAGGTATAGAGTTACATCGTCTTCAATTCTTATTTTTGAAAATTCTGAAAGAACATACTCTTTGGAAATGGAATCTCCCGCCGCTTGCACACAATCCCAACTAGTGTCGGAATCACACGAAAGCATCAAAAAAAACAATCCGGTAAAAAATAATTTCTTCATATTTTATATTCTAATTCCAACGCCAAATTCAACGCCTTCCACTTTTGCCCCGTGTGATTTCAACGTAATTGCACCGAAAAGTTTATTGGTTGCGTAATATTTTAACCCAACTCTAAAATAGGTTCTCCCTTCAAAATCATACGGATAATAAACGTAATACCCAGCTTGTGAGACAACCGCCAACTTGTTGATGCGAAGTTCGTGACCGGCAAAAATTCCAACGCGTTTAAAATCTTCATCGCCTTTCACCCCAAAACTGGGAAATGCCACCGAAAGATATTCTATTTCCTTTTTCAAAAATGGCAAATAGAAAAAATCGGCTCCCAATTGAAGTGTGCTTTTATAGCTCAATCGTTTGTCAGCAAATGCCGAAACCACAAAAAATGGATGCTGACCGAGATTTAAATAATCACTTTCGTTCAAACCACCGCGAAGCACGAAATTATATTTTATGGGTTCGGAAATTTTCTTCGGAAGGGAATCGGAAATATATTCCGAAGTTTCATCTGCAATTGAATATTGTACACCCAAATTTAAAGTGAAGGCATTCGTGCTGGAATTTGGCGCTTTAAAATTTCCATTGGAATAATGCACCAAAGCAATTCCGGCCTGCACTCCGAAGTTTTTAAAGAGATTTTGTTTGTTGTAATTCAACATCAAATAAGTTGAACTCAACAAATGCGTGCCGTAAGCGTTGTTTTTGAAATTATTTTCGAGGTCAAACGGGTTTGTGTTATAGGCAATGCCCTGCCCGATTCGGAAGAAAAGATTTCGCTTTAAAAAGTAAAAATTGAAATGCCCGTACAAGCCATAATTTTCACCCAAAACATCGTAATGCGCATTTTGATGGACGAAAGAAAAGCCCCAATCAGGATAATTATATTCTTGTTGCCAATGTTCGGCTCCGTAAGTTTTTCGGTTAAAGCCAATAATGAAACCATCGGGATGGGCTTTCACCAAATGTGAAATATCCTTGTTGTGCCGAAGAATGGTGCCGTAGAAATAATTGGCGTCCACGAAGAAATCCCTGTTTTTTTCCTGTGAAAAAACAAAAGAGGTTGTGAAAAAAAATACTAAAAGCGTAAATCGGGACATCAACGCAAAATAAAGCAATCTTAAAATACCTGCGAAGCGATTTCCTGAATATTGCTGCTTTTCCCCATTGAATAATAATGCAAAAATGGAACACCCGCCTTTACTAGTTCCCGGCTTTGCTGCACACACCAATCAATCCCAATCTGCCTCACGGCTTGATTATCCTTTGCTTTCACTACTTCCATCACCAATGCATCCGGCAAATCAACTTTAAATCTATGCGGAATCAAATTGAGATGCGATTTTACTGAAATTGGTTTCAACCCAGGAATAATGGGCACCGTAATGCCCTCTGCCCTACATTTTTCAACAAACTTGAAATATTTTTCATTGTCGAAAAACATTTGGGTAACAATGTATTCCGCACCATTTTTAATTTTCTTTTTAAGGAAATGAATATCGCTTTCCACACTCGGGGCTTCCATGTGTTTTTCGGGATAGCCCGCCACACCCACACAAAAATCGGTGGAACACGTATTTTGAAGTTCGTCGTCCAAATATTTTCCAGTGTTCATCGAACAAATTTGCGAAACAAGATCGCCGGCATATTTATGGCCGTTTTTATTGGGTGTAAAATAAGTCTCGCTTTTCACCGCATCGCCGCGCAACGCCATAACATTGTCAATTCCCAAAAACTGCAGATCTATCAAAAAATTCTCAGTTTCTTCTTTTGAAAATCCGCCGCAAAGAATATGTGGCACCGCATCAACCTCATATCTATTTTGGATTGCGGCACAAATACCAACAGTTCCCGGGCGTTTGCGAACTACTTTTTTTTCAATCAAACCATCTTTCAATTCCTTAAAAACATATTCCTCGCGATGATAGGTAACATTTATATAAGGTGGCTGAAACTCCATCAAAGGGTCAATATTTTCAAAAATGGAATGTATGTTTTCACCCTTTAAAGGCGGTAAAATCTCGAACGAAAATTGTGTTTTTCCGTTGCCGTTTTTTATGTGTTCTGTTACTTTCATTTAATCTGCAAGGTTTGTTTTCAGCCAATTTGTGGCTTCTTCTAAATTCATATTTTTCCGCTTTGCGAAATCCTCAATTTGGTCTTCCTTTATTTTTCCAAGTCCGAAATAACGCGCTTCGGGACTGGCAAAATAATAGCCCGAGACCGAAGCCGCCGGCCACATGGCCAAACTTTCGGTAAGTTCAACACCAATGTTTTCGTTCACTTTTAAAACTTCCCAAATGGTGCGCTTTTCCAAATGGTCCGGGCACGCGGGATAGCCCGGCGCGGGACGAATTCCTTTGTATTTTTCTGTAATCAGATCTTCATTTGAAAGATTTTCTTCGGA
>DASSWN010000102.1:0-13221 GCA_035704905.1 Flavobacteriaceae bacterium
CGGACATAAAATTCATAATCGGTGGCCGGGTTTAAACCGGTCGCATCGTAAGGATTTGTTGTAACGCCTGTATAGTCAGCGGTCCCGGTTGGGGTTGTTCCGGCGGGGACCACTTCGATGTCCCAAGTAGCCGCGCTTCCACTTTCTGTCCAGGCCAAGGTTGCAGAATCAGTCAAAACACCGGTGGCTGTTAGATCGGACGGTTTTGGACAGGTTGGGATGGCTCCCGAAACTACTTCATCAATAAAAATATACCAACCGTTCACCGTGGTCGTGTGAAAAGCAATATAAATATTCTGTCCCGCATAAGCCGACAAATCGTACACATATTCTTCCCAAGTACCGGGAGGGGTAATGGGGCCGTCCAAAACGCTGAAATCCGCTTCGGCGGTTCCCGTGGTGGAGACCATCACGCTAAAAGTGTCGGGGAAGCCGGTGCTATAATTCCTCGCAAAAAAAGAAAACTGATCCGAAACACCAGCGGTTACGGTAATTTGTGGGGTGATCAAATAATCGTCGTGGGCAACAAGCGCATCATAGGCGATGGAGGCCACATTTGTGCCTTCATAGGCAGTTCCGTTGGCCGGGGGAACCGCGAGCCAAGTGTTCGTATCTCCGCCGTTGATCACGGTCCAGGTCGCGGGCATACCTGTTTCGAAACCTTCCATAAATTGCGCATGCATTCTGGGAACAAGAAAACATGTCGCCAAAATACACAGCAAAGTAATTTTTTTCATAAGAATAGTTTTTGGGTTTAAATAATCTGGGGAAGGTACAAAAAATTGGGAAAAGGTGTTAATCAACTCAAAAAAAAATGTTGAAACCGACACAGACAATTTCTTGAAGCAATTTTTCTGCAGAAACTATTGGTAAAACAAGGTTTTGGGCTTTTTCTTGTCTTTCATTTTTGATTGTAAATAGAAGGGATAATTTCAAATTGCGTACTTTTGAAGCCTAAAACTTTATCTTTCATGCTCGATCAGGAGGAAATTTTATACGAAAAAACGATTCTTGTGGGAATCATCACCAAATTTCAAAATGAAGAGAAGTCCAAAGAGTATTTGGATGAACTGGAATTCTTGACTTATACCGCTGGTGGTGAGGTTTTGAAACGTTTTACGCAAAAACTGGAAGTTCCGAATCCGAAAACTTTTATTGGAAGTGGAAAAATGGAAGAGGTACGCGCTTATGTGGAAGAACATAAAATCGATACCGCGGTGTTTGATGACGAATTATCTCCGGCACAACAAAAAAATATTGAGAAAATACTGAAGTGTAAAGTTATCGACCGAACTTATTTGATTTTGGATATTTTCGCCCAACGAGCTCAAACCAGTTATGCACGAACACAAGTGGAATTGGCGCAGTATGAATATTTGCTGCCTCGGCTTACCGGATTATGGACGCATTTGGAGCGCCAACGTGGTGGAATTGGAATGCGCGGCCCAGGGGAAACTGAAATTGAAACCGACCGCCGGATTGTGCGCGAACGCATTGCACTTCTTAAAAATAAATTGAAAACCATTGACAAACAAATGGAAACCCAGCGCGGAAATCGCGGTCAACTCGTGCGGGTGGCTTTAGTCGGTTATACCAATGTCGGAAAATCGACTTTAATGAATGTGATCAGCAAAAGCGATGTTTTTGCAGAAGACAAATTGTTCGCCACCTTAGATACCACGGTTCGGAAAGTGGTGATTCGAAATTTGCCGTTTTTGTTGACAGATACTGTTGGATTCATCAGGAAATTGCCCACGCAATTGGTCGAATCTTTCAAATCTACTTTGGATGAAGTTCGCGAGGCTGATTTACTGCTTCATGTCGTGGATATTTCCCATCTCAATTTTGAAGAACACATTGCTTCGGTGAATCAAATTTTGGAAGACATTAAAAGCAACGAGAAACCAACGATCATGGTTTTCAACAAAATAGATCAATATATTCCCGAAAAAATCGATGAAGACGATTTGATTACCGAAAAGACACAAGCTCATTTTTCACTGAAGGAGTGGGAGCAAACTTGGATGAACCGAATGGACGGAGATGCTATTTTTATCTCTGCCATTAAAAAGGAGAATATTGATTTGTTCAAGAAAAAAGTCTATGATGCGGTACGCGATATTCACGTGAAACGATTTCCATACAACAGTTTTCTTTATCCGGAATAGTCAAGGTTTAAAATTCAGGGTTCAAAAATTCATGGTGCTTCCCCGCGATTATTTCGAGTGATAAATTTTTCACTCTTTGACTCTTTTTCTATAGAATACTTTTCTTCACAAAAAAAGCTCCCAAACTAATTCGGGAGCTTTAGTATATTCAATAAAACGGTTCCAACAATTAGTTCGCGGAAACTTCGATATTATCAATTTGGTAAGTGGTGGTAATTCCATTGTCGCTTCCAAGATATTCAAACCCGAAATAAACGGTTTGTCCATCATAGGAAGAAAGATCGACATTTCCGGATGGCGTAAATTCCGCCGCATAACCATTGGTGCTTCCGGTTGCAATATCAACATTCAATTCTGTCCAAGTCGCGGCGGTAACATCTCCTGAAAAATCAGTGGAAACATACACTTTCAGACCTTCGCCATTATTATGGCCGTCTTTGCTGTCGAACCTAAAAGTTGCAGAATTGGATAAACCGCTCAAATCTATTCCCGGTGTAATTAGCCAAACATGCATTGGGTTTTCATTGGAATTGTAGGCCGAAATTTGCGCATAGGTATTGTCGCTATATTCACGGGCATCCCACTTCCATTCTCCACCGCTAACGTTCACATTTGTCCATTCCGGAAGATCAATGACTTCCCCGGGACCGGTAATATTGATTTCTTCAAAATTTTCTTCAAACAATGCATCGCAGCGTGGTTGATCGAAATTAATGTCTTCCGTGTCACGAATATAAAGTTGATAATCAGCGTTGAATTTGCTCAAAACTGCTGTGATACTGCCTTGCCCTTCCGGCAACAATTCATTTTTGAAGGAAGCAAACCCACTGTTTCGTAAAATGATGGTTTGACCGGTAACACAACTTTCAACCTCCCTGTTCACTGTAAAGGTATCATCGAGATTTCCGTAGTGTTCGCCAACCAAACCAGAAGGGAATTGCATATTCTCGAACGTAACCAAGGTGTTCACCTTCGCATCGGAAACTTGATCCAAGGTAATCACGGTCGGTACGATTTCTGCTGTTTCCCCGGAACGGAAAACATGCTGTTCAAATTCCAAATTATCCATCCGACCGACTTCCGCACCGTACAAATCGCCAATTGTGATAACACCGCCATCTTCACCTACATATAAACCTTTTAAGCTAACATACACTTTTCTTCCCGGTTCAAAAAAGGTATATAAATCGCTGGCATCGGTTTGAATGGAAATTCCCGCTTCCGGATTTTCGGGGCTACTTTGTATAATCAGTTCCTTGTAGAAATTTCCTGTTTTATCACTGGAAATAACATAACCTTCAATAATTAAACTGTCGGTGATCAAAACCGGTGGGGGAAGCTCGAAGTCAGTGGGGTCTTCGTCCGTGGCCAAATAGATATCTTTAATATCCTGAATGCTGTTGGTAACCGTAAGGTTCGGTTCTTCGAAAGTGATTTCCGGGGTGTCAAAATCGTCATCTTGCACGCATCCCGAAAATGTGAACGCCAAAAAAATCAGGCTCAAAACTGTTTTATTTACTATCTTTTTCATCGTGTTTAGGTATAAAATAATTCGTTTTTCTTTTTTATAGTTAAAATCTGACATATAGGTTTAGGTAATAATTGGCACCATAACCATACCAATATTTCGGACCGAAAACGCGGGAGCCTCCAGAAACATCTTCCTGTAATTCGCGGTAATTGGCGCTCCTTCCTTGTTCAAAACCACCTGTTTTGTATTGTTTGTCAAGAATATTGCTGATCACCCCGAAAATGCCAATATAATAGTCGCCTACTTTCCAAGATTTTCCACCAATTACATTCACCAAAAAATAATCATTGAACTTTTCTTGCTTTAGCAATTCCCGTGCAACTTCCGGATCGTAATCGTTGAACGGAATTCCATCCACATCGGTGTAGAAATTTTTTGTTCGTGTAATGGGCGCTACATCCAAATAGGCATTTGCGAAATAGTTTACGGTTGAACCAAAGAACCAATAATCCGGATCGCGGTATTCGAATCCGAGTTGGAAAGCATTTTCCGGCCCACCGGCCACGTGGTAATCTTTCAGATAAGATTCGCCATACGGCAAGGGTTCGTCGAAATCATCGGAGGTAAGGTACAAATTTGGGTTGCTGGCGTAGGTATATTGGCCAATAGCGGCGGCGCCTTTCAGTTTAATTGTGGAAGTCATTTGGGCTTCGATCCCAAATTCCATTCCCATGTGTCTTTTGTCCACCCCTGTCAAAACTTCTTGAACAAAGGCATTGGTTGTGTTTCTTCCCAAATTGGAAAGTCCATCTGCATAGAAAAACGAGATTTCCGTGGCATCTTCCATCATGGAATAATATCCTGTCAATCGCGCCTTGATATTGGAAGTTCGGAAAATATAGCTCAAATCCAACGATTGGATTTTTTCTTCTTCCAAACCAACGACCACATCATTGTTCTGACGCGAGTTTGAAAAAGAATTCCGCATAGTAGGCGCTTTG
Source organism: Flavobacteriaceae bacterium (assembly GCA_035704905.1). Lineage (GTDB taxonomy): Bacteria > Bacteroidota > Bacteroidia > Flavobacteriales > Flavobacteriaceae > DASSWG01. The sequence continues at coordinate 4,641 of DASSWN010000102.1, forward strand.
GTGAAATAACCGCCGTTCACTTCCACATAATTTTTTCCGTCTATTTTATAGGTAGCACCTGCTTTCGCTCCATACGTGGTAAATTTCAATTCTTCACTTTCTCCCAAAGAATTAGTGGGGAAATTTCCGTTTTGATATAAACCAATTCGCTGGTAAGTTGTGTTTTCAACTTTTCCGCCTACATAGAAATCCACTTTGTTATAGCTGAATTGTGCCTGCGCAAATCCGGAATATTTTGTGGCTTCCATTTCGTAATTATAACTGAATTTATCACCTTCACCAACCAAGCGGTTTGGGTTTTGAAGATCGGATTGCGACTCGTCACCTGAACTGAAAGTGTCCACATCCAAATAGTTTTCGGCTCCGAGCAAATCCATCATATAGGCAAAATTCTCAGATTTCAAACTTCGGTAACGCAATGCTCCCGTAACTTTGATGTTATCGTTCAAACGGGAATTTAAAATGGTGTTTGCCGAAATTTGTTTGTTATCGGTACGGTCTTCGTATAAATAATAACGTGCCGGGCCGCCGAAAGCAATATTTGTTGCATATAACTTGTTCCAGTCGATTTGTCCGTCGTTGATGAATTCTTGTTCCTTCAAATAGGCATCTTCGTAATCGGGGCCGTTCGGATCGGAAAGCTCATAGCTTGGCAAATTTCTGTAATAGGAAGGATCGGGGTTCGGAACGTCGTCATAACCCAACCGGCTGTTTCCGGTTTCGCCAAATTTGTAGGCCACATTGGTGTTCAGTTCGGTTTTATCGGAAATATCCCAATAATGGTTCAACATTATCACCGGTTCATTGAACCGTTTGATTCGCGAATTTCGTTTTTCGCCATCTTGGTAGCCCCAATACGAATTGTATTGTGTTCCTTTCAAATCATATACCTCTTGAGTGTTTGGGGAAGATTTTCCCCTTCTGTAGGGAACATAATAAGCGGCCAAATTCAAACTGTGGTCATCGCCCAATTTTTTCTCGACAGCCAAAAAGAAAGAATTTGCATCGTAAAATGTTCCTTCATTATATCCTTCTTTGCCATAACGTCGTGCGAACAAAACCGAATAGGCCCAACCGCTGGCAAGTTGGCCCGAATTGTAATTTGCGCTCACCCGGCCGGTGTAGCTTTTGTTGGCCCTGGCATACGAAACTTTTCCGCCTTCACGATATTGCGATGCGCGCATGGTAATATTTGTTGTTCCTGCCAAACCTCCAAATGCATAATCGTTGGCCGAAAGTCCCATTGAAAAAGAACGGTTGCGCTGGGCATCGTTTAACCCGCCCCACGTGCTCCATTCCGGACCGCCGTCATACATTTCGTTCATGACAATTCCATTGATCAACACTTTTCCGTTTTCGCTTTCCAAACCTCGTGGGCGGAAAAAAGTAGCGCTGAAATCATAAGCGGCGGCACTTAAAAACACGTCTTTGGATGCTTGTAAAAGTCCGGCGATATTGTCGGCACCGCCAATGTCTTTATCGAGTTCGGTATCGGCCAAAACAATGGTGGCAATCTGGGTTTGTTCGGCAAGGTCGATTTCCAAACCAATGATTTCCATGTCCAACGTTTCACCTTCCTCCACCACAATTGGTAATGTTTTTGTGATGTAGCCATCCCGGGAAACAATTAAGGTTTGTTCGCCCAAAGGAAGTTTCTGGGGGCCAAAAGTAAATTGCCCGTCTGCTTTGGAGGTGGTTTTCACTCCGTCATGCCCTTCCAAATAAATTTGTGCTCCGGGAAGCGCTTTGTTTGTTCCGGCATCGACGATTTTTCCAGTGATTCCCGTTTGGGCAAAAAGTGGTGTCGCGAAGAAAACCGCCGTCAATAAAAGAATTAATTTTCTTGTCATTTCTGTCAGCTGTTGTTTGTTTTAAATAATGGAATTATTTCTTTTGTTTTTCTCGACTTGTAGCGAAATAAACACGAATCGAAAAAATTCCTTCTTTAATACCGATTTTGAATTATGGGGCAAAAATACATTAAATTCGTAAATTTCCTTCGCGCGAAAGAAATTTTACAATTTAAGAACCAGAAAGCTTACATAAATGATAATTATTCCGCCGCAAGCGAAAAAACAGTATCTTTGCGCACATTATTTTTTAAGGTATTTCAATAAAACTCAGCTATTAAAATGAAAAAATTCTTGTTTCCATTTTTTATAGGAATATTGCTATCGTCCTGCAATTCCACCAAGCAAGCCGCTACTTCGAATTCCACAGGCGACACCAAAAATCAATATAAAATCTTGACGGTGGCTTTTTATAATTTGGAAAACTTGTTCGATACGGAAAATGATCCTAAAAAATTTGACGAACGTACGCCTATTATGGAAATGCCGGCAGAAGCCAGACCGGAAGCATATCGAAAAAAATTGCATAATATGGCCAGTGTGCTTTCTAAAATTGGCACCGATGTGGCAAAGGATTCACCGGCGATAATCGGGATTTCGGAAGTGGAAAATCAAAAGGTAATCGAAGATTTGGTGAACCAACCGGAATTGGTGGAAAAAAATTACGGAATTATTCATTACGAATCGCCAGACGAACGTGGTATTGACGTTGCACTTTTATATCAAAAAGATTTGTTCCGCCCCATAAGTTCCAGTTCGCATAGCGTATATCTTTACAATCAGGCGAAAGAGAAACAGGATTACACGCGCGATCAATTGCTGGTAACAGGATTGTTGGATGGAGAGAAAATGCATTTTATTGTGAACCATTGGCCTTCCCGTGGAGGGGGTGAGGCCGCCAGCGAACCAAAACGTTTGGCAGCGGCGGCGGTAATGAAAGGGATTATTGATTCTATTCAAGCCGTTGACCCTTATGCAAAAATCATGGCCATGGGCGATTTTAACGATAACGGATACAACAAAAGTTTCAAAGAAGTGCTTGGTTCAAAAAGTGAACAAGAAAGCGTTAAACTAAAAGGAATTTATAATCCGTATGAAGCGCTTCATGCACAAGGAATAGGAAGCAATGCCTATCGCGACGGCTGGGATAATTTTGACCAAATTATTATGACCAAGCCTTTTTTGGCCGGCGATTATGACTCCTATCATTTTTACAAAGCCTTTGTTTTTAACCCCAAATTTATGCTCACCCCCGAAGGCCGCTACAAAGGATATCCATTCCGCAGCTGGGGGAATGGGGCTTTTACCGGTGGTTATAGCGATCATTTTCCAGTATATGTTTATCTGATTAAGGAGTTGTAAGTCCAGTTGCAAATCGTTGACAATCAGAAATTTCTCATAATACGCCATTTGCCTTATTGATTTAACTTTTCTTTCGGCCCATTTTTGAAGATGCTAATTCAAAAATGAAACCGATCATGAAAATTCCGAAAATTAATTTTTTAATCTGTCTTTCTTTGTTGTGGACGACCAATGTCTTGTGCCAAAAAGCAGAAATTCCGACCTATCATTTCAATGTTGATGCTAGTATCAATTCAATGACACTGACACAAGGCGGAACGTTGGTTGTTCCCACTAACAACGGTTTGCTTGGGATAAAAGCCGGAAGCAATGAGCCACTTTTCAATTTTACCGACTATGGAGGTGTAAAAACCGAAGAATTGTTTTTTGTGCCAAACGCACCGTATGTGATTATTGATCAATCTGGTTTCGCGGCCATTTCTTCCAAAAAAGCCGTGATCGATTATATGTCTGGAAAAAAGTTGTTCAGCACCGAAGATAACGGCTGGAAGAATGTTACCATCTGCGATGTTGTAGTTCCAGAAAATAAATTGGTGGTGTCCGGGCAGCGTCGCGCCAATGAAAAATATGCCATCGCCGTGGCCGTTTACGATTTGAAAGATGGCAAACAAGAACATTTTGTAACCTTAAAAGCCGGTGAAATTGTTACTGGCCAACCACTTTTGGTGGGGAATGGACTGATTGTTCCCACTACACGTTTTATCAAAAAAATTAACCTGGGATCTGGGCAAGTTGAGTGGGAAACAAAAGTGGACAATATAAAATGGATGGTGGCCGATGAAAGTGGAAAAGAAATTTATGGTTTTGAAATCCGAGGTAATGGGGATACCCGTGTTTACAAAATAGGTTCAAATGGAGTTTTACTCTGGGAAGATCCTGTCAAATTGAAGGGAAATGTGGTGCAATTCAAAATCCTTCCCGAAGGACTGGCGATCGTGAGCAATGAAGATAATAGTGGGAAAGGCGGTTTGGGAAAATTGGCCGCTGGCGGTTCGCAATCGAATATTTCGTTTCTTAATGCCTCCAATGGAGAAGATCTGTGGGAAAAAGCCCCCAAAACCAAAGGCTTTGTGCAGCATTTCTATATGATGGAAGATGGCATCCTTTTCGGAATCCAAGAAGGTGGGATAAACAAGGTTTCATTTAATGGAAAACCTTTGTTCAAAAAACCCTTAAAAACCGGCGAGAATATCCTGACAATGGCTGAAACCCCCCATGGGCTGATCTACATTACTTCCGAAGATGCCAATATTGTAAACCTCAAAACCGGAAACCAAGTTTGGGAAAAACCTCTAAAGTATAAACGTGCCGATGCGGTATGTTCAACTTTCGATGAAAAAAACGGGCGCTATTTGATAGCTGCGGGCGAAGTATTATATGCCATTGATGCGAACTCCGGTGAACATTCGGTTTTGGCAGAAGTGGAATTTGACGGAAAAGAATCGCCTTCAGAAATAGAAATACGGGAAAACGGCATTTTATTGAGCAGCGATCAAAATATGATGATGCTTGATTGGAACGGGAAAGAAATTTGGCATGAATATTACCGTGCACCGGGGAAAAGTGCTGCCGGTGCGATATTAATGGGCGTTTTGGCTGTAGCAACCGCGTCACAAGCCGCAAGCGCGGGTTATACCGCAGGGACTTTGAAACCGTATTCGTCAACTCGTGAACGTTATGAAGATTATGCCGACGGCATGAGCAAAGCAGCTTCCCAATCGATTCAAGAAATGCTGAAACGTTTCAAAGCCACTTCTGCAACAAAAAACGCACAATTCATCCTTACAAAATTGGACGAAGGCGTGGCCTTAGTGAAATTGAACAAAGAATCTGGTGAAGTTGAAAAGCAAATTATCCTGAACGATAAAAAGCCCAATTATGAAGTTGACGAAATTGCCGGGATATTATATTACCAAGCCGGAAATGAGAAGGTGTACGCTTACAAATTGTAAGTTTTTTAAAAATTTTTCACATATGATTTTTAATGCCGTTTTCTGCAAAAAATCAGTGATCTCAAAAGTTAATTTACGGAATCACTTCCAATGTTTTGCTGAAATAGTAATAATCGGTAGTGGTTTCTTCTGAAGTATGGCCGAAAAGTTGTGAATATTTATAATGGTAATGTTGCACAATGATTTCATCCAAAACGCCTACCGAAATCCTAACTTTTTCTTCGGAATTAAAGAAAAACAAATACGGTATTCCGAAGAAAAAGTTCTTGCTTTCAATTTGAAAGGTTCCTCTTTTTAGTTTTCCTTTCACAATGTGTTTTTCCGTATTAAAAGGTTTGTAGCTAATAACTTCCAATTTTTTTGGACCAACAAGGGCGAGCCCAATGGAATCTACATTTTGACTGTTCAAATTTACGATTTCCAAAAAAGTTTTATAATCGAAATTTGTTTTATAGGGCCGGTTGAAATAGACACCATCCATGATTTCGGTTTGGTTTTCATATATAGGAATGCTGTTGGCAATTTTTTCCGGGCTTTCAAGAACCGAACATGAAGCGAGGGGCACAATGCAGCTGCATAAAAGTAAGAACTTCTTCATTTTTGCTTTTTCAGTTTTTCATTTTGTCACGAATTCATTTTCAACAGTTCCTCCATATAATCCCGGCTGTTCGAAAGTCGTGGAATTTTGTGCTGACCACCAAGTTTATCATGTTTTTTCAGCCAATCGTAAAACAACTTTTTTCGGGCGCAATGAATTTTTAATGGGTTGAGGGTGGTGTTGTTGAAACGTTTTGCCTCATAATCGCTGTTTACTTCTTGAAGGGTTTCGTCCAAAATTTTGGCAAATATGCTTAAATCGGGTGGATGCCTTTTAAATTCGATCATCCATTCATGTGCGCCTTTTTCCTTTCCTTTCATAAAAATCGGGGCTACGGTATAATCGACAATTTCACAGTTGGTTGCGTTTGAAGCTTTTCTGAGGGCCTCCTCGGCATTTTCAATAATCAATTCTTCCCCGAAAACATTTATGTGGTGTTTTGTTCGCCCGGTTACTTTTATGCGATAGGGGGAAAGGGAGGTAAAACGCACGGTGTCGCCAATTTTATAACGCCACAATCCGGCATTGGTGGTAATGACAATGGCGTAGTTTTTCCCGATCTCCACATCGTTCAAGGAAATGGTTTTTTCGTTTTTTTCACCATACGTTTCCATGGGAATGAATTCATAAAAAATACCATAATCCAGCATTAATAAAAGTTCAGTGGAATGATTTCGGTCTTGAATGGCAAAAAATCCTTCGGAAGCATTGTATATTTCATAATATTTGAAGTTGCCACTGGGAATAATTTTTTTATACTGATCGGCATAAGGCTCAAAATTCACCCCGCCGTGAAAATATACTTCCATTTGAGGCCAAATGTCCAGCAAACTTCTTTTTCCGGTGGTTTCCAACACTTGGTTCAACAACACCAACATCCATGAAGGAACCCCTGCCAGGCTGGTTACATTTTCCTGAATGGTTTCGCTCACGATGGCCTGCATTTTCAATTCCCAATCGTTCATCAATGAAACTTCGTTACCGGGTGTGCTGCTAAAACTTGCCCAAAAGGGCATGTTATCTATCAGGATTGCCGATAAATCCCCGAAGGAAGTCCCATTTTTTCGATAAATTTCCTTGCTGCCGCCCAAACGCAGGCTTTTTCCGGTAAAAAGTTGTGCGTTCTCATTGTTGTTCAAATACATACACAACAAATCTTTGCTCGCCGCATAATGGCAATCTTCCAAGGAGTTATAACTAACCGGAATGAATTTACTTTTGGCGTTTGTGGTTCCGCTTGATTTTGCAAACCACTTTATGGGATTCGGCCAAAAAATATTGTTTTCGCCACGTCTGCAACGCTCGATATCTGCTTCATAATCTTCATAGGTTCTAATTGGTACGCGTTCAGTAAATGTTTTATAATTTTGAATTCCGGAAAAATCATATTTTTTGCCATATTCCGTTTCTTTCGCTTTTTCCAACAGAAGGTGCAACAGTTCAAATTGTACCTCATGCGGATATTTCAAAAAAAGTTCCATTTGATGGATCCGTTTTTTCAAAAACCAAGAAGCAACAGAGTTTATAATCGGAGTTGGCATGGATTCTTGTATATTTGTCCGTCTCAATGCGGTTTTGCAAAATAGCAAAACTACCAAATAACAGCTTCAAAAGCTTCTGCGAAACGCGCAAAATTCGGTAAGTTATCAAAATGATTTTGCAAGATCATACTCGGGTTTGGTTTTCTGAAAAATGAAACCTTCGCCTTAAAGATGCTAAAGTAAAAAAATATGCAATATCAAGGAGTCTTAAAAAAAATGTTGACGGAATTTTCCGCGCCCATTCAATATTATATGGTTTTTGAAAATGATTTTCTTCATTTGAACCAGTTATTGGACAAGAAAGTGGAGGTTCAATTTTTGGGTTATGAATGTTTGGGTTGTGGTGCTGACAAAACTATTTTCAGACAAGGGTTTTGCTACGATTGTTTTTATAAAACCCCGCTAACCGGCGACTGGATTATGCGACCTGAACTTAGCACTGCCCATTTGGAAAAGGCCGATCGCGACTTGGAATATGAAAAGAAAGTACAACTGCAGCCTCATGTGGTTTATTTGGCCAATTCCAGCAACGTGAAAGTGGGCGTAACCCGGAAATCGCAAGTTCCCACCCGCTGGATCGATCAAGGCGCTCACAAAGCCATGGAAATTGTTGAAGTCCCGAACCGGTATTTGGCCGGAATTGCAGAAGTTGCTTTGAAAGTACACATCGCCGATAAAACCAATTGGCGCACGATGCTGAAAAATGAATTATCGGAGGAAAGCCTTTTGGATGCGCGATCAAGATTGAAAGATTTTCTGCCCGAAGAAGTAAAACCTTATTTCTTGGAGAATAATACGGAAACCAATTTAAACTTTCCCGTCCTTCAATATCCCTTAAAGCTTCGGGCTTTGAACATTCAGAAAACACCGTTTTTCACAGGAAAACTAAAAGGGATAAAAGGCCAATATCTGATTTTTGAAGACGGAACGGTTTTCAACGTTCGATCGAACGAAGGTCTTGTGGTTGGATTTTCGGTCGGTTGATTCCCGGCTTCTGAATTTTCCTTTGGCTATAGTTTAGCTTTGCGTGGATATTTGAAATGATTTCCTTCCCATTCGTTAGTAATTCAGTTAGGTCCTTTAGAGTCAAAACAATAATTGAATTTTTTGGCTTTTCCTTTTTGCCCCAAAGCCCTCAAGGGAGTAGAAAAAGCCAAAATCAAACCAATTCATCGTATCATCGCTATTATAAACTAGCGCCTTCTATTTTTATATTAAATTGTCCAACAAGCTGTTGGACTATTTGGTCAATAGCGTGTTAACTCTTCCAATGCAAAC
>DASSWN010000108.1:0-6853 GCA_035704905.1 Flavobacteriaceae bacterium
AAATGCGTTGCTTGTTCATTACCGAAATAAAAACAATTGGCACATCGGTGAAAGGTTCCATTTCCTTTCGCATTTTTGCTTCGTATTCTTTCATGGTATTTGTTTCCTTTTCCATCAAATCCCATTTGTTCACCAAAACCACAATTCCCTTGCGGTTGCGGTGCGCCAACCAGAAAATATTCTGCACCTGCCCATCGAAACCGCGAGTGGCGTCCATCACCAAAATACACACATCGGAATTCTCTATGGCGCGAACGCTGCGCATGACGGAATAAAATTCCAAATTCTCTTTCACTTTTGCTTTTCGACGAATACCGGCTGTATCGACCAGATTGAACTCAAATCCGAACCGGTTGTATTTGGTGTCCATGGAATCGCGTGTGGTTCCGGCAATGTCGGTAACAATATACCGCTCTTCCCCAATTAAGGTATTTATAAAGGAAGATTTTCCGGCATTGGGCCGCCCGACAACCGCAAACCGCGGCAAATCGGTTTCTTCCTTTTCTTCGGTTTCCGGCAAAGCCGCCACAAGGGCATCCAACAAATCGCCGGTTCCGCTACCGTTCACGCTGGCTATGTTGTAATATTCCCCCAATCCCAAGGAATAGAATTCCACGGCATCTTCTGCGCGTTTGTTGTTATCAACTTTGTTAACTACTAAGAAAACTGGTTTTTTCACACGACGTAAAAGGGTGGCAACATCTTCATCCATTCCGGTAACGCCTGTTTCCACGTCAACCATAAATATAATGGCATCGGCTTCATCAATGGCGAGTTTCACTTGTTTGTCGATTTCGGCTTCAAAAACATCATCGCTGCCCACCACATAACCGCCGGTATCGATCACGGAAAATTCTTTTCCGTTCCAGTCAGATTTGCCGTAATGCCGGTCGCGGGTTACGCCGCTAACCGCATCCACAATGGCTTCCCTGCGTTGAATCAATCGGTTGAAAAAAGTGGATTTCCCCACATTTGGCCTTCCTACGATGGCTACGATGTTGCCCATTTTTGTTAGTATTGAGTATTTAGTAAAGAATATTGAGATTTGAGTATTGAGATTTGAGTAATTCTAACTACTCAATACTAAATACTCACTACTGATTATATCCAAATCGTTTTAATTGACGTTGATCGCTTCGCCAGTTTTTGTTCACTTTCACGTATAGTTCAAGATGCACCTGTTTGCCGAAAAACTTCTCCAAATCTTTTCTGGCTTCCACTCCCACACGTTTTAAAGCATTTCCTTTGTGGCCGATCAAAATCCCTTTTTGTGATTCGCGTTCCACCATGATCACACTGCGCATGCGGATAATGTTTTCTTCTTCAAAAAATTCTTCCGTGTCAATTTCAACGCTATAAGGAATTTCCTTTTTGTAATGCATCAATATTTTTTCCCGAATAATTTCATTCACAAAAAAACGCTCCGGCTTGTCCGTTAATGTATCTTTTGGGTAAAATGGAGGTGATTCGGGAAGAAGTTCCACAATGCGTTGAAAAACTTCGGGCACACCGAAACCTTCAAGAGCGGAAACGGCAAAAATTTCGGCATTTGGCACTTTTTCATGCCACAAATTCACCTGTTCTTCCACCAATTCCTGATTTCCTTTATCGATTTTGTTCAACAATAAAAGAACAGGGATTTCGGCGGAAGTTATTTTTTTGAAAAAATCTTCATCTTTCAAATCTTGTTCGCCCAATTCCACTATATACAGCAGAATATCGGCGTCTTCGAAAGCAGATTTCACAAAATCCATCATGGATTCTTGAAGTTCATAAGCCGGTTTGATTATTCCCGGCGTATCGCTCAAAATCACCTGAAAATTTTCACCATTCACAATCCCCAAAATACGGTGCCGAGTGGTTTGTGCTTTGGAAGTAATTATGGACAAACGTTCACCGACAAATGCGTTCATCAAAGTGGATTTGCCCACGTTGGGGTTGCCAACAATGTTTACAAATCCTGCTTTGTGCGGTAAGTTTTCGGTTTCGTTCGGCATTTTTATTTTTTTGCAAAAATACGTTTATTTATGCTAGGAAAAACAAACTTGGCCCGCCGAAATCGGGAAAAACATGCATTGGAAACTTCTCGAAGAAAATCTTAATTTTTCAAGGACTGAAGAACGTCTTCCACTTTAACCTCTTTTTTTTTGTCTGAAGTTGCCCTTTCAATGGGAAGTTCGACAGTAAAAGTGGCCCCTTTGTTTTTCCCATCGCTTTCAGCGGAAATGGAACCATTATGCGCTTCGACCAAACATTTTGCGACAAATAAACCGAGCCCCGTGGACATTTCACCGCCGGTTGGCTGTGCCTTCAATTTCGAAAAACGTTTGAAAAGTTTCTTTTTCTCGGACTTATTAAAACCCGGACCTTCATCCTTTACCTGCAAAATTACGTTGCCATTGTTTTGATGCAAATCTATTTTTATCTGTTTTTTTACTGGCGAAAATTTAATTGCATTGCTGATTAGGTTGTCGGCAATTTCTTCCAGTTTTCCTTTATCAGCTTCAATTTCTATATTGTTTTCAGCGCATAATTTTAAGGATTGGCCTTTTCTTCTGGCGGGAACCAAATGGTTTTCCACTATTTCTTTCAAAAATTCCCCTACATTGAATTTTGAAAATTTCATTTTGAATTCCCCCGATTCCAGTTCAGATGATGCCAACAATTCGTTAATGATACGTAGTGAGTTTTTGGATGATTTCTTAATATGTTTACACATATTCGCGACAACTTCCGGATTGTTTTTCTTTTTCTGGATAATATCCGACGCCATATTGATCGTAGCCAACGGATTTTTCAAATCATGGGCAAAAATTCCGAGCATGCGGTTATGGTGCATATAGGTTTCTTTCGCCAGAAAACGCAATTCAATTTGATCCATGACAAGATTCCTGAGCGAGCGCAAGGTTTCTTTTTCTGCTTGTGTAAACTTTCTGGGTTTTTTATCGATGACGCAAAGTGTGCCCAAGTTATAGCCTTCCCGCGATTTAAGCGGATAAGCGGCATAAAAACGAAGTCCGAGTTCGCCGGTGACCAGTGGACTAGTATTGGCACGTGGATCGTTTTCGGCATCTTGAATTTCGTAAAATCCGTTAGATCGAATAGCAGAGGCGCACAAACTCGGATGAAATTCCACTTGATCGGCATCAACCCCGTATTTTGATTTGAACCAAAACCGATTCGAATCGACCAAAGAAATCAGTGCAATGGGAACATTTAAAATGTTCGCTGCCAATTTTGTGAATTCATCAAACACACTTTCGGCCGGCGAATCCAAAATACCGTATCTTTTTAACGCATTGAGACGTTGTTTTTCCGAATCTCTGGTTTTTGCGATCATGTTTTCTTTCCGTTAAGAGGTTAAAGATAGTATAATTTTCGATAAAAAACACTTAATGTGAAAATAAATAACATTATCTTAAATACCTTAACCTCTGCAAACTTATAGATCAATAAATTCACATACGGACTGAAAACTTATTTTCTTATAAAACACGAACAATTTTACCGGATATTTCAATTTGAATCGTTAAGTTTTTCGCTTGTTGGCTTCAAATTTTCGTGTGCATATAATTTTTTAGTCATTCAATGCCCAAACCAAAGCTTTTTCTTTTGTTGCCCTAAAAATGGTGTGATGTTTTTCATTTGGTTCGTCCGAATATTTCCAAGTGAGGTTTTCAGGCGAATTTTTTAAACTTGTTTCCAGTTTTCGGGTATATTGATGAATATCTTCGGCGTTTGAACCGGCAAACCAAAGCTTTTTGTTTTGGTACCTGTGTTCCTGAATTAGTTCCTCAAAATTCTTTTGCAGATAGGCTTCGTTAAACCATAGGGAAGGATCCATCGCAATATACGAATCGAACATTTGCGGTTGTAATATGAAGGTTTCAACAACGAACAAACCCGCCAATGATTCGCCAATAAGCGCATTTTTGTCAGTGGTTCTATATTTTTGATTTATTGCGGGAAACAATTCATTTTGAATAAATTTTCTGAAATTTTCCGACCCGCCCGCATCGGGAATGTATTTCAAATCATATTCAATTTTTGTTGGTTCGGTCAAGTCCCTTCCACGTTCCGTGTTTTCAATCCCCACCAATATTATTTTCGGAATTTTGTTTTGCTTTATCAGCGTGTCCAATGTATTTGCGATATGGGGGAAATCTTCTTTTATTCCACCATCCGGCATGTAAAGCACGGGGAAACTGTCAGTTGTTGTATTGTAACCTGGGGGCGTCCAAATGTTTATAATACGTTTTTCGCTTAGGAACCTTGAGTCGATTGTTAGGCTATCATGTTTTGGAATGGGATCGTTATAGATGATTCCCTTATTTTTGCAGCCAATGAACAACATCGCAAGGAGCAGATAAAAGATTGGTTTTTTCATATTTTTCATTTGTTGGATTACTATTTTGAAAGGCGGGAAGTTCGCATAGTTCATTCAAATTCAGTTAAAGCTTTCTCACCGTTCAGTTTAAAATGGAATATAAATTACCCGAAATGTTGTTCATAGATTGCGTTTGTTTGCTTCTATCTTTATAAACTCCGGCAGATAATTTGGTGTGCAACCTTTGGAAACCATTTCATCTTTGTACAGTCCGGTTTTTGCGCCGAGTTTTATACAACGTGGACGGAATTTTTTGTCATAAACACCAATCCATCCGGCCACAAAATTCATGGCCCATTGTACTTCCGGTTTCTCGTTTAAAATTTTTGCTTCTATTTCAGAAAGTAATTCCGTGGTGTTTTGGGGCGGTTTTTGACCGGTCCATCGCAGCCTTCCTTGATAATACCAGAAAGCGCGTCTTTGAAGGGCAGAAGAACTGTTTTTCCAGGAATTCATCAACCCGATTGTTTTTTTGGATTTTGAAAGCTGATTCGCCATCAACCAGTCCATTAAATGAATTCGTTCTTCATATATGTGATTAAACATTTCCCGATCAATTTTATCGAGGGAATCTTGTGATAGGAGCTTATTGTCCATAATTAAAATCGATAGCAACCGTGGTAAAAATTTTCCCGTTGCCCATAATTCCATTGCCAAGTGGTGGTCTTTTTTAATGCTCTTGGCTATTTTGCGCAAGTCGCCCAATTTGGTGCCGTCATGGATTTGTTTTAAGACTTTTGTTGCTTTTGAAGAAGTTTGCATATTCGGCAATTTAGGAATTTTTCTTTTTCTCAGGGCAATAATTTGGGTCCCAAAATATACATCCATACAATAAAACCAATTATACCACCTGTGAGTCCGCTTGTAAGAAAAGTGAGTCTATGTCGTTTCGGAATTATTCTGAAAATCACAAACAATGCTATAAAAAGGCCCACTATTCCCAATGTTACCGAAATGCTTCCTTCCCAAATATTTAAGCCATAAGCTATATTTTTTTCATCACCACTGAAGTAGCTGCCGTTTGGTGAAATTATTTCGCTTACTATTGACATTACGAGGTTAAATACTTCCCGTAGCCAAAATAAGGACAGAAAAATAGCGAGCCAATCGATTGTTTTTAAGTCAAATGTTTTAATATGTTTTCTCCGAAAAAAAAGAATTGTCAGACCAATCAATCCCGTCAAAATCGTTTGTGAAGGACCGCCAACAAGAATCCATAATGCATCGGACTGCAATGTTTTCAGCCCACTTTCAAAATCTTTTTTTTGCTCGAAATAGGTGTCATTTTCTATTGCTGTTTCATTCTCATTATAAATTGTAATTAGTCGATCATTTAATTCAGAATTGAAATTCATGCTGCCGTAATGCAGCGTTGTGTCATATCCAAGCTGTTTGGCAACCACAATATGTCCGTATTCATGACTAAGGGTCCCGATTATGGTGAAAAGCATGAAAGCGAAAGTGAGGACCGCGAAACTAGTTGTATTAAAAATAATTTTCATCTTATTTTGAAATTGATGTTGTTTTTTGGTCAAAGTAAATTTCAGCCTCACCTTGCATATTCAAAAACTGGTTTTCATTTTTCGATTTGGATATCATATTTGTCCAAAAGTCCGGAAAGTTCCGAAACTGAAAACGTTGCTTTTTTTATGCGGTTTTTTTCCGGATCTATGGAAAAGTTGTAAGCCGTTCGGAGGTCTGCTTTCTCAAGAATGCTGTGGTCGAAAACAGCCCCGGTTAGTTCGCAGTTTTCAAAAATGGAATTTGTCAGGTCACAGTCGGTAAAATCAACTTCTTGCAAGTGTGCGTTTTTAAAAATCGTCTTTTTGATTTTTGTTTTGTAAAATGAGGAATGGTTAAGTTGGCATTTATTGAATGAAAATGAAAGTCCAAATTCTTCGCAGTTGTCGAATCGAAGCCCCAGCATTTTGCAATCGGTGAATTCCACTTCACGAAATGCCGTTTTGTTTATTTCTGCAAGGCTTAAATTACAGCCGTTGAATGCGCAATCCGTAAAACCAAATTCGGAAAGATTTTTTTGGGAAAAGTTGCAATTGTTGAAAATGCAGTTTTCATATTCTTTCGACATTGCTTGCTGTGTGAAGTCGGTTCCGTCAAAAATTTCGTCTTGAGTGTAAAGTTCTTGCATGTGCGGGTTTTAAGAGGTCTTTTTTGAAAGAACGATTTTCTGAAACTTATATTTCCCGCTGATACCGCCGATTTTCGCAGAAGTCGGTTTAAAATCTTTTATTCTGCATATTCCGTGCGAGGTACTGAAACGAGTTCAGGGGCGACAGTTGCGTTGTGTAAGCCTTATTTTTAGTGGTTTTTTTAGTTGTTACTTTCGACTACAAATTTAAGGCCGTCATAAAAATTTGGGTCTATCCTTTTCTATTTGAGCGGTAATAATGAATCGCTATCAGCAAATGGAACTTTGCCATTCAATTTGGGCTCAATTCAATGCCC
>DASSWN010000143.1:0-9973 GCA_035704905.1 Flavobacteriaceae bacterium
CGTCGGATTCATAACCCGGAGGTCGGGTGTGTTTTTTAAAATAGTGTACTGAAATGGCGAGGTAGCTCAGTTGGTTAGAGCGTCGGATTCATAACCCGGAGGTCAGGAGTTCAAATCTCCTTCTCGCTACAACAAAAAAGCCGATTTCCCGTAAAAAGGAAATCGGCTTTTTTGTTTTATTGCACTTTACACCAATTGTTGCGTCAGTTCGTCAAAATCAACCTGATTCTGTTCTCCTGTTTTCATATTTTTCAAGGTGAAAAGATTATTCCCTATTTCTTTGCTACCGGCCAAAACCACATAAGGAACTGCACGTTTGTTTGCATAATTCATTTGTTTTTTCATTTTGGCGTCATCGGGAAATAATTCCGCAGAAACTCCTAAATTGCGCAATCGGTTCACTGCTTTTAAACAGTACAGCGCTTCTCTTTCCCCATAATTCAAGAACAGGACTTTTATGCTTTCACCCAAATTTTTTGGGAATAAATCCAATTCTTCCAGCACCAAATAAATTCGATCCAGACCAAAGGAAATTCCCACACCGCTCAAATTTTTTAGCCCGAAAATACCGGCCAAATCATCGTAACGCCCGCCACCACCTATAGAACCCATTTGCACTTCATCGGGGGCCGAAACTTCCATAATTGTTCCGGTGTAATAATTAAGTCCGCGGGCCAACGTAACATCCAATTCCAGAATGGCGGTTTTCAACGGAACGGATTTTATTGCATTATAAATGAATTCCAGTTCGGAAATGCCTTGTTTTCCAATTTCAGAATTCTTCAATATTTCTTTCAACCCAGAAATTTTCTCCTCAAAATCCCCGCTTATATCAAAAATTGGCTGAATTTCATTGATGGCTTCTTGGCGGATACCTTTTTCCAACATTTCTTTCTTCACACCGGCCTCCCCTATTTTATCCAATTTATCCAACGCCACCGTAAAATCGATCAGTTTTTCGGTTTCGCCAATAACTTCGGCAAAGCCGGAAAGGATTTTACGATGGTTTAATTTGATGTGCGTTTTTTTTATTTGCAAATCAGAAAACACGGAATCGTACAGTAACACGAAATCTGTTTCCTGCCACAAACTATTGCTTCCAACCACATCGGCATCACACTGAAAAAATTCGCGAAAACGCCCTTTTTGTGGGCGATCGGCCCGCCAAACAGGTTGGATTTGGTAGCGTTTGAAAGGAAAATCGAGTTCGTTTTGGTGTTGCACCACATAACGCGCAAAGGGGACAGTAAGATCGTAGCGAAGTGCTTTTTCAGAAATTTTGGAAGTGATTTTTTGACTGTTTTTTTCTTTGAAATGTTCATCTTTCACTTTTGATAAAAAATCACCCGAATTTAAAATTTTAAAAATCAACCGGTCGCCTTCCTCGCCATATTTCCCCATTAAAGTTTCACTGTTTTCAAAACTTGGGGTCTCGATAGGTTGGAAACCAAATTTTTCAAAATTCGATTTTATAATTCCTATTATATAGTTTCGTTTCGCGACTTCTTCCGGGGAAAAATCACGTGTTCCTTTGGGCAAACTTGGTTTTTGTGCCATGCGAATTGTTTCAAAAGGCAAATATAACCAAAGAAAATGCAATTTTTTGGTAACTTTCGGGCTTACTCGCCGTCTTATAAAAAATCATACCGCGAATTATGTTTTCACTTTTTCGGGAAAATGTCCGAATTGCTTTCGACAGCATCAAGAGCCAGTTACTGCGAACCATTTTAACCGTTCTGATTATTGCAATTGGCATTACCGCGTTGGTAGGAATCTTGAGCGCGGTGAACGCTTTGGAAAATACCATCAGCAACAATTTTGCTTCCATGGGCGCAAATACTTTCAATTTGCAACGCTATCAATTTACGGTTCAGGCCGAAGGAAGTGGGGAAATTCAGAAAATAAATCCGGTCATCAGCTATCGTGAAGTAAAAGCGTTCAAAGAAGCCTATGATTTTCCTTCCAGTCAAACTTCCATTTCATTTACCGGAACGGGTACGGCGGAAATAAATTATGCCGATAAAAAAACCGATCCGGAAGTGCAGGTTTTGGGCGTAAATGAATATTTTTTACCTAACTCGGGATTGGAACTTACTTCCGGTCGTGGGTTCACCTATTTCGATATTGAAAACAACTCGAACATTTGTGTTGTGGGATCAGATATAGAAAAAGCCTTGTTTCCACAAACCAATCCGATTGGAAAAACAATTGATATTCGCGGAAGGAAATTCAAAATTATAGGCGTTTTGGAAAGCAAGGGTTCAACCTTTGGAAATAATATGGACCTTCGGGTCTTGATTCCCATTCAGGCAGCTCGAAGCATGTTTACTGCCCCAAATATCAATTATAACATTAGTATCAAAATAGCAGACAAGAATATGTTGGAAGCGGCCCAAGATGAAGCCATAATTACCTTTAGAAATATTCGTGGATTGAATCCTGCGGAAGAAAACAATTTCGGGATAGAACGAAGCGATAGCCTTTTGAACCAGATTTTTGAAATGACCGGATATTTGAACAAAGCCGCGTGGATCATTTCCATCATTACCATTCTTGGCTCTTCCATTGCTTTAATGAATATCATGTTGGTTTCGGTAACGGAGCGAACTCGGGAAATCGGGGTTCGAAAAGCTTTGGGTGCACGAAAAAATACGATTGCCTGGCAATTTTTCATGGAAACAATTATCATTGGGCAATTGGGTGGGATTTTCGGAATAATTTTCGGTATATTGGTGGGTTATGGGGTGGCCTCCGCAGCCGATTTTACATTTGTCACGCCGTGGGCAGCTATTGTTTGGGCGACAGTTATTTCATTGATTATCGCGATCATTTCCGGAAGCTATCCTGCTTCAAAAGCAGCAAAACAAAACCCGATCGAGTCGCTGCGCTATGAATGAATTAACAGAATCAGACCATTTGCTGAAAATAAGCATATAACTCACCTTTTGTAATATTTGCCCCTTGCTGAATCAACGCAAAAATGTCTTTGTTCCGATCTTCGGTAATGGGTTTTTGAGAAGTGTAAACCGTTACGGCTTCATCCATTAAATTGTCGCGCAACCATCGGTATCCTTCTTTTGTCAAGATGTTGATGGCTTCATTTTGAATTTTTATCCCTATCAAATTCATTTCGAATTCGGTAATATGAAATAGGAAAAGTTGTTGTTTGGAAAAATGTTCCAGAAATTCAACCTTGTTCAAAACCCCTTCCCAAATTAAATCGCTAAAAAGGTCAAGTTCGTCCTCGGCAACATCGGGTTTTTCTTGTTTGATTTTCTCCCATTCTTCTTCGGTAATGGATTGTGTGGCCAAAAAATTGGTGAATTCCGGTTGCAATTCTTCAAATTGTTCTTTTGTCAATCGCGCATATTTCATTTTGATTATGTTTTTCAGAAAAATTTTTAGTTTTATCCTGTTTCTGCAAAGATCAAAAAATCTTCAAGCGGTATAAATTAAAAAGCCTGCCAATTTTTAAAAAGGCAGGCGTTAAATTTAGTTCAGAATACAATTATGATTCGGCAACCACGTCAAAAACCAAGGTTGCGATAACTTCGCGGTGAAACCGCAGTTTCGCCTCATATTGTCCCAATCGTTTAATATTCCCACCCAAAATGGTGATGTATTTTTTATCGATATCAATACCTTCTTTTGCAAGGGCTTCGCTTAAATCGGCACTAGAAATACTACCAAACATTTTGTCGCCGGCACCTGCTTTTGAAGTCAATTTTAGTTCCAAAGCAGTTACTTTATCTGCCAATTTTTTGGCGGTTTCAACTTCCTTCTTTTCTTTGAAAGCACGTTGTTTCAAGGTTTCTGCTAACATTTTTTTTGCTGATGGTGTGGCAAGCATTGCATGGCCTTGCGGAATAAGAAAATTTCGTCCATATCCGTTTTTCACCTCGACTATATCATTGACAAACCCTAGGTTTTCAATATCTTTTTTTAAAATCAGTTCCATGTTGTTGCTGTTTTTTTTATTTTAATAAATCGCCAACGTAGGGCATTAATGCCAAATGGCGTGCGCGCTTAACGGCAGTGGCAACTTTTCGTTGATTTTTCAAAGAAGTACCGGTAAGCCTTCGCGGCAACAATTTCCCTTGTTCGTTCACCAATCCCATCAAATAATCGGCATCTTTGTAATCGATGTATTTGATGCCGGCTTTTTTGAAACGGTCGTATTTTTTCGTCTTGGAGGTTTCAATATTCAAAGGCGTCAAATATCTGATTTCGCCTTCTTTTTGTCCTTTTGCTTGTTGTTCTATTGTTGACATAACTTATGCTTTTTCTTTGTTTCTTTTTACTCTTTTCTCTGCCCAAGCAATGGCATGTTTGTCCATTTTTACGGTCATACAGCGCATCACCCGTTCATCGCGGTGGAACATTAGTTCAAGTGGCGCAATTGCCTGCCCGTCCACGGTATATTCCAATAAGTGATAAAACCCACTTTTTTTGTGTTGGATAGGATAGGCCAATTTTTTAAGCCCCCAATCTTCTTTGTTCACCATCTTGGCACCTTTAGAAACAAGAAAATCTTCGTATTTCTTAACTGTTTCCTTTATCTGGTCTTCAGATAAAACGGGATTCAAGATGAAAACAGTTTCATAATGATTCATATATATTTGTTTTAAAAATTGGCTGCAAAAGTACATCTTTTTTTTCAACGTACAATATTAAGCGGCTTCTATTTTTCTTTGAATACGCTTATCGGATTTTTTTTCAGTTTCAATATAAAATCATCTTAATAATATCAAAAATAATTATATCTTTGGGGCTGCCCCTTTTAATCCATTTAATGACATGACAAAATCTGAATTAAAATGCATCATTGTCGATGATTCCCCATTGCAATGTCTCATTATCGGGCAGCTTGTAAAAAACCATCCGGCTTTAGTACTGGTTCACCAATTTAGCAACGCGGTGGGCGCAAAAGAATTTTTAAAAACAAACAGCGTAGATTTGGTTTTTCTTGATATTGAAATGCCACTTTTATCGGGCTTTGATCTTCTGGATAATTTGGAAAACCCGCCGGGAATTATTTTTGTTACCGGAAAAACCCAATATGCTTTTGAAGCATTCAATTATGAAGCGATAGATTTTTTACAGAAACCGGTGGACAACAAACGGTTTGACCGGGCAATTGATAAAGCTTTGATGTACATTGCCCTAAAAGAAATGGACAGCGATAAACAAAACTACATATTCGTTAAAAGCAATCTGAAAAAACACAAAGTTTTTGTGCATACCATACTATATGTGGAGGCTATGGGCGATTATGCAAAAATCGTGACGGAAGATAATGAATATACGGTGCTTACGACCATGAAAGCTTTTGAGAAACGGGTTCCACAAGATTTGTTTCTCCGTATCCACAAATCCTATATTGTAAACTTGGCCAAGGTGAAAAAATTTGGGAGTAAATTCGTTGAACTGGAAGATGAAAAATTACCACTGAGCCGACACAAGAAAAAACGCCTGCAAGAAGCTTTAATGAATATTTCTTCAGCGGACAAAGTTAGTACGGATCCACAGTTACAACAATTTTAACACGGCGAAAGGCGGCCACTGCCGTATAACTGCCCATTACCTTTTTCAAATATTCTTTTATTTTTTTCAATGATTGTCCCGGCGGGATTTTCAGCATAATATTTTTGTAATATTCGTTCCGGATGCGCGCGATGGGGGGAAATTCCGGTCCCAAAACATTTTCTTTCAAGGTCTGGCGCAACGCTTTCGCAAACCATGCCGAAGCTTCATTCACTTGGTTGAAATCACGCCCTTTAAAACTCAATTTTATTATTCTGTAAATGGGCGGATATTTAAAATTATGCCGTTCATCCAACTGCTGTTTGTACATTCCGAGGTAATCACCGGTAGAAACTTGTTGCAAAATTTGATGGAACGGGTTATAGGTTTGTATCAGTACTTTTCCTTGTTTTTTTGTCCGACCGGCGCGTCCGGCAACTTGAAGCAATAATTGAAAACTTCTTTCATGCGCACGAAAATCGGGAAAATTCAGTAAACTGTCAGCGTTCATCACTGCAACCAAATCCACATTTCGGAAATCGAGGCCTTTGGTCAACATTTGCGTTCCAACCAAAATATCCATTTCTTGGTTTTCAAATGCGTGGATCATTCGTTCGTATCCATATTTTCCACGTGTGGTATCCAAATCCATTCGTCCGATGTTGTGCTCGGGAAAAAGCGTTTTTAGTTCAGTTTCAATTTGCTCGGTACCGAAACCTTTTGTGGTCAATTCGGTACTTCCGCAAGCCATACAAGTTGTCTGCAAGGCAATGTGATATCCGCAGTAATGGCATCGCAACTGGTTGTTGTGCCGATGGTAGGTTAAAGTAACATCGCAGTTTGGGCATTGTGGGGAATGACCGCAAGTGTTGCATTCCAAAATTGGGGAATAGCCTCTTCGGTTTTGAAACAAAATGACCTGCTTTCCTTGGTTCAGGGTTTCATGAATATTCTGAAGAAGTACATCTGAAAAATGGCCGGTCATCTGTTTTTTACGCTGTTTTTCCTTGATGTCCACCAATTCAATTTTGGGAGGCGAAATATTTCCAAAACGCCGTGAAAGAAAAACCAATCCATATTTATGTTCTAATGCATTGTGATAGCTTTCGATACTCGGTGTGGCCGAACCCAACAAAACTTTGGCTCCAAAAAGGGAAGCCAAAATTGACGAAGCGTCGCGCGCATGATAGCGTGGGGCCGGATCGAATTGTTTGAATGTTTGTTCATGCGATTCGTCCACCACAACCAATCCCAAATTGACAAAAGGCAAAAAAATGGATGATCGGGCACCAATAACAATATGGCCTTTGGAACGATTCAAAATATGTTGATACACTTCCACACGTTCGTTGATCGAATATTTGCTGTGATAAACCAATATTTCATCGCCAAAATAGGCACGCAATCGGGAAATAAGTTGGGTGGTCAAGGCTATTTCGGGAAGAAGGTATAAAACCTGTTTTCCGTTGGCGAGGGCTTCCTCCATGAGTTTGATATAAATTTCGGTCTTGCCGGAAGAAGTGGCACCATGGAACAGACAAATATCCTTTTCTGAAAAAACAGTTTTTATTTCCGAAAATGCTTTGGTTTGATCTTGGCTCAACTGAATTTCCATGTTTGCGGAAATCCCATCAAATTGCACCCGGTCTTTCCCCACTTCATGTTCTTCCAAAACGGATTTTTTGACCAACGCTTTAATAATCGAATTTGAAACTCCGCTTTTTTTGGCAAGTTCCGAAGCTTTTACAGATTTTTTTCCTTTGGAAATCAGGGAAAAAAGACTTAAAACAACTTGGCGTTGTTTGGGTGCGTTTTCCAAAGTGTCCAATAAACCTTTCAATTTTTCTTCTCCAGAATAATTTGGGTCGAGCCGGACATAACGCACCACTTTAGGTTTGTATTTTTTGTACAATTCTTGATTGACAATGATCACATTTTTTGCTACCAGCTTATTGATGACGGGGAGCACGTTTTTCTTATCCAAAATTTGAATAATCTCTTGAATTTTCAACAACGACTGATTCAAAAGTGCTTCATAAACCAAAAGTTCGTCATCGGTTAAATCGGTTTCATCAACATTGGCATTTTTATCAAGTTCGATAACCGTTTCGCTTTCCAACAAAAAAGCACTTGGCAGGGCTGCGCGCAAAACTTCGCCTTCCGAGCACATATAATAGGAAGCGATCCATTTCCAGAAAGCAAGTTGCTGTTCAGTGACCAATGGAATTTCATCCAAAATCTGTTCGATGGGTTTGGCTTCGTAAACCGTGGGCGCAATTTGGTGTAGTTTGGCAACAATACCGGTGTAAACCTTGGTTTTCCCAAATGGAACGGCAACACGCATTCCTTTTCGGATTTTTATAGCTTCTGCCTCGGTTACTTGATAGGTAAAATGTTTTTCCAAGGGAAGGGGTAAAATGACATCAATAAAAGCGTTCATGAATATTTGAAAGGCTGAAGTTTGAGCATTTGAAATGGCAATTTAGTTTGATTTTTCCGAATCAATTTTTTCCAATCTGATCCAATTCTGGGTACGATAAAAGATTCCAACATAGCCACGAACATTCAAAACATTGGGGTTATCACTATTCAACCAAATTTTTGCTTTGTATTCTTTTCCACTTCCCGGATCCATTAAAGTACCATTCTCATATTGATTTCCTTTCTTTTCCATATCGCGAATAATCGTCATCCCTTCATATTTATGCTTTTTGTCAGCATTGGAAGTACAAGTATCTTTACTGAAAACATGAACAATATCACCAAAAACTTTTCCGTCTTTTTCGTAAATTTTGACCACTGATTTTGTTTCGCCCGAATGATCGTCAATGGTTTTCCATTTTCCCAAAACGCTTTGGGCATTCATTCCAATGGAAGGACAAAAAACCAAAAAAAGAAGAATACCGTTTTTTAAAAGCAAATTCATCATAACTTGTGTTTATGTCGCAATCGGCCGATGGACGCATTCAATTCAAAACCAAGCAAAAGAATGTTTGAATTCAACCAAATATAAACCATTAATATTAGCAGTGCACCAATTGAGCCGTACAATTCGTTGTAAGAATTGAAATTTTCTATATATATTCCAAAAAGAAAAGTGGTCAAAACAATCAAAAGGGTAGTTGCCAATGCGCCCACGGAAAAAAATTTATGCACGCGGCCCTCGCGGGTCCCAAAATAGTAAAGTGTTCCCACGGCTACATACAGCATTATTAAAATAACGGCATATCTCCCTATGTTTATCCAAATTGCAGTATCGGAAAACAATCCGAAATCACGCAAATCTTCAATCATAAAAGTTAGATAAACCGCCATGATAACGGTAAGCAACAACAACAATGCCATGATAATGGACACACCAATGGCTACCAAATACTGTTTAACGAATGAACGGTTCACCTGCGAATGATAAGAAGATTCAAAACCTTCAAAAATGGCATTGATGCCATTGGACATTAAAAAAATGGAGAGGAAGAAAACGAATGAAAGCAGTCCGACACGTTGGTTTCCGGCAATATCGGCAAAAATCTCATCGAAAAAACCGGTTGTTTGCGGCGGGAGTAAATTTTCAATATAAACCAAAAATTTTAGTTGAAAATCGTCTATGAACCAGATAAACGGAATTAAATTCAATAAAAACAACAAGAACGGAAATATGGCCATGAAAAAATTAAAAGCAATGGAACTGGCCCGGGTAGAAAATGCCCCTTTAACGATGCCCACGGAATAAAGCTCCCAGAGTTCATATAAAGTTAATCCGTCAAGTCCGGGAAGGACAACCTGTTTGCTTTTTTTGGCCACCCAACTTATAACAGGTATTTTTCTTAGTTCCTCCTCTACTTCTTTGGTCATTTTGTGGGTTTACGAGTTGCGTATTGTTGGTTTTGATTACCGAATAGTGTGCAAAAGGGCACTAAAAAACAGCTTTCAAACTCATGTCCAGATTATGAACGGAATGGGTCAGCGCACCACTTGAAATAAAATCGACCCCACATTCCGCAAAAGCACGAACAGTTTCAAGAGTTATGCCCCCACTCGATTCCGTCAAACAACGTCCACCGATAAGGTCCACGGCTTTTCGGGTTTCTTCATAACCAAAATTATCAATTAGAATTCGATAAACACCATCATTTTCCAGAATCTGCTTTATTTCTTCCAAATTCCGGGCTTCAACAATTATTTTTAAATCTAGATTATGCGCATCCAAATAGGTTTTCACTTTATTGATTGCTTCGGTTATTCCACCTGCAAAATCGATATGGTTATCCTTCAACATAATCATATCATCCAATCCAAACCGGTGGTTTTCGCCGCCGCCAATTTTCACCGCCCATTTTTCCAATACACGAATTCCAGGCGTTGTTTTGCGCGTATCCAGAATTTTTGTGCCTGTGCCTTCCAAGGCATTCACGAATTCATTGGTTTTGGTGGCAACGGCGCTCATACGCTG
>DASSWN010000190.1:0-4445 GCA_035704905.1 Flavobacteriaceae bacterium
CCGAACGGTCAAGTTTGGAAATGATCTGGGAAAACAATGTTATATTTGTCATAGGAAAGGGGTTGTTTTTGTTTCGCACCTCAAAGATAACTTTGAGTTACAAAACACCCTTTCTTTTTTTAAACGTTTAGGACGCTATTGAAAAGAAATCAAATAAGGGTTAATTTCCGTTCGCTTCCAGCGGTTTCCAACCGAACCTCCGTCTTGTTTTCAGGCAACAAATGTTTTATTTTCTGTGGCCATTCAATGAGTTTCCATGCACCGGAATATACGTATTCTTCAAATCCCATATCAAAAGCTTCTTCCTCATTTTCTATTCGATGGAAATCGAAATGATATATTGATCCCGAATTCGAAATATATTCGTTTACCAATGAAAAAGTAGGACTTGAAACATGGTCCGAGCTTCCCAACTGTTTCACAATTTCTTTGATCAACGTGGTTTTTCCCGCACCCATTTCACCAAAAAACAGAATGATTTTATTTTGGGAAAATTCGATGATTTTTGCCGCCACTTCGGGCAATTCTTCCAAACTATACTTTATTTCCATTAGGGAATTTTAACCATAAGTTTTTAAATAACCTAAAACTCAAAGCCTATTGCTTAATGCCATATACCTATCTGGGCGTCAATATTGAAAACGGAATAATCATTTCTTCCAAGGAAACACCGCCATGTTGATACGTGTTCCGGAAATAGCTTACATAATAATTGTAGTTGTTCGGATAGGCAAAAAATAAATCGCCCTTGGCAAATATGAACGAACTGCTCATGTTGATGCTGGGCAAATGGATATTTTTCGGATCTTTTGCAGCCAAAACATCTTTTTCATCATAAGTCAAACTTTTCCCGGTTTTGTAGCGCAAATTCAAACTCGTGTTTTTGTCGCCTATTACTTTTGATGGGTTTTTGACGTTTATTGTGCCGTGATCTGTGGTGATTATTAGTTTGAAGCCCAGTTGTTGCGCTTGTTGAATAATTTCCAGTAAAGGCGAATTTTTGAACCAACTCTCGGTCAAAGATCGGTATGACTTGTCGTTGGAAGCCAATTCCTTGATCATTTCCATTTCGGTTTTTGAATGCGAAAGCATATCGACAAAATTATATACCACTACCGTTAAATCATTGTCTTTCTGCGATTTGAAATTTTCGGCCAGGTTTTTTCCGTTCCGTAAATTGGTTATTTTGTGGTATTCTGTTTTCAGGTTTAGGTTCAATCGTTTCATTTGTGCGCGCAAAAATTCTTCCTCGAACATATTCTTGCCACCTTCATCGGTATCATTCAACCAATATTGCGGAAATTGTTTTTCCATTTCAAGTGGCATCAGCCCCGAAAAAATAGCGTTTCTGGCATATTGGGTTGCTGTGGGAAGTATGCTGTAAAACATACTTTCTTGTTCCTTTTTGTAATAATTTGCAATAATGGGTTCAAATGATTTCCATTGATCAAACCTTAAATTATCGACTACCACCAATAAGGTCGGTTCGCCTTTTTTGAGTTCGGGCATAATTTTTTCCGCAAACAATGTGTGCGACATTACAGGCGCATCGGCATTTTTGTCGAACCAAGTTGGATAATTTTTATCAATGAATTTACAAAATTGTGTGTTCGCTTCTACTTTTTGGGATTCCAAAATCTCGAACATGCCGGTATCTTCGATATTCTCAAGTTGTAATTCCCAATAAACCAACCGCTGGTACAAATCGGCCCAGCCTTCAAAAGAATTCACCATGGCCATATCCATGGCGATTTTTCGAAATTCTTGCTGATAACTGGAAGTGGTTTTTTCCGACACCAACCGAGAATGGTCCAAATTCTTTTTTAAACTCAGCAAAATTTGGTTTGGGTTGACGGGTTTTATCAAATAATCGGCAATTTTTGCCCCAATTGCTTCTTCCATAATATATTCCTCCTCACTTTTGGTAATCATTACCACGGGAAGACTGTTGCGTTTTGCTTTTATTTCCGAAAGCGTTTCGAGGCCCGAAAGCCCCGGCATGTTTTCATCGAGGAAAACAATGTCAAAATTTTGGTTTTCCACCTCGTCAATGGCTTCGGTACCGCTTTTACAAATTGTCACGTCATAATTCTTGCCCTCCAGAAACAGAATGTGCGGCTTCAACAAATCAATTTCATCATCTACCCAAAGTACCTTTATCTTGTTCATATATGTATATTTGTTCGTTCTAAATTTTGAATTTTAAATACTGAATTTTAAATATTGCGAAGCAAACTTAAGATATTAAACGACCCAATTTACGGATTTATTACGATCCCCGGAAAGCTGATTTTCGATTTGATCGCCCATCCGTATTTCCAACGTTTGCGCAGAATTTCACAAATGGGCATGTCATATTTGGTCTTTCCCGGTGCGCACCACACCCGTTTTCATCATGCGCTCGGATGCATGCACCTCATGCAAAAATCTGTGGAAGTCCTACGCCTCAAAGGGGTGAAGATTTCAAATGCGGAAGAAGAGGGCCTGCTCATTGCCATTTTATTGCATGATATTGGTCACGGCCCGTTTTCACATGCCATGGAAAATAGTATCGTGAACGGGGTTTCCCACGAACAGATTTCACTCCAATTTATGGAGAAAATGAACGCTGACTTTAACCAAAGTTTAACGCTGGCGATCCAAATTTTTAAAGGGGAATATCCACGGAAATTTTTCTGCCAATTAATCGCGAGCCAGTTGGATATGGATCGGATGGATTATCTGAAACGCGACAGTTTTTATACCGGTGTACCGGAAGGAAACATTAATGGTGACCGGCTTATTGCGATGCTGAACGTGGTGGACGACGAACTTGTTGTGGAAGAAAAGGGAATTTATTCTGTTGAAAAATTCTTGATTGCCAGACGATTAATGTACTGGCAAGTATATTTGCACAAAACCAGTTTTGCCGCGGAACAATTGCTTATCCGTATTTTGAAACGTGCCAAAATTTTGGTTTCCAATGGGAAAAAATTGCCGGCGACTTTGGCATTTTCTTATTTTTTGGAAAAAAAAATAAATGCTTCCAATTTCAATTCGGATACATTGGAAATTTTTGCCCGTTTGGATGACAGCGATATTGTTTCGGCTATGAAAGAATGGTGTTTTTGCGATGATTTTGTTCTTCGGAATTTGTGTGAAATGATCATTGACCGAAAATTGCTGAAAGTAAAAGTGAAAAAAACTCCTTTTTCTCAGGAAAAACTAGAGAAACAGCTGAAAAAATGTTGCAATAAATATGGCATTTCCAAAGAGGAAGCCGCTTATTTTGTTTTCAGCGGCGAAATTTCCAATTTAGCCTATGAGCGCAAAAAAGGAAACATCCTAATTCTGCACAAAAACGGTAAAATAAGCGATGTGGCCAAAGCTTCGGATCAGTTGAATATTGAAGCATTATCGGAACCGGTTACGAAATATTATTTTTGTTTTCCGAAATAGAAATGATTGTGATAACTTTCAGCCGTCAGCCATTAGTAAAGAGCATTAGACAATATTCATTTCCACGGTTCAATATGAATTAACACATTTTCCAGTTCGGGCAGTCTTTTTTCCAAAACATCTTTCAGGTTGTGTGCCAAAGCATGTCCTTTTTTCACGGAAATAGTCGGATCGACGCTTGCGTGCAAATCCACGTAAAATTTCATACCCACTTTGCGGATCATGCATTTTTCGGTATTCAAAATGCCATCGACTTCCATGGAAATTTTTCGAATTTTCTCTATTAAATCTTCATGCAGGTTTTCGTCCATGATTTCGCCCAAAGCCGGTCGAAAAATCAAATAACTGTTGTACAAAATAAATCCCGCAGCGAAGAGCGCGGCCCAATCGTCGGCATTTTCAAATCCTTCCCCAAAAATTACCGCAATACTGATTCCTATAAAAGCCGCGATGGAAGTTATGGCATCGCTTCGGTGGTGCCAAGCATCGGCCATTAAGGAAGTGCTTTTGGTTTCAATTCCTTTTTTCCGAACCAATCGATAAGAAATTTCTTTCCAAATGATAATAACCCCCAGCACAATCAAGGTCCAAGCCTCCGGGCTTTCATGTGGTGTTTGAATATTTTGAATACTCTCATAGGCAATAACCGTGGCCGAAATAACCAAAAAAACCACAATGGCAAAAGTAATGAGCGGCTCAATGCGACCGTGGCCATACGGATGATTTTCATCGGCCGGCCGCACGGCATAACGCAATCCAAATAGCACCAAGATCGAGGAAAAAACATCGGTTGTGCTTTCGATGGCATCTGCAATAAGGGCATAGGAATTACCAAAAATTCCGGCTAGGGCTTTGACCACGGCCAAACCAATATTTCCCACAAGGCTGAAATATATGGCTCTTATGGCGGTTTTTTCCCTCACTGGTTTATTATTTCTGAATTATCCCATTCCGGGTATGTTCGGCATTCCTTGTTTTGCTACGGCAGCAAGCTCGGTTTCGTTAAC
>DASSWN010000196.1:0-15529 GCA_035704905.1 Flavobacteriaceae bacterium
ACCATTTATAAATATCTTTATTATTGGCCCTGGTTCGTTGGGTCTGTCTTATTGGCCCTCATTTTAGCGGGACTTTATTTACGGTACACGACCGACATTTACCAAACCACTTCTGAAATAAAAATATTGGATGCCAATGAAGGAGGGCTCGATCTTTCAGGGCTCCAAGGTGGCGGGCCATTATGGGACATGAGTGATGTAAACTTGCAGAATGAAATACAAATTATCACTTCCCGTCGGTTGTTGGCAAAAGTGGTTGATGAACTTGATCTAAACACACGTTATTATTCGACCGGGCAAATAAAAAGTGTCGAAGTCTGGAAAACAAAAGTTCCCTTTAAAGTACTTTGGCATCTACATGATTCAATTGTTAATGGCACTACTTCTTCCCCGTATATCCAAATAAATTTTGCTTCCAATTCAACTTTTAGAATTTCCACGGAAGAAATAGAACAATCCAAAAAATATAATTTCGGAGAACTGGTAAATCTAAATGGTTATGCTTTTGAGGTAGTTCTAAATCCGTACTACGAACAAGATTACGGTAATTTTAGGGACTATGATTTTTCTTTTATCTATACACCAACCGAAGCCTTGTTATCAGGTTTTCAGGGGCAGTTGACCGTAGAACCCGTGAATGAACAAAGCGACATTTTAAAGATAGTTTATAAAGGTCCAAACATTGCCAAAAACGAAGCAATTATAGACAAACTGGTGGAACAGTTTAATGAAGATGGCATTGAAGATAAACGACTCGTTTCCAAAAACACAGCCGAATTTATTGACCTGCGTTTGCAAAAATTGGTAAAAGAACTGGATACTGTTGAAACCAATCTGGTCGAATTTAAACAAGACAGGGATTTGGTTACAATTGAAAGCACTTCAAGTCAACTTTTTGCCAAGGAAGGTTTGGCGGATATGGAACATTTTAAATTGAACACCCAGTTATCGATCACACAAAGTTTCAAAGAAGAACTTCTGTCAGACGAGGGTTATCAATTGCTTCCAGCCAATTTGGGTATTGAGAGCAGCAGTATAAACAATTTGACCGAGGCCTACAATGAAGCTGTTCTTTCCCGTCAAAAATTGATGATTTCCGCGACGGAAGAAAGTCCGGCTGTCCAAAACTTGGATCGAAGGCTGGAAACCATCAAACAAAATATTTTTAACAGTATTGATTCGTACCTCAAAAGTTTGAAAATTTCTTTGGAAAACTTCAAAGACCGCGAGGCAATTTCATCTTCTTCCTTGAATGCCATTCCAAAAACCGAAAAAGGCTTACGGGTAATTCGACGCCAACAAGAAATAAAAGAAAAACTTTTCTTGTTCCTACTTCAAAAACGGGAAGAAGCAGCGCTTACCTATGCCATTACTTCCCCAACGGTAAAAGTTGTGGATTACGCCTATACCGAGCCGGGTCCGATTGCTCCGCAAGGTAAAATTATATTTTTGGCCGCATTGGTTTTGGGCTTGTTGATTCCTTTCGGAATTTTATATGTGCTCTTTTTGTTGAACACGAAAATTGAGGATCGCGCCCAAGTGAAGAAACATATTGGCGATATTCCTATTCTGGCAGAAATCCCCCAATTGGAAAAAGGAAGTTTGCATGTTATTCGACCAAACGACCGAAGTGTTTTGGCCGAATCGTTTCGGGTGTTGCGTACGAATATCAACTACTTCAAGCCGCTTAATAAAGCCGATGATGAAGGCCAGGTGATATTTGTTACCTCTACGGCGAAAGGGGAAGGAAAAACTTTTACTTCGGTGAATCTGGCCATCACGCTGGCCACCGCGAGCAAACGTGTGCTTTTGGTAGGTTCCGACCTTCGAAACCCTAAACTGCACAATTATATTAAAGAAGACAAAAACCGATTGGGGACCTCGTCCTACCTCTACGATGAATCTGTTCAATTTTCAGATTTGATAATTAAAAGTCCTTTAAACTATAGTAATTTGGATGTTATCCTTTCCGGAAACGTTCCACCAAATCCCG
The DNA here is from genome assembly GCA_035704905.1 of Flavobacteriaceae bacterium. Classification (GTDB taxonomy): domain Bacteria; phylum Bacteroidota; class Bacteroidia; order Flavobacteriales; family Flavobacteriaceae; genus DASSWG01. The sequence continues at coordinate 1,994 of DASSWN010000196.1, forward strand.
CAGAGTTGCTTTCAAACAATAGGTTTGAACAAATGTTGAATGAAGCGAAAGCACAATATGATTATGTAATTGTTGATACCGCACCAACAATTTTGGTGACAGACACCTTGTTGACCGCTTCTTTAGCCGATATTACAGTTTATATTGTCCGGGCTGGCTTCACGGATCAAAAATTATTGGAGCATGTGAAAGACCTGCATAAATTCAAAAAAATGAACAATATATGTATCGTAATCAGTGGTTTGAAGGATAAAGGCCGCTATGGATACAATTACGGACACGGCTACGGCTATGAGGAAACCCCTCATCAAAAACACCGCTTCAGGTTCTGGAAAAACAGATCATAGAGCTATTTTAAAAATGGGGATCGTCAATCGACGATCCCCATTTTTTTTAATAAAAAGGAAGCATTCATATTTTTACAAATACCTTCTCGAATGCTGTAATCAAAGTGCAATTCGTCACCAACAATTTCCACATCAAAAGAGAAATTTTTTATTTCTTCAGAAATAGTTGCGATTTTACATAAACTTAAATCATGCGTGGCTATAAGTCCGGTAGATTGGGAAGCAATCAGTTTTTCAACAAATTTCCGCGAACCGATAGCCTTGTCTTGGCTGTTTGTGCCCTTCAGAATTTCATCCAAAATAATAAAGTAGCGATCAGTTTTAAGTTTATCGACTATAAATTTCAACCGGCTTAGTTCCGAATAAAAATAAGAAGCCCCTTTTGAAAGCGAATCAGTGGAGCGCATACTCGTGATCAATTTAATTGGGGAATAAATACATTTTTCGGCACAAACGGGCAAGCCAACATTCGACATGACCATTTGCAGCGAAACCGTGCGCAAGAAAGTACTTTTCCCAGCCATGTTCGCCCCAGTGATTATAAAAAATTGTCCTTCTTCAATACAAAAATCATTTTTGACATTTCTAACGGGATCAATTAACGGATGCCCCGCCCCTTTTGAATTTATCAACGTTTTTCCATTTTCAATTTTTGGAAAGACATATTGGGGGTGATTGAAATAAAAATTTCCCAACGAATTGTAGGTATCGAAATACTCAACTACACTAACCCATTGCGGAACTTTCATCCCGTTTGCCTTAATCCAGTTTTCCAACTGAAAGGCAAAATTCAAATCCCATAAAAAAAAGATATTGGCCAATTCTCCAAAAATAAAAACATTGCGTTGGTCAAATGAATCGATGGTTTTGGAAAACCGCTTGAATAAAACGGAAGCTTTTCTCTTTTCCGATGAAATTTCCGAATATTTTTGTAGAAGCATTTCAGATGAAAAACATTCCCTTTCTATAAGTTCCAACAAACGGTGATAATTTCCAAAAGTATTTTGAAAAACGGAAACCTTTTCTCCAAGTAAATTGATTCTCTTAGAGTAAATTTTTTTGATGATAAAACCAATAACGCCCCAACATAAAAAAATATACCAAGGAAATAAACCCCAACACCAACCGCCAGCCAGAATTACAGTAACAGCAGAAAAAAACATGGAAAACCAACCGGCAAACTTGGGAATGGAAAAAGCATAATTTTCAAAAATTGTTCGACGGTTTGAAACCTCGTTTTTATTTTCCAGAATTCCAGCCGCTGCGGAAAATTGTTGTCGAAAATCCACTTTTTTCCCCAGTTCGGCAATAGCGGCTTGTTTCCTTTCAATATTATGAATATTGTTTGAAGTCAACAGGGCTGACAGGCCTCGTCTTCCTTCTATTAAACCGGTACGATTCAGATACTGAAAAAAAGAATGCTCACCAAACAAATCGATGTCATGACTGAAATCATGAGAAGGATCGATGAACTCTTCTCCGCTTGGCAAGTCCGAAAAATTTCCATTCAATACCTCAATTTCTGTTTTATTAATTTGAATTAAATTTGAAATTTGCTCATTTTTAAGCTGTAAATCACCATGTTTTGCTACCAAGATCACAAAAACAACAATCAGCAGTAATAAAACGGGAATAAGAATTGAAGGTTTGCTGAAGAAAAAAATGAGAAAGAAAAGACCAAGTAGAAAAGTAAAGAGCCGCAACATGCTCGAAAGAAGTAAGCGTTTTTTTACTTTTTTCAGGATTTGTTCAAAGTGGGAAATTCGGGATTTATAAAACGCAAAAAGATCACTCATTAGAAAATTTTCGTCTAAAATACGCAATCGTTTTCTATGAAATTAGGCCTTCCCGTTGTTTTTTAGGTAGCTTTGCTATTACCAAATTATAGGAATGATCGATCAAATCACAAACCAAAATTTCCGGCAGGGCTTCCGGTAAAATGCTGTTCCAATGTTTTTTGTTGAAATGGTAGGCCTCGGTTATCAATCCGTCAAATTCGCCTCGAAGTTCGAGCGCACGTTCCGGATCGCATTTCAAACTGATTTTGTAGGGGCTGCTTTCCAGACCGGTCAATGCAAACATTTTTCCTATTACTTTAAAAACCAACGTATCCGGCCCGAACGGAAACTCTTCCGTAACACCTTTTTTGGCAAGGCAATACTCTCGAAATTGTTCAATATTCATTTGTCTATAAAATTAGTTATTTCCAATTTCACCGAGGTGCGTGAATTTAAATCCTTTTTCAAACTTCAAACCATACCCAAAAATTCGATCCATACATGCATGCGAAAAGAGGATAACGCCAATAAGTTGAAGGACTGAATTTTCAAAATAAAGCCCGAACAAGAAAACCGAAATTGCAATTCCTCGATGATGGAAGAAATTGTAACAGAAAGCGCCTATTTTATTCCCAAATAAATAACCCAACATTCCGATATCTGGCGCGAGCAACAGCACCAAAAACCACCACCAAGCAAAATCCAAACGCGAAAACGCATAAATCCCCAAAATGAACATTGCTATTTCCTCGAGTTTTAAAATGGTTTTCATTTCACTAAGTAAGAATGTATTTTCTCCGAAATTTATCTTTTCAGTTTTCAATGCTATATAGAATCGGTCGGCTCGGCGCGGCATCATTTTCAAAATTGGCCACTTGTAAATTTAAGACATAATTTCCATCCGAAATTTCATCTGGCACAAAAATCAGTTCTGTAATACTGGCAGCGAATCGCGTGTTTTTTGGATAATTCCAAAATGCACGATGCGCCAACAACTTTCCATTATCCTTTTCCTTGTCCACCGAGGGCACATCGATCAACAAATGTAATATTCCGCATTCCCTGATATATTCCGCCGCTTCTTCCAACAAATACGGCCAATTGCTATAACTGTATTTTCTAGATTTTTTTGTTTCAGAATTTGGCAATGTTCGAATAATCAAAGCTTCGGTTTCATTTTTAAAGACTATTTTTTCCAACTGTTTTTTGGTCAAAACCTCATCTCCGTTTAATCTTTCAGGGGAAAGTGAAATAACTTTCGCCTTGAAAAAATAGCGATTCAAGGTGTTGTGAATACTGTAAAACGCTTCCGAAATATGCCCCACGCATTCGGTGTGGGTAGTGTGGGCATGTGGATTGAAAAAAATATTGTTGAAGTTTACCGAGGCGCCTTCCGAAACTTTGGCGATCCAGTTGTCGTCCTTCACCGGTTCAATCTTTGGTGCATCCAAATACCACGCCACCGGGTTTTTTTCATTTCCCCGAAGCGGAAGTGAAATATCCAATGGTTTGGACAGGTCAATGCTGATTTTTTCCGTTGGAAACTCAATGCTTGTACGCATAAATTTTTCATTCAATTTGTCATACTGAACTTATCTCAGTATCTAATCGTTATTTTTTCTAAGGAATCATTCTTCAATATAAAACAAGCCTGCCGCAATACCATCGCTCAAAAACTTTCCCTTTTTGGTTATTTTTAAAAATCCGCTTTCCAAAAGTAACAAATCTTGTTTTAAATAGGTTTGGGCTTGCTCCAATAAATAGACTTTTTTTTCGATTCCGAATTTATCCTCTATGTCATTAACAGAAATCCCTTCCCTCAATCGTAAATGCGTCATTACGAATTCGTTGTAACGATCTGTTTTAGAAAGAATTTCTGTTTCATGTGGCAGTTCGTTCTGCTGAATGGATTTTATGTATTTATTGTTGTTCGCTATATTCCAACTTCGCAATTTTCCGTTGTAGCTGTGCGCTGCCGGGCCAATTCCCAGATATTTTTTTCCGTGCCAATACGCCAAATTGTTTTGGGAAAAAAATCCCGGTTTTCCAAAATTGGAAAATTCGTAATGATCCATGCCGGCTTTATCCAAAGTTTCCGTCAAAATTTCAAAATGCTGTTGTGCCACTTCATCATCTACAGATTTAATTTTTCCGGTTTTAATGAATTTCGCCAGAGCTGTTTTTGGTTCCACTGTCAGAGCATAAGCGGAAATATGCGGCACGTTTGTTTCCAATGCGATTTCTAAATTTTTCTTCCAACGCGCGTTGCTCATTCCCGGAATTCCATAAATCAAGTCGATCGAAATATTGTCGAAAAATTTCTTGGCAAGTTCTATGGATTTTATTGCTTCTTCCGCATTGTGAGCCCGGTTCATTAGTTTCAAATCTTCTTCAAAAAACGATTGCACACCAATGCTCAAACGGTTTATTTTTGTTTTGGAAAGTTCATTGATTTTTTCTTCCGAAAGATCATCCGGATTTGCTTCGAGCGTGATTTCCGCCGACTCGGCAACCGAATAGTTTTCGTAAATACATTGAAAAATTTGATTCAATTCGGCAAAAGTCAGCAAACTTGGGGTGCCTCCGCCAAAATAAATTGTTTTCACAATTCCGGAAACTTCCTCTTTTCGCAATATAAGTTCTTGGCACAACGCATCGACCAACTCACTTTTATACTTCATTGTGGTGGAAAAGTGAAAATCACAGTAATGGCAAGCTTGTTTACAAAAAGGAATATGAAGGTACAAACCATGCCAATTATTTTCAAAATCGGAAGTTTTTATATTTTGCGGATTCTTTATTTTTTCAGCCATCATACCATTTTTGTTGCGCATTCCGCATCTTTCCTTATGAAAGATTTTAAAGACAAAGCAATATTCAACAATAAAGTGAAATCCATTCTTTTTAAAATCGAATGTATTTTATTATTTTTGACAAAATTCAATTTATCAAAAAATGAAATTTTTCCAATATTTTTTATGTTCCGTTTTATGTTTTCTTGCGTTTGCGACACATTCTCAAAATATTTTGAAAGATACCATGCGGGTGGGTTATGTCGGTTCGGCACCTTTTGTGATACAATCCACAAATAACGGACAACCGAAAGGAATTGTTTTTGATATTTGGGAAGAAATCGCTTTTTCGCTCGAAAAACCATATCATTTGGAACCGGTTTCAACAATCGATGAAGGCGTTTCTGCCCTTCAACGGGAAAAATTGGATCTACTTATTGGCCCTATCACTATCAATAGCTCACGCGCTGCAAAAGTAGCTTTTTCACAACCTTTTTTTGATACCGAATTGGCTTTGCTCGCACCGAAATTGGAAGCCGGATTTTGGGATAACCTCAAACCCTTCTTTTCCTCGGCCTTTTTGTTTGCTATTTTGGGCTTGTTGCTTACGCTGGCCTTCGTTGGGTTTTTATTTTGGATGGTTGAAGGACGGCATTTCCCCGAAGATTATCCGAAAAAACCCATTGAATGCATTGGTATTGGAATGTGGTTGGCGGTGGTTACCATGACCACTGTTGGCTACGGTGATTTTGCACCAAAAACCCCAAAAGGCCGTGTGGTTATGGGGAGTTGGATGATCATTTCCTTAATCCTCGCCACCACTTTTGTAGCGGGAATTGCGACTTCCTTTTCAAAAGTAGGGCAAACAAACCAAACGATTACGAGTTTGAACCAACTACATGGCAAAGAAGTGGCCATTCCATCCAACCAGAAAGTAGCGGAACTAATTCGTACGGTAGAAGGGCAAGCGGTGATGGTCGAAGATGTTTCAGAAGGATATTCCCTGCTTCTGGAGGGAAAAGTGGATGCCGTTTTATATGATGAAGTTCCCCTGGAATATATTTTTGAAACAGGAAAAAAAGAAGATTATCAACTGACCAAAAAGAATATTGATCCGCAACATTATGGATTTATGTTTCTGAACGAAAGTGATTTGAAACGGGCCGTGGATCAACAAATTATTCAAATGCGCGAATCAAAAGAAATTCAAAAAATTATTTCGAAGTGGATTTCATCGCGGTAAATAACTTTCACAAAATTTCAGGTCGGTTGAAAAACAATGCGTGGCAATCTGCCGAATTTTGCATGGAAGAAATCACCGAAGGTAACGGTGCCGTCAAAATATTCGGATAATCGACTTCGCCAAGTTCCGGACGAATTGGATAGGCCAACTTTTCTTCTTCGATCGTAAATTGGGAATCCACCCCTGGTTTGTTTCCACGCGGATCAATACGAAACCAACCCGCTTTTTCCAAATAAACAGCATTCAACCCGTGCAATGCATAACCAGATTCTACCGTTCCTTTGCGCAGGACGCGCTGGTAACAAAATCCGGTCGGAATTCCCATTCCTCTCAACAAACTCGCCAATAAATGACTTTTGGCAAAACAAATTCCCTCTTTCTTTTTCAAAATATCTTCCGCACCAATGGTGATTACCTTGCTTTGTATGTCAAATGAATGTTGGATTTTGTCATGAACCAGTTCAAAAGCAATTTTCGCTTTTTCTTCATCGGACGCGGCTTGGGATTCAATTGCCATTATCTCGCGCTGCACCCAGGGAGAATCAAATTCAATTATTGGTGGCAACGCAACGAGATAGTCTTTTAAATTTTGGGATTCCGGTACTAATTTCATTTCAGAACTTTTGCGATGAATCTTTCAGTTTTCCTATCAATAAATTGTTCAAGGAATGTTCAAATTCCCTAAAACCTTTCAAGCGTTTTTATTCGCAGTTTATTGTTTGGCGACATCTTCAATACGTTTGGCCGAATCGGCTTTGTTCAAGCTCAATCGTACCACACTCGGTTCAAGAGCTTTCAAATCATGCGGAACATTTCCTTCCAAAGCAATTAAATCGCCCTTTTTCAGCGGCTGAATTTCCCCGCGCACACCAAAATCAATAGCTCCTTCAAAAACTTCCACAACAATGGGAAAAGGTGTTTTATGTTCCTTTAAGACTTGGCCTTCTTTAAAAGCCATTCTGATTTCCTTTCCGGCTTCCGTTTCCAACAGAACTTGAATTGCCGGTCTATTTTCGCCATATTCCAAATTTTTGCTTAATGATGCTGTCTTCATTTTTATTCGATTTTTATAATGTTTTACGTATTGCAAAGTAAGAATATAACGATTTTTTTTTATATGACAAAAGTCATCACAGGCTTTATTCGTTAGGCAAATTTTAAACCGAAAACAGCAGTAGGAAAATCTATTCTGCCAGTTAATTTTGAAAAGGAAATATCAAAATTAAAAATCATTCTTTGGAATTGTCCTTTGTGGCACTTCGCAAAGAAGACAGAAAATCCTATGATTAACCTCTTCTTTTTTGTACTTTCGAAAGTATTCCCAATAAAAAAATATGGAACGTCCGAGCATTTTCACCGATTATTACGAATTGACAATGGCACAAGCCTATTTCCTCGAAGGTCGCGCAGAAGAAACCGCTTGTTTCGATTACTTTTTTCGTGAACTTCCGTTTGGCGGTGGTTATGTCGTCTTTGCAGGACTCACGGATTTATTATCTCAACTGGAAAACTTCATTTTTAAAAAAGATGAACTTGAACGCTTTATTAGTTTGTTATATTTTTCCAAGACTCCATTTTCTGTTTCGCGATCGAATCTATTTTTGTTGAACTTTTTTCTATCAGCGAATCAAATTCTTTGATTTGTTCGGTTTCGGCACTAATTACCGAATCGAGGACATCAATTTTCTTAAGCCCTTCCTCCAAAGCATTATTGAGTTGGTCTGCTTTTTCATTCATTTCATTCAATTTCTCCGAAGCTTTTTTTCTGGATTCGGCACAAGAGAAAAACAAACCAATCGCAAAAATAAAGACCGTACCTTTCAGTATTGATTTCATCATTTTACAAATATTGTATTAATTTGTAAAGATACTTTTTAAGACGATTCTTTCAACAGATTATATCAAAAAACATGAGGCTTTTCCTTTCCTTTAAAATAGAATGTTTTTCGAAATTTCAACTATGGTAAAACCCAATATATTGGTTGGTTTTAGGTACTTGCTATCAAATCGAAATATTCATCATCTTCATTCTTTCCTCCATATCCTTTTCCGATGGTTTTATGGGTTTCCACAAATTCGATATGTTCGATCCATTTTACGAGTTTATAACCCAACTGATTTTCCACCCGCAAACGCAGGGGTGCACCATAAATTAGGGGAAGCTTTTTATAGTTCATTTCCCACGCGAGAATTGACTGGGGTTTCATACAATTGTCCAAAGTGTGCGTATCGTAATAAACCCCGCCATACAATCCTTCCCCGAAAGAATAAAATGCAACCGTGGTAACCGATTTGTACGGTTTCACCAATTCCACGATTTTTTTAATGGGAATTCCGCCCCATTGTGCAATTCCTGACCAGCCTTGAATACAATGGTGCATGGTAATGTGTTCTTCTTTGGCCAATTCTTTCAAATCTTCGAGCGATAATTCCACCGGGTTTTCAACCAACCCGCCAATTTTCAACTTATAATCTTTAAAATCATTTTCTGCCAATTTTTTCCATTCTTCCGATTCGGGCATTTTTCCGTTAGGCCAGAAATATGGTGAAATATCTTCTTTGGAATAATATTTTTTCGGTTTGAATTGATTGATCGATGCGCTCCACAAGCGACCATTCAACCCGAGTTGAATTTTTTGCAAACGGCGTGGTTTGTGCCAAGAAAGCCAGTGTGCCAAAACCCAAAAACAGGCGGTGAAAAGCAAAATAGCAATGCCGATAAACAAACCGGTATATGTAGTGGCATCATCGATTCCCAAGGTAATATGGTTCATGTTGCGCACCAAACCGGTTGCGGCAACCATTGCGACGTGAATAATTATAAAAACAGTATAGGCGATTAAAATCAAAAAGTGAATAGAACGTGCGCTTTGTCGATTTCCGAAAAGTTTCGGATACCACGGAAATCGGTTCACAACCGCTGGCGACATTGCGGTTCCTGTCATGATCGCCAAGGGCGCCAAAATGAAAATCACCCCGAAATAAGAAATTTTTTGAAGGGCGTTATAATGAAAAAAACCATTGGGTTCAATTGGCATATTGAAAGTTGCATAATGCACAAAAATATTCCATGCATCAGGTATAATAGACCAACTCGTGGGAACAACCCGCTGCCAATGATCGGTATAAAATAACAAAAACATAAAAATGACTCCGTTCAGCACAAAAAATGGAACAGTCAGAAAATGCCAAATCCGTGCCAGCCCAATGGTGTGTTTATACCCCGGCAAACTGATAATGGGACTAATATAACGTGCGTCTTCTTTGGCGGTCCATACTTTCTTTTTGGGAATTTTGATAGGCGTGAACCGGGCCCATTCGGTTTCGGGGGAACAACCATTGTTCCAATAAAGCCGTGGATGATCGGCCAAAACCGACAATCCGCTGCGGATAAGCAAGGTTAAAAAGAAAAAATTGACCCAATGACTAACGTTCACCCAAGTCGGAAAACCCACGGGGTCATCGGGCGTAATTTCCGGCAGTGCCAATGAAGGATCCGGCGGAAGTCCGTATATCAAATATTGTATCCAGGCGGCACCAAGGGGAATTATTATAATAGCCAAAATGGCGGCGATTATATAAGATTTTAATCCGATGAATCGCCTGCGGTCATCCGGATAATGTACTTCGCGCTGTGCTGGGGTGAAATTTGGAATCATATTCTGCGGTTTTGGTTGGTTAATCCAATTTTCCGTTTGCTATTACGCTACTGATTTAGCGAAGCAAAATGGTTCGAAACGGTAAATTTTCCCTAAAAATAGCGAAAATATTGAAACATGACCCTGCATTACAAAAGTTTTAATAATTTTAGGACTAAAACACACCTTCCTTGGAAACAATTCTACGTTACAAAATAAAAACCTTGTTGCCGGCTTATTTTGGGTTGGTCATGTCCACCGGCATTTTGTCCATTGCAGCTTTTCTCAATGAAATGCTTCTCTTGGCCGATATTCTTTTTTACCTCAATATTTTGTTTGCTGTGGTTTTAACAAGTATGTTCATTTACCGTGTGATTGTTTATCCAAAATATATTCGTGAAGATTTTCGCAGCTATCAAAAAGGTCCGGGATTTTTCACAATTGTCGCTGCCCTGTGCATCATTGGAAACCAGTTTGTATTGTTGCCAAATGGAACAGCCGTTGCGGAAATTATGCTCATGTTGGCAATGGCGGCCTGGATCGTCATTATTTATGGTTTCTTTTTTTACATCACGGTAACCAAAAATAAATTATCGCTGCAAAACGGCATCAACGGTTCGTGGTTGTTGATAATTGTCGGCATACAAGCTTTGTCAACCTTAATTTCTTTGGTTTCTGTTGATTTTGGCGAGCAGGCATATTTGTTTCTCTTCCTTGCTTTGTGCCTTTTCCTTTTGGGCTGTATTTTTTATCTGTATATCATGTCGTTGATTATTTATAGATTTTCCTTTTTCGATTTGAACGCTACCGAACTCGGTGCGCCTTATTGGATCAATATGGGGGCGACGGCAATTTCAACACTGGCGGGTTCACTGCTGATTCTACATACCAAAAATTTCAATTTCATTGTGGACATCCTTCCATTCCTAAAAGGATTTACGCTCTTTTTTTGGGCGGCGGGAACCTGGTGGATTCCTTTACTGCTACTATTGGGATTTTGGCGGCATGTCATTAAGCGCGAACCCGTGCCAACTTCCCCCAAAGGTTATGACCCAACTTATTGGGCCATGGTTTTTCCATTGGGAATGTACACCGTATGCACATTTCGGTTGAGCGAAGCCTTGAAGATTGACTTTTTAAAAGGAATACCGGAATTTTTTATTTATGTGGCCCTATTTGCATGGATAGCCGTAATTATCGGGTTTATCAGGCACTGGTTGATGGTTTTTAGAAATAAATCTGCAAAGGTTTAAAATTCATTGAGTTGCTTTTTTAAAAAGATTAAGAATTTAAACAATTGCCCAACGAATATTTTATGAATTCAACATAACTAGTACAAATTTTAAACCAGTTCTTTCATGAGTTTTTGCTTTGGAAACTGTAACGGTTTACACTGTTTACATCCGCTGCGGTCGGTAATTAATTGCACACCACGTTTGCGCGTGAAATAATTCCATACCCATTCCACGAAAACGTGCAATCTGTTTCGGAAACCTATTAACAACAGAATATGTACGGTTGACCACAGGAACCATGCGAAAAACCCACTGAATTTCAAGCCTTTGATGTCCGCAACCGCTTTCGCCCTTCCGATGGTTGCCATCGTTCCTCTGTTTTTATACCGGAACTGTGGACGCCGCTTCAATGCAGCTGGATTCTTCGCCAACAATTTTCCGACAAATTTTCCCTGCTGAATAGCAACAGAAGCCAATGCCGGCAAAGGTTTTCCCGTTTCGTCTTTCAAATGGGCTGCATCGCCAAGTACAAAAATATCAGAAAAGTTGGGAATGCTCAAATCCTTGTTTACAATAACTCTTCCCGACCTATCCTGTTCCACATGCAAAGAATTGAGCAATGGTGATGCTTTTATTCCGGCAGCCCAAATAATATTGGAACTTTCTATGGAACCTACTTTGAGGTGAACTTTGTTTTTCGTGATATTGACCACCGAAGTGTTTCGCAGGATTTTTACCCCGAGCTTTTCCAGCATCTGTCGTCCTTTTTTGCTTAGAGGTTCTGGAAATCCATTGAGAATATCCGGCGCGGCTTCCACCAGAAATATACGAATCTCGTTTTCCGATACATTTTTATAGGATTTTCGCATGCTTCGCCCGGCTATTTCTGCAATCGCCCCCGCCATTTCCACTCCTGTTGGTCCGCCGCCAATTATCACATAGGTAAGATGCGCTTGGCGCGATGCCGGGTCTTCCAATTGTTCGGCTTCTTCCAAAGAAAGAAGAATGCGTTCCCTTATATTCAGTGCATCACCAATGGTTTTTAGGCTGGGTGCATATTCTTTCCAAGCTTCGTTTCCGAAGTAATTATATTGAGCACCGGGCGCCAAAATAAGCTGGTCGAACCGTATTTCACGACCGCTGATGAGATTGACAAATTTTTCCTTTGGATGAATTTCTTTCACTTCGCCCAATAATACGCGCACTTTGGAATTCTTTCCCAAAATCGCTCTTATTGGTGCGGCAATATCACCAGGGGAAAGTGCTGCCGTGGCTACCTGATATAAGAGGGGCTGAAATAAATAATGATTGGATTTATCAATAATGGTTATGTCCACATCGCTGTCTTTTAGTTTATTGGCAGCCGCAATTCCAGCGAATCCACCTCCAATGATGACGATTTTTCTTCTTTTGGTTTCCATTTTTGTATTTTTTTAATTCTTTTTTCATCGTTGCTCCAGAACCCAGCATATAATTTTATTCTGTTGCCTAACTTTAATTTTGCGTGTAAAAATCCATTTGTTTTAATCAATCATCTTTTTTAGTGATGTGCTCCGTGACCTCCATCACTATGCTCCAGAATAACATGAAGCGCTTCTATGGTATGTGTATAATCGACATAGGCCGCTACATATTCCCTTCCTTTTTCGACAGACTGATTCTTCACAAGGTGAAGGGCGGCTACTTTTTGGTATTTTTCCCGCACTACTCGTTCGATATGGTCGTTCAATTTGGATAGGAAACTGTCAATATCTTTTTCGCGCAAAGCCGTATCGGTCATGGTGATGATTTTGGATGTTGAACCTGCCGGTTTTAAACCACTATACGGTTCACCTTCCCCTTCACGATGTAGGCGTACAAGGGTTTCCAAAAAATGCTTTTCAAGGAGTGGATACACCTCGGGGTCTTTTTTATATTTTACGGTCTTTTTGAAAAGCAATTTTATTTCCTTTTCATGTTTCTCCTCAACCCATTTCAGGACGAGTTTCACATTGTTTTCTTCAAGGGCTTTCAGAGCCTCTTGGACAACGGGACCATCATAAGAATCGCAGTGTGCGAATGTATTTTGTGGAAGAATCCACATTGCCATAAAAAGTCCTAATAAATAAAACAATTTACTGGCGGGTTTTTCTCTGTTTAAATTTTTGATTTTCATGATTTTTAGGGTTTAAATTATAGTACAAAGATACATTTTATTTTAATAAAAGACATATTTGTCTTTTATTAATTTTCTCAAGTCTTTTTGAAATGAAAATATGATTTTAAGTATGGAATTTATTCTATGAATGGACGGAATTTCGTACTGCTTCTTGGGCAAACCTATTCAAAAAAGGATTCAGCCGATTTCCATTAAATTAATGAATATACTCAAGTTTCGCAAGCTGAAAACACTGGTGTTTCAGGCTAAAAAAAAGAAAAAAATGTAGCATACAAACCTTGCCATTGGCTTGGTTTTGAAGTATTTTTAAAGTGCAAACCAAAAAATACAAATATGCTACAAAAC
>DASSWN010000216.1:0-15480 GCA_035704905.1 Flavobacteriaceae bacterium
ATTAACCTAAACGTCAGTGTATATGCACAATGTATTTTAAATTTAATACTCATCCCATCCCCGGCCCTTCCCGAAGGGAAGGGAGTATACTTGGTTCCCCTCCTCGGGAGGGGGTTAGGGGGAGGATGACTAATACGTAAATGCCTAAGTCAATTAAATAAATACTTACAAGACTTTGAAAAAACTTATGGAAATTCTCGTTTTATCGTTACGAGAGATGCCGGTCAAAACAGATGCTGAAATGAATTCAGCATGACCACTTCGGTACAAATTTCCCTTAAAACTCCGACACAAAATGAAATTTTATGTTGGGGTATTTCTGTTGCGCCATTTGTAATGAAAAAGCCGAATCGGCAAAGAAAACGAGTTGGCCTTTTTTGTCCTTGGCCATAAATTTGCTTTTCACCCGAAGAAAATCTTGGAATTCCTCACTTTTTTCATCGATGGGCCTGCCTTCCCGGTAGGCAGGTTCTATCCAACATGCTTTATGAACATTCAAGTTTTCATAGGTGCATTTTGCCCCATATTCGTGTTCCAAGCGGTACTGAATGACTTCGTATTGCAGCGCGCCAACGGTGCCGATCACTTTCCGATTGTTCATTTCCAATCGGAAAAGTTGCGCCACACCTTCGTCCATCAACTGGTCGATTCCTTTTTCCAACTGTTTTGATTTCATTGGATCGGCGTTGTTGATATACCGAAAATGTTCCGGCGAAAAACTGGGTATTCCTTTGTATTGCAAGATTTCGCCTTCCGTTAGGGTGTCGCCAATTTTAAAATTCCCGGTGTCATGCAAACCCACAATATCGCCGGGGTAGGAAACATCGATGATTTCTTTTCGTTCTGCAAAAAATGCATTCGGACTCGAAAATTTTAGTTTTTTGTTGTGGCGAACATGCAAGTAGGGTTTGTTTCGCTCGAATTTTCCCGAAACGATTTTTACAAAAGCCAACCGGTCGCGGTGCTTCGGGTCCATGTTTGCATGGATTTTGAATACAAATCCGGTGAAATCTTTTTCATTGGGTTCCACAACCCGCAAATCGCTTTCTTTTTTTCGTGGTTTCGGCGCTATTTCCACAAAACAATCCAAGAGTTCCCGAACACCAAAATTGTTCAAAGCCGAACCAAAAAATACGGGTTGCAAATCGCCGTTTAAATATGCTTCCCTGTCAAATTCGGGATAAACGCCCTGCATCAATTCCAGTTCTTCGCGCAAGGTTTTAGCCGATTGGCTTCCAATTAAATTTTCCAGTTGTTCAGAATTCAAATCGGAAATTTCAATGGTTTCTTCAATATTTCTTCGCGAATCCCCACTGAAAAGGTTGATGTTTTTTTCCCATAGATTGTAAATTCCTTTAAAGTCATAGCCAATTCCTATGGGAAGTCCGAGCGGGGTAACCCGTAGGTGCAACTTCTGTTCGATTTCATCAAGTAATTCGAACGCATCTTTTCCTTCGCGGTCTAATTTGTTTACGAAAACAATCATCGGAATGTTGCGCATACGGCAAACTTCCACCAATTTTTCGGTTTGTTCCTCGACACCTTTGGCGACATCGATCACCACAATAACGCTGTCAACCGCTGTGAGCGTGCGAAAAGTATCTTCCGCAAAATCCTTGTGCCCCGGCGTGTCCAAGATATTTATTTTAATGCCTTCATATTCAAAAGCCAACACCGATGTGGCGACAGAAATACCCCGTTGACGCTCAATTTCCATAAAATCGGAAGTTGCGCCTTTTTTTATTTTATTGGATTTCACGGCGCCGGCTTCTTGAATGGCACCTCCAAAAAGCAGCAGTTTTTCGGTCAATGTTGTTTTCCCCGCATCGGGATGGGAAATGATGCCAAAAGTTCGGCGTCTATTTATTTCGTCTTGGAATTTCATGGGCGCAAAGATCGAAAAAATGTGGGGAATGTCGCAGGTTTGTTTTCAAAAACATATAGGTTGGTGCTTCTTCCGTTTCGGAAGGAATGCCGCTTTCTTTTCTGGATTGTTTTCGTATTTTTGAGGTTATCAATTAAAAAACATTTCCCCATGAAAATAATTGTAGGAATTGCCAGAATTTTTGTCGGAATTTTATTCATTTTCAGTGGTTTTATAAAGCTGAACGATCCCGTTGGGTTTTCCTACAAATTGCAAGAATATTTTGGTGCTGGTGTTTTGAATTTGGAATTTCTGATTCCCTATGCATTGATGATTGCAATTTTTATCGTGATTTTTGAATTGCTGCTGGGAGTAACCCTGCTTCTTGGCTATGCTCCAATTTTCACCCGGTGGAGCCTTCTTCTAATGATTTTGTTTTTCACTTTTCTCACCTTTTATTCGGCATATTTTAATAAGGTGACGGATTGTGGCTGTTTTGGCGATGCGATTCCGCTGACACCGTGGGAATCTTTTTGGAAAGATGTGATTCTGCTAATCCTTATTTTGGTTATCTTCTTCAACAAAAAATATCTTACCCCCTGGTTTGTTTCCAAGAGTTCACAAAAATGGATTGTGTTTGTGGTGATGATCGCTTGCTTTTGGTTTGCCTATCATGTTCTTATGCATTTGCCCCTGATTGATTTTAGGCCCTATAAAAAAGGTGCCAATATCGAAGAAGGAATGACCACCCCGGAAAATGCACCAAAAGCCGTTTATGAATATGCATGGAAGTTTATAGTGGACGGAGAAGAAAAAATTGTAACCACCAGTGGAAGTTATCCGAATGTAAACGGGAAATTTATTGAGGTGAATACGCAATTGATCAAAGAGGGATACACGCCACCAATTCATGATTTTTCCATGACGAAAGACGGGGAAGATTATACGGACGAATTCCTTTCTACTGAAAAATTGCTGATTGTAACGGCTTACGATTTGGCGAAAAGCACCCCAGAAGGTTGGCCTGCTATTAAAAAAGCGGCAGAAAAAGCGCAGGCAAATGGATATACGGTAATCGGTCTTTCAGCTTCGAACGCGGAGGCGGTGCAAGATTTAAAAGCAAAATATGGACTGAATTTTGAATTTTATTCGGCCGATGTGACCGCTATTAAAACCATTGTGCGTTCCAATCCGGGTTTGGTGAAATTGCACGAAGGAACCGTTGAGCAAAAACTTCATTGGAACGATGCGGAAGATTTTGAGTTGTGAGTTATGAGTTATGAGTTGTGAGTTGTGAGTTGGATTACACTTATGAAAACTGGAAAATCGGTTAAATCACAAATTCCCATAGTAATTGGAATAGATTAAAAAGAGGTTCACAACAACGCCTGGGGTTAGGAATAAGAAAAACTAACCGGTTTCGAAATCTGTTAGGTTTAATCAAGAAAAACTATTTTCTGTTTGCTGAAATATGTGTTACATAAATTGGGATATGCCTTGCTGACTTTATTTGGTGTGGTGACGGTTGTATTCTTTTTGTTCACCGTTCTTCCCGGTGATCCTGCGAAAATGATGTTGGGCCAAAACCAGAGCGAAGAACAATTGGCCGTGGTGCGTGCAAAATATGGTTTTGACGAACCTTTGATTACGCAATATTTGTATTATCTGAACGACTTATCCCCACTTTCCGTGCATTCCACAAATCCTGCGGATTATACTTATTCGGAAGAAGGAAAATACAACGCGCTTTCTTTGTTTACCATAGAAAATTTTACTTTGGTCGTGAAAACACCTTATTTACGGGAATCTTTCCAGAAGAATGGCAAAGAAGTTTCAGCGGTTATTGGGGAAACGTTGCCGAACACAATTATTTTGGCAATATGTGCCATTGGAATTGCTCTTTTGTTGGGCATTTTTTTGGGAATTATATCGGCCCTCAACAAAGATACGTGGATCGATCGCACGATTCAGGTTCTAAGCACGGTGGGAATGAGCGTTCCTTCCTTTTTCAGTGCAATTATTTTTGCTTGGCTTTTTGGGTTTGTGTTGCATGAATTTACACATTTGAACATGACCGGAAGTTTATATGAATTGGATGATTTTGGGGAAGAAAATGTTCTAAAATTGAAAAATTTGATTTTGCCCGCGGTAGTTTTGGGAATTCGTCCGTTGGCGGTGGTTGTGCAGCTGATGCGAAATTCGCTATTGGAAGTATTGCAACAAGACTACATTCGCACGGCAAAAGCAAAAGGTTTGTCCATGTCGCGGATTATTCGAAAACACGCTTTGAAAAATTCCATGAATCCCGTTGTAACCACTATTTCAGGTTGGTTTGCCTCGATGCTTGCGGGAGCTGTTTTTGTGGAATATATTTTTGGTTGGAATGGTTTGGGAAAAGAAATTGTGGAAGCCTTGAACAAATTGGACCTGCCCGTGATCATGGGCGCGGTGCTCACGATCGCGACTACATTTATCCTCATCAATATTTTAGTCGATGTTATGTACGGCTGGCTCGACCCGAAAGTGGGGCGCTAATGAAACCATCGAAAACTACTTAAACCGATTTTGGTTCTTTCTTTAAAAACCAAGCAACCACTGCGGCCGTTACAATTCCAAAAGAGAGTGAAAAAAAAGCCGACTGGAACATGTAGGTCGATAAATTAAAATATTGTTCGGCGGCGTCTTCCTGCATGGAAGTATGTGCCACACTATAATCGATGAGATTTTGAAAAAATTCCGGGCTAATGAAAGTATGAACAATATATTGCGAAACGGGGGTGAACGCAGCAATAATTACGGACAGGACTGATCCGGATAAAAAGCCTTGTTGCCAAGTCATAATTTCGTGGTAATATTTTTCACGCTTCTCGCGAACGGCAAGCACATACACGATAATTGCCAAAATACCGAAAAGGTTGGTATAGGTCGCCTGCTTTTCGATAGACTCGCCATGCCATCCCATTAAATGTTCAAAACTCATCCAAGCCAAAAAAATCAGGGTGAAGATAATGGCCCATTTAAGTTCTATTTTGAATTTTTTCATTGGTTTTTATGCTATAGGCTGTAAGCCGATTAAACTAAACAAGTTTTCATTAAACCTTAAACCTTAAACATTCGGATTATTCCACCAAAACCCAATCGCCATTTTCCAACAACGGAATCGCTTGTTTGTATTTTAAAGTTTTGTTTTCGCCATTCATGACATGCTTTATGGTGACACGTTCGTTGCGGCCAATTTTTGGGTGGTCGCGAACAATGGTTTCTGTAACTTGTGGCCGTTGACTTGCTTGCTGGCCTGCGGCGCGATTCTGAGCGCTGCGTTCGTCCAAATTCTGGACCTCATCTTTTTGTGTTTGTAAATTTTCTTTGGGACGGCGTTGTTGTGCTTCCCGAATACTGGTGTTGTCTTGGTTGGGCAATTCCCCTTTGAACAAAAATGAAATTACATCTTTGTTCACTTCATCCAGCATGGATTTAAAAAGTTCAAAAGCCTCAAATTTGTAGATCAACAACGGGTCTTTTTGCTCATGGACCGCCAATTGAACGCTTTGTTTCAACTCGTCCATTTTTCGCAAATGCGTTTTCCAAGCATCGTCGATAATAGCTAAAGTGATGTTCTTTTCAAAATCCGTAACAAGTTGTTTTCCTTCCGATTTATAGGCTTTTTCCAAATTTGTAGCAACCTGAAGCGTTTTCGTTCCATCCGTAAACGGCACAGCAATGCGTTCAAATTTGTTTCCTTGTTCTTCATAAACACGCTTTATAACCGGAAAAGCAAGTTCGGCATTGCGGGTCATTTTTTCCTGATAATAATCGTAAGCGGTTTTATAGATTTCCCCTGTGATTTTTTCGGCAGTCATTTTTCCAAATTCATCTTTGGAAACCGGCGAACTCATGGAGAAATAGCGGATCAATTCAAATTCGAAATTTTTGTAGTCGGAAGCTGCTTTGTTGGTTTCGGTAATGGCTTCGGCGGTGTCGTAGATCATATTGGCAATATCTACCCGCAATCTTTCCCCAAAAAGGGCATGATAACGCCGTTTGTAAACAACCTCGCGTTGCGCATTCATTACATCGTCGTATTCCAATAATCTTTTCCGAATACCAAAATTGTTTTCTTCGACTTTCTTCTGTGCCCGTTCAATGGATTTTGAAATCATGGAATGTTGAATCACTTCCCCTTCTTCCAAGCCCATTCTGTCCATTAATTTGGCTATTTTTTCACTTCCGAAAAGCCGCATCAAATTATCTTCCAAGGAAACATAAAATTGTGAACTTCCTGGGTCTCCTTGTCGTCCGGCACGACCGCGCAATTGACGGTCAACGCGTCGTGAATCATGGCGCTCGGTACCAATAATAGCTAATCCGCCGGCTTCTTTTACGTCTTTTCCCAATTTAATATCCGTTCCACGTCCGGCCATGTTTGTGGCAATGGTTACCACGCCCGATTGTCCGGCCATTTCCACAATTTCTGCTTCTTTTTTATGCAATTTGGCGTTCAATACGTTGTGCGGAACATTTCGGAGTTTCAGCATTCGGCTCAATAATTCTGAAATTTCCACGGAAGTGGTACCGATCAAAACCGGACGGCCCGCTTTGGAAAGTTCGGTAACTTGGTCGATGACGGCGTTGTATTTTTCACGTTTGGTTTTGTACACCAAATCTTCATGATCTTTTCTGGCAATTGGCCTGTTGGTTGGAATTTCTACCACATCCAATTTATAGATTTCCCACAATTCGCCCGCTTCGGTAACCGCGGTTCCGGTCATTCCGGAAAGTTTGCGGTACATTCTGAAATAATTCTGAAGGGTGATGGTGGCAAAAGTTTGGGTGGCATCTTCGATTTTCACGTTCTCTTTTGCCTCAATTGCTTGGTGCAACCCATCGCTATATCTACGGCCTTCCATAACACGGCCGGTTTGTTCATCGACAATTTTTACTTTGTTGTCCATCACAACATACTCGTCGTCTTTTTCAAAAAGCGTATAAGCTTTCAAAAGTTGGCGCATGGTGTGGATCCGTTCGCTTTTCACGCTGTATTCGCGAAACAAATCCTCTTTTTTCTCCATTTCTTCTTCTTTGGAAAGGCCTTCTTTTTCAATTTTGGCCAGTTCCATTCCGATTTCGGGCATGACGAAAAAGTCCGGATTTTCTTTTCCGGAAAGAAATTCAACACCTTTGTCCGTTAATTCGATTTGGTTGTTCTTTTCTTCAATCACGAAATACAGCTCTTCATCTACTTTCGGCATTTCGCGGTTGTTGTCCTGCATGTAATGGTTTTCGGTTTTTTGCAGAAGTTGTTTGATTCCTTCTTCGCTCAGGTATTTGATAAGCGCTTTGTTTTTTGGGAGTCCTCGGAAAACGCGCAACAACTGCAGTCCGCCTTCTTTCGTGTCGCCAGCGGCAATCAATTTTTTCGCTTCCGCCAAAACGCCGGTCAAATATTTACGTTGCACATCGACAATTCGGGCAATTTCCGGTTTCAACTGTTCAAATTCATGAACATCACCTTTTGGAATAGGTCCAGAAATAATTAATGGGGTTCGGGCATCATCGACCAAAACCGAATCCACCTCATCCACTATTGCATAATTCGGATCGCGTTGCACCAAATCATCGGGGGAATGGCTCATATTGTCACGCAGGTAATCGAAACCAAATTCGTTGTTGGTGCCATAGGTAATATCGGCATTGTAAGCTTTTCTTCTCGCCGCTGAATTTGGACGATGGTAGTCGATGCAATCGACACTCAAGCCGTGAAATTCAAAAATCGGTGCCATCCAGGCGCTGTCACGTTTTGCCAAATAGTCGTTGACGGTAACCAAATGCACCCCTTTTCCTGTCAATGCATTCAAATAAACCGGAAGTGTGGCAACAAGGGTTTTTCCTTCCCCGGTTTGCATTTCCGCAATTTTTCCTTGGTGCATGGCGACCCCACCGATTAGTTGCACATCGTAATGAACCATGTCCCAGGTAACTTCTTTTCCCGCGGCGTTCCAAGAATTTTTCCATACCGCTTTGTCTTCGACCAAGGTTACATAGTCTTTTTCGGCAGAAATTTGGCGGTCAAATTCAGAAGCTGTTACTTCCATCGTGGGGTTGGCAACAAAACGCTTGGCGGTTTCTTTGACCGTGGCAAATGCTTCGGGAAGGATCTCGTCCAAAATACCCTCGGAGATTTCGTATGCTTTGTCTTTCAACAAATCTACTTCGGCATAAATATCTTCTTTTCTGGAAATATCGTCAATAGTGGCCGCTTCATCGTTCAGCTTTGCAATTTCTTCATGCACTTCTTTCAGACCTTCTGCTATTTTTTCTTTGAAGAAAGCGGTTTTTCCTCGAAGTTCATCTAAAGAAAGTTGTTCAAATTCGGCTTCGAGGGCCTTTATTTTATCCACGAAAGGCATGATGGCTTTTACATCTTTTCGGGATTTATCGCCAATAAAAATTTTTAGTACGGAGTCTAAAACACTCATGGGTTTTACAAATTTAAGGGTTCAAATGTACGCAAAAAAAAAAAGTCCCAATTTGAGACTTTTCATATTTCTGCGCGGTTGTCAATATTCATCTTCGTTCCAGAGATAATCCTCGTCTGTGGGATAATCTGGCCAGATTTCATCGATAGAGTCATAAGAATCACCTTCGTCTTCGATGGCTTGAAGATTTTCAACAACTTCAAGGGGCGCTCCTGTCCTGATGGCGTAATCGATCAATTCATCTTTCGTTGCAGGCCAAGGTGCATCGCTTAAATAGGATGCCAATTCTAGTGTCCAGTACATCTATTAATGGGATTTAATTTTTTGCAAAAATAATTTTTTTGTTGACAAAGTCAAGTTAAAAATCCATTATTTCAATATTATTTCTAAGAACGTGGTTTATTATTTTTAAACCTCTGTAAATGAAATAATTATCAATGGGAAATGTTTCTTCTTTATTCTTTTTTTGGAATCCATTGTATTTCATCCACTTGGAGGTCAAAAGACAATTTTCGTGCCAGCACAAACAAATAATCGGATAAACGGTTTAAAAACATCAAAATATTTTCATCGAATGCTTCCAGTTCATAAAGTGCTGCGGAACAACGTTCTGCGCGACGGCAAACACAGCGGCAAATGTGACAAACTGACACCGCGGGATGCCCGCCGGGAAGCACAAAATGTGTCATTTCTGGCAACTTTTCATTCATTTTGTCGATTTCATTTTCCAAGAGCTCAATATCTTCGAAGCTAACTTTGGGAATGTTCAAGCGTTCTTTTCCACTTTTTAAAACCGCTTTTTTCGGATCGGTGGCCAACATGGAGCCAAGCGTGAACAGATTGTTTTGAATTCGAAGAAGAATTTCCCCTGAATGCTTATCGATTTTCTGATCGCGCAACAATCCGATGTTGGCGTTTAATTCGTCAACGGTTCCGTAACTGTTGATTCGGATATGATGTTTTGGTACGCGGGTGCCGCCGAATAGGGCAGTAGTGCCTTTATCACCGGTTTTGGTATAGATTTTCATGGAATTTTTGTATTTCCCACGAATTTACGTTTTTGAAAGCGATTAAAAAAATATTTGGGAAACCCTTTCAGAGTTCCAAACTCTAAAAGGGTTGAACGACAAAACAGCAATTTTTCTATTTTTATTTTCCCCCCTTCCTTTTCTCGTAATAATTTTTTTGAAAATTCCGGCTTTTGCGTTCATATTGTTTTTTTCTGTTTCGCTTGTTATTGGCGAAAACAACGAAGCACAAAACCGCAATAAGGATTATGACAAGAATCAGTTGCATTAAAGGAGAAAGGGAATCAAGCATAATGTGGTTCTTTGTTTCGCGTGTCGCTTTCAATAGTTCCATCTTTCAACCGAATAATCCGATGAGCGTGTTTTGCAACATCTTCTTCGTGCGTGACCAGAATCACCGTATTTCCATTGGAATGGATTTCATCGAACAAATTCATGATTTCCAGAGAAGTTTTGGA
Source organism: Flavobacteriaceae bacterium (assembly GCA_035704905.1). Taxonomy (GTDB): domain Bacteria; phylum Bacteroidota; class Bacteroidia; order Flavobacteriales; family Flavobacteriaceae; genus DASSWG01. The sequence continues at coordinate 9,827 of DASSWN010000216.1, forward strand.
ATCTAAATTTCCGGTTGGTTCATCGGCCAAAATAATGGACGGCTTGTTTACCAAAGCTCTTCCCACCGCAACACGTTGGCGTTGTCCGCCCGAAAGTTGATTGGGTTTATGGTCCATCCGGTCCGCAAGACCTACATCGGTAAGCACTTCTTTTGCGCGTTCCATGCGTTGGCTTTTGGAAGCCCCTGCATAAATCATTGGAAGCGCAACGTTATCCAATGCAGTCGTGCGTGGCAAAAGGTTGAAGGTCTGAAAAACAAATCCGATTTCTTTGTTCCGAATATCGGCCAGTTCATCATCGCTCATTTGACTGACATCTTTTCCGTTTAAAATGTATGTGCCGGCGGTTGGGGTGTCCAAACAGCCCAACAAATTCATCAAGGTCGATTTCCCCGAACCCGAAGGTCCCATAATAGCAACATATTCGCCTTTTTCGATATTCAAATCGATTCCTTTTAAAACATGAACAATTTCCTGTCCGAGGTGAAAATCGCGGGTTATTTTTTGAATTTCTATTACGTTGCTCATTAAAATAGTTTTGATTATGGCAGTCTCTGCAAGATAAATTTTCTTTCACAAACAAGACGCATTTTGGGGGGAATTGTTACAAATGAGCTGGTGATTTGGTGATCGGATCGGAAGGAATAACTTTTCTAAAGTTTCAAACTTTGGAAAAAGTTAAATCAACCCACCCGAACGAAAAAATCCTCCTTCACCTGTTCTTTTCTGAAAAATAGAAGTCCGAAATGAAACGTGTCGATGCTCACGCGAACCTTTTCCTCTTGTTTGATCCGATCCCAATTTTTCCCCCTATCTTTTGAACGATGGGGATTTTCGAATACAAAAATCGAATCGTTGTGGGCTACTGGAAGTACTTTTTTAAAAAGTGGGATTAAATTTTTTTCGATTTGAACTGGAAAATAAACCAAATCAAACCTGCGATTTTCTTCCAAAATAAGATTCAAATTAGGGATGTCCATGGGGTTTAAAACAGTAATTTCTGTGTTTTTAAAAATTGGTTCGGAAGAATTTCCAAAAAATAAGACCGAATCAATTTTCAAATGTTCAGTCAAACAAGGGAAAACTTTGTCTTTGTTTTTAAAACATTCCTGCGATAATTGAAAAACAAATGGCGAATGAATGCCGTGCAAATGAAATGACTGCCATAAAAATTTCAGATAGGTTTTTGTCCTGAAAAACATTTTCTTTTTATTGGGTGATCTGGATATTTGTGTTTCGATGATTGATTAATCGGTTAATCGGAAAAAAATGATGAATTTGTTATTCAGTGAACTGCACCACCCGCAATCCGCGACTCGAATACGCGTTCATTCGTAACTCGACAATTCAAACCAACGTTCGGTTTTTTCATCAATTTTATCCTCAACGGTTTTTAGTTCCAAGGAAATTTTATCGATTTCTTCACCTGACAAATTTGTCAGGAAAAGATTCTGCAACCGAACTTTTTCTTTTTCCAAATCCGCAATTTCACGTTCCAATTTCTTAAATTCCTTTTGTTCGTTATAACTTAATTTGGTGTTTTCTTCTGTTTTCTGTTTTTCCTTTTTATTCGGAATTTCTTCTTTTGCAGGTTCCGATGGTTCCGAAAGCAAATATTCCCGGTAATCGGAATAATTCCCGGGGAAATCATGAATTTCTCCATTTTTGAAAACGAAAAGATGATCGACAATTTTGTCCATGAAATAGCGGTCGTGGGAAACCACCAACAAACAACCGGGAAAATCCAACAGAAAATTTTCTAGTACGTTTAAGGTTACAATATCCAAATCGTTGGTCGGTTCATCAAGAATCAGAAAATTTGGGTTTTGTATCAAAACAGTACATAAATACAAACGTTTGCGCTCGCCACCGCTCAGTTTTTCAACAAAATCATATTGCTTTTTCCGGTCAAAAAGAAAGCGTTCCAATAATTGTTGTGCCGAGATTTGGCGTCCTTTTTTAAGAGGAATATATTCGCCAAATTCGCGAATTACTTCAATGACTTTTTGTCCTTCTTTAATGCTTATTCCGCTTTGGGTGTAATAACCAAATTTGATGGTTTCGCCCAAAACCAATTTTCCGGAATCGGGTTTTAAATTCCCCGTTAAAATATTCAAAAAAGTAGATTTTCCGGTTCCATTTTTTCCAATAATACCCAATCGTTCGCCTCGTTGAAAATTATAATCGAAATTTTGAAACAAGGTTTTGCCCTCAAAACTCTTGGAAATATTGTGCATTTCCACCACTTTCGTGCCCATTCGTTCCATGTTGATTTCCAACTGCACTTCATGATCGTTGCGACGTTTGTGCGCCCGTTCTTTAATGTCCGCAAACGACTCTATCCGCGATTTTGACTTGGTTGTTCGGGCTTTGGGTTGTCGCCGCATCCAATCGAGTTCCTTTTTATAAAGTTGTTTTGCTTTCTCGGTATTCGTTTGTTCGGTAGCGATTCGGTGTTCTTTCTTTTCGAGATAATATCCGTAATTTCCTTTATAATTATATAAATTCCCTTCTTCCAGTTCAATGATTTCATTACAAACACGCTCCAGAAAATAGCGGTCATGCGTAACCATAAAAAGGGTAAAATTTTGCTTTTTGAAATAATCTTCGAGCCATTCGATCATTTCCAAATCGAGGTGGTTGGTAGGTTCGTCCAAAATCAACAAATCGGGGGAATTCAGCAAAATACTTGCCAATGCCAAGCGCTTTTTTTGTCCGCCTGAAAGAAGTTTTACTTGTTTGTGCAGATCATCCAACCTTAATTTGGAAAGAATTTGTTTGTATTGGGTTTCGAAATCCCAAGCTTGTTTTGCCTCCATTTGTTCGAAGGCTTTTTGGTATGCTTCCGCATCTTCCGGATTCAAAAGTGCTTTTTCATAGTTTTCAATTACATGAAGAATGTCATTGTCCGAAGCAAAAATGGTTTCTTCCACCGTCAAATTTAGATTTAAATCCGGTTCTTGTGAAAGAAAGGCTATTTTTATTCCTTTTCTAAAATTCACCTGCCCCTCATCGGGTATTTCTTTTCCTGAAAGAATGTTCAGAAGTGAAGTTTTTCCCGTGCCGTTTTTGGCGACAAATCCTATTTTCTGACCTTCATTGATACCAAAGGAAAGCTCGGAAAAAAGCTCCAATTCCCCGTAAGACTTGGCAATATTTTCTATAGAAACGTAGTTCACGCTTTTTTTTGCGAAAGTAGGTAAATTATTTTGTGATCTATGATTTGGTGATCTGGGAATTGATGAAAGATTGAAAGAGTGAAAGAGGAAAAGAGTGAATAAGACTTACAACTTTGGATTTGCGCCTTTTACTGATATTTCCCGAAAATTTTTGTTGCTTCGTTAAAGGCCGCTTCAAAACTGGTCATTTTGATATTGGTTTCCACTTTTTTTGAGGAAAAATAGGAAAGTAATTTTTCGGTGGGCATGTTTCCGGTAAGTTCATCTTTTGCCATCGGGCAACCGCCAAACCCCTGAATGGCGCCATCGAAACGCATGCAACCCGCCTTAAATGCGGCATCTACTTTTTCATACCAAGAAGTCGGAGTGGTGTGTAGATGTGCGCCAAATTCGATAGTGGGATATTTTGGAATAAGATTGGAAAATAAATACTTAATATTTTCGGGGGTGGACGTTCCCACCGTATCGGACAAAGACAAAATCTTTACGCCCATAGCGGCCAATTTTTCCGTCCATTCGCCTACGATTTCCACGTTCCACGGATCGCCGTAGGGATTTCCAAAACCCATGGAAAGATAAGCAACGACTTGTTTATTATTTTTATCGGCAATGTTTAAAATTTCTTGTAAAATTTCAACAGATTCCGCAATTGTTTTGTGCGTATTGCGCATCTGAAAATTTTCGGAAATGGAAAATGGATATCCCAAATAATCGATTTGCGGAAATTTCACGGCTTCTTCTGCGCCACGGGTATTGGCTACAATTGCCAAAAATTTGCTTTTGGTGGAAGAAAAATCCAGTTTGGAAAGCACTTCCGCAGTATCTGCCATTTGCGGAATTGCTTTTGGCGAAACGAAACTTCCCACGTCAATTGTGTCAAATCCACAGCGCAACAATGACTGAATATAATTCACTTTTGTATCCGTCGGAATAAAATCGTGAATGCCCTGCATTGCATCGCGGGGACATTCGATCAGCTTGATTTTTTGCATAGCCCCAAAGATAGGAAATTTAGTGTTCAGTATGCAGCGGTTTGCAATGTTCGGTAATGAAGAATCCTGCAAGGTTTCCAAAACCTTGTAGGTTTGATTTCAATAGACCTACAAGGTCAAAAAGACCTTGCAGGACTAATCGCTAAATCCTTTTCGCTAATTCCCTGTTTATTGCTATTTAGTGTTCAGTATGCAGCGGCAGTTTGCAGTGTTCGATATAGAATAAACCTGCAAGAAATGAATTATTCTGCAAGGTTTCCAAAACCTTGTAGGTTTGATTTCAACAAATACACAAGGTCGAAAAAAGACCTTGCAGGACTAATCGCTAACTCCTTTTCGCTAATTCCCTATTTATCGCTTTCACCAATCCAGGTCCTTCGTAAATAAACCCGGTATAAAGCTGAATCAAACTTGCGCCTGCGTTTAATTTTTCCAGTGCATCTTTCGCAGAATGAATTCCGCCAACTCCAATAATTGGGAAAGCATTATTGCTTTTTTCGGATAAAAAACGAATCACTTCCGTGGAACGGTTTTTTAAAGGTTTCCCACTGAGGCCGCCTGTTTCTTCTTTATTTTCTGAAATTAATCCATCGCGGGAAATTGTGGTATTTGTAGCAATGACGCCCGCAATTTTGGTCTCGGAAATAATCTCAATAATATCCAATAATTGCGAATCTGATAAATCCGGGGCGATTTTCAATAAGATCGGCTTTGGGATATTTTGTTGCCTGTTTTTTTCTTGAAGCTTATTTAGTAAATCTGTCAACGGCTTTTTTTCCTGTAATTCCCGTAAATTCGGCGTGTTTGGGGAACTCACATTCACCACAAAATAATCGACATAAGGAAAAAGCGCGTTGAAACAATATAAATAATCGGAAACAGCACGATCGTTTGGGGTAAATTTGTTTTTCCCGATATTCCCGCCGATCAACACCCGTTCTGAGCTTGCCGAAGGATTGTTTTTCTTCAAGCGCTTTACCGCAGCTTCGACGCCTTCATTATTGAACCCCATTCGGTTAATAATGGCTTGATCTTCTTTCAATCGAAAAAGCCGTTTTTTTTCATTTCCTGGTTGTGGTTTTGGGGTGAGCGTTCCGATTTCAATAAAGCCGAATCCGAGTTGGGATAATTCCTTGTAAAGTTTGGCATCTTTGTCAAATCCAGCGGCCAATCCGACTGGATTTTTAAATTTCAAGCCGAAAACTTCGCGTTCCAATCGCGGATCGTCAAGCTGAAAATTTCTTTTGAAAAAGGAGGCTGTTCCGGGAATTTTAAAAATAGTTTGGAGAAAGCTAAAAGTAAAATGATGTACTTTTTCCGGATCGAAAAGAAAGAGGATTTTTCGGATAAGGGTTTTGTACATCGTAATTGGGATTTTGGCAAAAATAGGTCAAAATTGCCAGTTCAGACACTTTTGCCTTTTCAGGGATCAGAAATCTGTTTGCAAAAACCATTAAAAATTGTGGCTATAGTCTATTTGGAC
>DASSWN010000016.1:0-2910 GCA_035704905.1 Flavobacteriaceae bacterium
ATTTTGGTTTTTCTTGGCTGAATTTACATGGAAATCTTTCATATTCCCCAAGTTCCCCAGTTCCAATGCAGTTGAACAGGAATCTCACCAAATTGTTTTCTTGCATATCTAGATCACCCAAAGCAGTTTGATTTACAATATGGTTAGAATTTGTAGGATTCCTAGTGTCCTCAACTAAATTTATACGATAAAAATTTCCCGATGGACATTTTATAACATCGTAGATTTTATAAAGAATATTCGATGTTTTATTTTCCAAGCTAAATTCAATCGACTCTACTTCGGTTTTTTTCCCCCAAATAAATTTCATTTCCAATTTGATCTCAGTATCCTCAAAGCAGGTAAATTGGTTGATATAAGGCATTGAAAGTTCTGTCAATAGTGTTTTTCGGACTTTTTTTAATTCTTCCTTCATGATTATGGTTTTTTAGTTGATTCAAATTTGCAATTTTTGTAAAAGAAAATACATACCCAATACCGGGTATATTTTGCACTAAAATTAGTTAAAAAAAATTAACAGATAAAAGACTAAAAATCTAAAAAAAATTTAATACAAAACAACAGGCCCATAAAAAGAAAAAATGCAATTAGAACATATATGCTGCCTTTATAATAGCGTTGGTGAAGTTGGATGTCCTTGCGATAACTAAAAATCATCAGCAGCACAAAAGCGAGCATGCATAGTCCCGCAAAAATCCATTGTCCTTCGCTGAACATAATTTTTATATTTTTGTGCAAAAATAACCTCTTTTGAACAAAATAAGCTGCGAACCCATTTTAATTTGTTCGTTTTTTGTTTTCAAATATTTATTGAAATTATGAAGAAGTGTATCAACTGCGTAACTGAATTCCACGAAGCTTTTGGCTTGGGAAAAAATGAAACACCAATGGCCGATTTGGGAAAAGCCAAAAACAAATTGCGCTTCGATTTGATGAAAGAAGAAAATGAAGAATACCTTGAAGCCGCGAACAACAATGATTTGGTGGAAGTTGCCGACGCGCTGGGCGATATGCTTTATATTTTATGCGGAACCATTATCGAGCACGGAATGCAGCATAAAATAGAGAAAGTTTTTGCAGAAATCCAGCGCAGCAACATGAGCAAATTGGACGAAGACGGAAAACCCATTTACCGCGAAGATGGAAAAGTTTTGAAAGGACCGGATTATTTCAAACCGGATATTGAGGGGGTTTTGAAGCTTTAGGCTGTAGGCTATAAGCTATAAGCCGTTAGCTGAAAAAACTGCAAACACTGCTTACTGCCAACTGCCACTGCATACTGAACACTAAACTTCAACTTCAACCCTCCAACCAAATTTGTCTTCGGCTTTATTGGTTTGAATGTCTTGCAATGCCTTTTTGAACATCAAACTGTATGGGTTTTCAATTTCGGGAAGATCGTGGTAAACGCCATCGAATTCATAACCGGAAATTTGTGCGACCGTTGCTGCGGTTCCGGCTCCAAAAATTTCTTTCAATTCGCCCGACTTGGCGGCATCCAGAATTTCTTTCACTTTCACGCGGTTCAGGTTTACTTCAATTCCCATATCTTCCGCCAAGGTAATGATGCTTTTTCGGGTAACGCCGTCCAAAATTCGGTCGCCGGTAGGGGCGGTGCGCAATGTGTCGCCAATCCGGAAAAACACGTTCATGGTTCCGGCTTCTTCCAAATATTCATGGGTCCGGGCATCGGTCCAAATCACTTGTTGGTATCCTTTTTCCCGCGCCAAACCGGTAGGGTAAAACTGCGCGCCGTAGTTCCCAGCGGCTTTTGCGAAGCCGACACCGCCATCGGCAGAACGGCTGTAGTGTTGTTCGATCAATACTTTCACGGGCGAACTGTAATAAGCTTTCGCCGGACAGCATATTATCATGAACCGGTATTCGGTGGAAGGAGACGCGGAAACCCCATTTTCAATGGCAAATGCAAACGGACGAATATATAAAGAATAGCCTTCCCCTTTTTTCACCCATTCTTTGTCCAATTTAATCAATTGTTTCAAGGATTCCATGAAATATTCCGCGGGAAATTCGGGAATGGACATGCGTTTGGAGGAAATATTGATGCGTTTCTGGTTTTCTTCTGGACGGAACAACCAAATTTTGTCGTTGTCGTCGCGGAAAGCTTTCATTCCCTCAAAAACAGATTGCCCATAATGGAATATTTTGGAAGAAGGCGCCAAAGTCATCGGTCCGTATGGAACAATTTTGGGTTTTTCCCAAGCTCCATCTTTATAATCGCAGATCATCATATGATCGGTGTAATATTTTCCAAATGCCAGGTTTTCAAAATCCACATTATGAATTTTGGTTGAATCGGCTTTGGTAATATCGATCATGGTGTTGTTGTGGTTCATAAAAACAAGGGAAATTGAGTTGCTGCAAAAATACTAAAATAAACCTATATTCAAAACCAACGGAATTGCTAAATTTGCCCAAAATAAAGAAGGAATCTTCACCAAAATCTGAATAACCATGAAAAATCTATTTATTGCTGTATGTGTTTTGTCGCTAATTTCCTGCGGCCACAATGAAAAGAAATCAACTGTTTCCGATGCGCAAATGAACGTTTCGGACAGCACATCCGTTCAAGTTGAACAGAATTCCGATGCTGAATATCTTTCCTTCGGAGAAACTTTTACCCCTGAAAATGTGCTTTCGGCCAAAGAAATGCATGAAAAGTTCCAAGATTTAAAAGTGGGCGACACCCTTAACCTTACATTTCAATCTACTGCAAACGACGTTTGCGCGAAAAAAGGATGCTGGATGAAACTTGCGCTACCAGATGGAAAAGAAAGCATGGTGCGTTTCGAAGATTATTCCTTTTTTGTTCCGACAGACAGCAAGGGAAATGAATTCATTGTTCACGGAAAAGCCTTCATCACCGAATTATCTGTTGAAAAATTGCGT
>DASSWN010000052.1:0-12927 GCA_035704905.1 Flavobacteriaceae bacterium
GCGGGCCCGGCGCGGAAAAAATGCCCGAAGAGGAGCAAAACCGAACCATGCACATTGCCCTTCCGATTGGAAAAGACACCTTGTTGATGGCTTCGGATATTGTTCCTTCTGCTGGGCATAAATTGGTAAAAGGAAACAATATGTACGTTTCACTGCACCCGGAAAGCAAAGAAGAAGCCGACCGGATTTTCAATGGCCTTTCAAAAGGAGGGGAAGTGGAAATGCCCATGGAAGAGCAATTTTGGGGCGATTATTTCGGAAGTTTTATCGATAAATTCGGTATTGGATGGATGGTCAATTTCAATAAAGATTTTTAAACTACCTACTATGGAACGTCATACATTTAAAACCGAAATCGATGCGCCCCGTGAAAAAGTGTGGGCAATTTTATGGGGTGAAAAAACTTATTCGAAATGGACGGCCCCTTTCGGAGAAGGCATCAAAGCGGAAGGCGATAGCAGGGCCGAAACCGACTGGCAGGAAGGCAGCAAAGTCCTCTTCCTCGGCGCTGAGGGCAACGGCATGATGTCCATAATTGAGAAGAGCAATCCGCCGGAATTCATGTCCTTCAAACATATCGGCATTGTAAAAGACGGCAAAGAAATTACCGAAGGTGAAGAAGTGAAAAAATGGGTTCCTGCTTATGAAAATTACACCTTGAAAAAACGAAACGGAAAAACCGAGTTGGTGATTGATATGGACATTGCGGATGAGTACGAAGATTATTTTTTGAAAACTTGGCCAATAGCATTGCACAAACTGAAGGAGCTTTCTGAAAAAAAGACATAAAAAATTGGAAACAGAACATTTCGGACTTTAAAAAAACTATCACAAAAAAAGAGCAACCTAAGTCCAAAAAATCACCCCTTTCATCAATTCAAAGGAAATGCGGAAAAAGCTTAACCCATTTTGAGTCCAAAAGCATTTTTGTTTCAAGAAATTCATCGAAGTTATTCCTATTTTCGTAGCGATTTTCACAATCGAATATTTTAGGATAAAAATGGATTCATTGACACAAATTGTACTCGGTGCGGCGGTAGGCGAAGTGGTTTTGGGAAGAAAGGTAGGTAACAAGGCAATGCTGTACGGTGCCATTGCTGGAACCATTCCCGATTTGGATGTATTCGTCGGCAACTTTACGGATGTTGTAACCGCCTTGGAAATTCATCGCGGTTTTTCACATTCTTTTGTATTTGCAATTTTGGCGGCGCCATTGTTAGGTTTTTTTATTTCGCTCTATGAAAAAAAGGCTACTTGGAGAGAATGGGCGTGGCTCATGTTCTTCGGGTTTGTAACGCATTCCCTTTTGGATGCGCAAACCACCTGGGGAACACAGCTTTTTTGGCCATTTGATCTACGCGTAGCGTCTAAAAATATTTTTGTGATCGACCCACTTTATACGCTTCCACTTTCGATTGGTGTGATTTGTGCCATGTTTCAAAAAAAATCTTCGGCAAAAAGAAAAAAATACAACCGATTGGGATTGATCATTAGTACTTCCTATTTGTTGCTGACCATTGTTCTGAAAGGCTTTACTTATTTCAAATTTGAAAAAGCCATAGAGAATCAAGGAATTACTTATTCTGAAATAGAAACCAAACCCACTGCGTTGAACAGCATTTTATGGTCCGCCAATGTGAAAACCACCGAATCATTTTTAATTGGGTATTATTCATTGTTCGATACAAAACCGATCCATTTTTCAAAATATCCTAAAAATCATGAACTTTTGGGAAATTTAAAGAACAACGATAAAATAGAACGCATGGCCAAAATATCCAAAAGGTGGTATACGATATCAGAAGAAAACGGAGAACTTTATTTTAACGATTTACGATACGGAACTTTAAGTTTAAAACCCAACGCCACCAATTTCGTTTTCAGTTATAAAATTGACACAGAAAACGGAAAAGTTTATTTCACCGAAAAACCCAAAGAAAGTCGAGATGCAAAAATGTTGTTGACCGAACTTTGGCAGCGTATTAAAGGGAACTGATCCTAAAATGAAAATAGTGCGTCCATATATTTGAAATCATCTAAATCCCACCTCGGAATTTCTGAAAAAAATATCCTATTTAATACCCCAAAATTTCTTTAATTTTCTTCTTTTACCTTTTCGGCGGAAGGAACCATGGTTTGTTCCAAAGTGGAATTCAATGGAATCGCGATCAAGATTTTTTCGTGAAAAATTCAATATCCCCGCCAGTGGCCCTTGCATCTTTTACTTGTTGTTGAAAATCTTCGGGCAAATAATCCAACGGCGTAATAATTCCATCCACCGTAACAAAATTGTTGAACGGATTTTCTTCCGCCATTCTTTGCGTGGAAAAATCATTATCAAAATAGCCCATATTGAACATATCCCTGATTTTTCCTGCTTTTTGAGACACGGTCGTTGGTTTTGCCCCAAAATATTCGCTTATCTGCGTACTATTCATATAGGGTTCGGTAGCTTTGTCGAATAAGAAATTGATGGAACCAATGGCGTAAACTACAGCTGCAGCCCAGATTTCCAATTTTCCACGTTTAAACGGCACTTCATGTTTTCTGCCCATTTTCTTGATAAGCTTTTCACAAAGTTGAAAATAATCATCGTTCAAATGTTGTGCGCAACAGGCACCGGTCATTTCCAAAAGTGTGTTTTCCCTTTCTTTGATTTGTTGTTTAGGAGTCATAATGATAATCTATATATGGTGTGAATCAGTAGTTGAGAATTTTTTCAATTTTCTTCTTTACCTTTTCGGTGGAAGGAATCATCGTTTGCTCCAAAGTCGAATTTAGGGGAATCGCGGGCATATTTTCACTTCCAATCGTCATTACCGGTGCATCCAAATATTGAAAACATTCTTCTTGGATTTTTCCCGATAAGGCCCTGGCAAAACTATTGTCTGAGGGTTCTTCGGTTACGACGAGACATTTTCCACATTTTTTCACGGAATACATGATGGTTTTTTCATCTAATGGCGCAAGGGTGCGCAAATCGATAATTTCTATTTGATCTTGCATTCCAAGTTCTTCAGAAGCGTTCATCGCCCAGTGGACGCCCATTCCGTAAGTAATTATGGAAAGGGTTTCTTTTTCTTCTTGCTTCCAAATTTCCTGCAAAACCCAAGCTTTTCCGAAAGGCAAAATATAATCTTCCGCGGGCTCCACGGAAGTGGCGCCTTTCGTTCCGGGAACTTTGCTCCAGTACAAGCCTTTATGTTCAAAAATCACAACCGGATTCGGATCGTAATAGGCTGCTTTCAACAATCCTTTTAAATCGGCACCGTTGCTCGGATAAGCAATTTTCAATCCGCGAATATTCGTCACGACACTTTCAACAGACGAAGAATGATAAGGGCCACCGCTTCCATAAGCACCAATAGGAACGCGTAAAATCATGGAAACCGGCCATTTTCCGTTGGAAAGATAACAGCTTCGACTTACTTCGGTGAAAAGTTGGTTTAATCCGGGCCAAATATAATCGGCAAATTGAACCTCAACAATTGGCTTTAGTCCGACAGCCGACATTCCGGCGGTAGAACCTACAATAAAAGCTTCTTGAATTGGGGTATTAAAAACCCGATTATCGCCAAATTTTTGTGCCAACGTCGCCGCTTCACGAAAAACCCCACCCAATCTTCCACCGACATCTTGTCCATACAATAGACATTCGGGATGCTTTTTCATCAATTCTTCAATACCAAATAAAGCACAATCGACCATTACCACTTTTTCGGCTCCTTTCGGGGAACGTTCTCCCCTTTCTTCCAGAATTTCGGTAGGTGCAAAATCATGGGTGAACAAATCTTCGGGTTTTGGATCTTCGGCTTTTTGTGCAGCTTTAAAATCTTTTTTGACTTCCGCTTTAGCTTCCTCTTCAATAGTATTCAGTTCATCTTCCAAAAATCCGTTTTTCAACAATTGTTTTCGCATTTTCGGATACGGATCGCGTGATTTCGCTTCATCCAAATCGTCACGATACCATTCCATTCGCACACCGGAAGTGTGGTGATTTAGCAATGGAACCTTTGCATGAACCAAAAATGGCCGACGTTCATTTCGGATTGTATTGATAACTTTATTTAGGGTTTCATAACTTTCAATGAAATCTGTTCCATCGATAGAAACAGCTTCCAAACCTTTAAAGCCTTATGCAAATTCATAGTCGTTTTGCGCCCTGGTTTCGGCTTCGTTCGCGGAAATATCCCAACCATTGTCCTGCACCAAGTATAAAATCGGCAATTGCTTCAAGGCCGCCATTTGAAAGGCCTCGGAAACCTCGCCTTCGGTAACGCAGGCATCGCCCAAGGAACATAGGACCAAAGGTTTTTCAAAGCTGTTCTCGACTGCGCTCGAACTGACATTGCTTTTTGAAACAGCGCTGCGTGTCACTCCGAGCGCAGTCGAGGAGTCTTTCATTCCTTCAGCTTCTTTGTACCAAAAACCCATCGCCGCCCCGGTCGCTGGAATTGCCTGCATTCCTGTTGCGGAACTTTGATGTGGGATTTTGGGTTTATCTTCATCGCGTAAACTTGGATGGCAGTAATAACTTCTTCCCCCGGAAAACGGATCGTCGCGTTTGGCCATTAGTTGTAACATCAAATCTTTGGGGCTCATTCCAATGGAAAGTAGGATAGAATCGTCGCGATAATAAGGAAAAGCATAATCTTGCGGCAGCAATTGCATCCCTGCAGCAATCTGAATTACTTCATGCCCTCGTGAGGTTGCATGAACATATTTAGAAACTTTTTTGAAATTTTCCTCGTACAGTTCCGTCATCGCTTTGGCGGTGCAAAGGGTTTGGAAGGCTTTTTTATATATATTTTTTGATATCACTCTGTAATGGATTTTAGTTTTTAGTTTTTAGTTTTTGGTTTTTGGTTTTTGGTTTTTGGTTTTAAGTTTGTTTTTGTGGTATGAACAATATTGGTCAGCATTTTGACAAGTGTAGTGCAGTCCTCTATATACTTGCTATAATCATACTCCACCAAATTGCTTTTTTGAAGTAATTCCAACCAATAAATAGTTTCTCTTGCTTCTTTACTGGCAATGGCCATTTTATGAAGAAAATCTGCTCGACTTTCTCCAGCTAATGCTTCAGAAATATTCGCCCCAATACTTGTTCCGCTTCTAAGCAGCTGTTTTGAAATTATATATTCCCTCTGTTCCTGTAAAATTTTAAACAATTGAATAATGGATAACGAAAAATCAAAACTTTTGTCTTTAACGATACTTTTCTTCATTGCGGTTTATTACTCAAAATTAAAAACTCATAACTAAAAACTTTCCATATTATCCGCAATCCTTTTCAGGAAACTTCCCGCCAAAAACCCATCAACTATTCGATGATCAAAAGAAAGTGAGAGCATCATTATGTGCCGGATTTCGATTTTATCGCCGTCATCGTATTCCATTACTTCCACGCGTTTTTTTATAATTCCAGTGGCCAAAATCGCTGCTTCGGGTTGATTTATAATCGGAGTTCCCATCAAACTGCCAAAAGTGCCGACATTGGAAATGGTAAAAGTTCCGCCTCGGGTATCATCGGCTTTCAATTTGTTGTCTCGTGCTTTTCCCGCTAATGAATTGATTTCTTTGGCCAATTCCGGCAGATTTTTTTTATCGGCATTTTTCACTACCGGAACAATCAGGTTTCCACTGGGCAATGCTGTTGCCATTCCAATATTGATTTCATCTTTTACAATAATATTATTTCCATCCAAAGATGAATTGATCATTGGAAAATCTTGAATGGCCTTTGCCACAGCTTGAATAAATAAAGGCGTAAATGTCAATTTTTCCCCATTTTTTTCAAGAAAAACCTTTTTGTTTTCATTTCGCCATTTCACCATTTCGGTCATATCGGCTTCGACATAGGCGGTGACGTGCGGCGAAGTGTGTTTGGAAAATACCATATGGTCGGCGATCATTTGTCGCATTCGGTCCATTTCCACAATTCTTCCTTTTCCTTTATCAAATTTCAAACCTGCCCGTCCGGCAGGCGGGTCAGGAACTTGAAACCCATTTGTTGGGGGAGTTTCTTGTGCATATTGAGCGTGTCTTCCTTCTTCCAAATAATTAAAAATATCACTTTTTCGCAATCTTCCGTCTTTGCCCGAACTTGGAATTCGAGCCAATTCTTCATAACTAATATGATGTTCCCGTGCAATTTTCTGCACTAATGGGGAATAAAATTTATTGGAGCGATTTGCAGGAATGTGATAGATAGTGCTTATAGAATTTACCTTTACAACTTTATCGGAGGTAGTTTTAGTGGTCTTTTCTGATTTTTTTTCCTGGGTTTTGTCTGAAATTTTGGTAGTATTCTTTTTTTTGTTTGAACTTTCTGAGGAAGAAATAATTGCTATTGGTTCGCCAATTTTCACTACATCATTCGGTGCATATTTATGCTCGATCATTTTTCCCGAAAAAGGCGCCGGCACTTCGTTATCGACTTTGTCCGTGCCGATTTCGACCAAAATATCACCTTCTTCAAAACTTTCCCCTTCCTGAACAAGCCAGTTGATGATCGTTCCCTCGGTAATGCTTTCCCCCATTTTTGGGAGTTTAAATTCCCGCAGTGGCGGGAATCTGTTGTTATTTTCTTCCATAGTTTATTCTATGCTTCAATGTTTAAAACAGACTCCAAAGGAACCTTTTTTCGGTTTAACCACAAAGATCGTAATTTTTGTTGCTCGCAAAGACGCAGAGCCGCAAAGTCTGCCTTTTCAAAAAAAATTTTAAGTTTATGTTTTTCGTTTGAATTCTTCCAAGGTTTTATAAAAATCTTCCTGTTTTGGCCGGTCTTTTGGAAGTTCCCGTAGGGGGTCCACTTCCCGCAAACTTTCATGACAATCTCTGGGCAATTGTTGGTACAATTTCGTGCCGGCGGTTTTCCAAGCAATCATTTCATCGGAAACTTCTTTGATGATCTTTGCCGGGTTGCCAACTACCAGGCTACGTTTTGGAATTATTGTTTCTGCTTTCACAAAAGCCATCGCGCCAATAATACTTTCTTCCCCGATTTCGACATCGTCCATAATCACCGTGTTCATTCCTACCAATACGTTTCGTCCAATGTTTGCCCCGTGAATGATAGCACCATGTCCAATATGCGCACTTTCTTCCAAAGTAATGCTTTTTCCTGGAAACATATGAACGGTGCAGTTTTCTTGCACATTTACGCCATTTTCCAATATAATTTCGCCCCAATCCCCACGAATGGCAGCACCCGGTCCAATATAGCAATTTTTGCCGATAATCACGTTTCCCGTCACCGCGGCAAGTGGGTGGATGAAACTGGATTCGTGGATAACGGGAATGTGGTTTTTGAAGGAGTATATCATTTGTTAGTGGTGAGAGGTGTGTGGTGAGTTTGCTTTTATTTATTTTTATTGTTTAGATGTTTTCTTAATCCTGAAATCATTTTTGATATCTCCGTAATTTGTTTTCGGTTTTCTTCATCTTCCTCAAAAGTGATATAATTGCGTAATCGTGCTTTTGTTGAAGCGGCCACACATTCGTGAGCACTGTCCCACGCCATTTTCAAATATCTGCCAAAATTCGCATCTGAACTTCCTGAACCTTCTGAAATATTGAACGCTATGGAATCCGCGGCTCGAATAAACTGAGAGGAAAGCTTGAATATTTCGTGCTTAGGAAATTTTTCGATTTGTTTGTTTATCTGCTCTCCAAAATCAATCGCTTTTTGATACACTTTCAAATCCTCAAACTTGAAATAATACTTGCTTTCCATATCTATTCTTTTACACACCTCTCACTACTCACCACACACCTCTTACCATTATTTAAACCTCTCCAACTTCTTCTTCGTAAATTCGCTCAACACCAATTTTCCACTGATTTTTGCACGTTCAATCAACAACTCGTCCCAATCTTCGGTGCCGCGCCAGAACATTTGTTTCATTTCTTTGACCGCTTCGGGATTATAATTGCACAGATTTTCAGCAAAAACCTGAACGGCTTCGTCCAATTCTTCGGTAGAGTCAAATATTTTGGTGTATAAACCTTTTTGCATCGCCCATTCCGCGGAATAGAACGAATTGGCATCAATAGCGATTTGCGACATTCCGGATACGCCGAGTTTGCGCTCGACAGCCGGGCCGACCACAAACGGACCGATACCCAAATTCAATTCACTTAATTTGATGGATGCAAATTTCGTGGCCATACAATAATCCATCGCGGAAGCCACGCCAACGCCGCCACCAACAGTTTTTCCCTGCACCCTGCCAATGATGAATTTCGGACATTTTCGCATCGCATTTATAACGTTGGCAAATCCACTAAAAAATATTTTCCCGGTTTCTTCGTCCTGAATGGAAATTAATTCCTCAAAACTCGCACCGGCACAAAAAGTGCGATCGCCACCACTTTTCAAAATGATGACTTTTACGAATTCGTCCTTTCCGGTTTGGGTAATGGTTTCTGCTAATTTCGATAAAATTTCACCCGGCAAACTGTTGTGCGCCGGATGATAGAATTCGATGGTGGCGATGTCGTTGTTGGTTTGTTTTTTTACGTAGGGTTCCAAAATAGATTTGAGATTTTAGTATTGAGTATTGATATTATCGAGGATTTCGTGCAAGGTCTTTTGTTGACCTAGTAGGTATGTTTTTAGTTTTAATTGAGACCTACAAGGTTTTTGAAACCTTGCAGGTCGGTTTATAAAAGTCCAAATTGCCAAAAATGATGGTTCAAATGCTTCCGATGCAACAATTTCCATTCAAATTTTGTCAACCAACCGAATACCGCATTTTTAGTGAGTGCCTCCGGATTTTCCTTGAAATAATTTTCATATTCGGCCTTGGCTTCCCAAAATTTATCTTTGGCAGTGTCCAAATTTTCATGGCGTAAATCTTCCAAGGAATCTTTTCTCAGTAACGGATGTTTGAAATCTTTCGGCATCGGTTCATAATCCCACAAAGTTGCCTGCACTTTTTCGAGTTTTTCTATCGGGGTTTGGATTTCAAAATCCTGAATTTCCCCGGAAGCAATTCGATAGCTCAATTCCAAATGTTCCACCATATTCTGTGGAGTCATTGTTCCCCATTTAGGTTGAGTATTTTCGCTTAAGTTGGATAAAGCTTTTTTGATAGTTGCATTGTCCATTTCCACAAAGGTGGTTTGTTTTTTTTGTACCATTGTCAAAATTGTTGCGACGGCGACGAGCGGGTCTTTTTCAACTTTCCCCTCGACTGCGCTCGGAGTGACATCCGCGTTCACATCGAAAACCTCAACGAACCATTTCACAATTCCGCTGGGAAGTTCTTTTCCGCTTACGTCACGATCGACTTTTTGTTTGCAGGTCAGGCGAACATTGATGGTATCGTTGTGGTACATCGGCCGCAAGAACCGGATTTCTTCCAAACCATAATTCGCCGCTACCGGGCCTTTGTTCGGATAAACAAACAATCCCGCGGCGGCAGAAATGATGAAATAGCCATGAGCCGTGCGTTGTTCAAAAATACTGCCTTCCAAAGAAGTGATATCCGTATGGGCGTAAAAATGATCCCAGGTCAAATTTCCGAAGTTGACAATGTCGGTATCGGTGATGGTGCGGTTGTGGGTTTGTAATGACATTCCGGGTTCGATATCTTCCCAATGGTAGGCAAACGGGTGCTTTTCGGTTTCTTTGTAATCGGCTTTTGGCTGATAGATTCCTGTAATTTCTGTCAAAGTTGTCGGCGAACCCTGAATTGCACAACGTTGCATATAGTGTTTAATGCCGCGTTTTCCGCCCATTTCCTCGCCTCCACCCGCGCGCCCGGGACCACCGTGGATCAGTGCTGGCAAGGGCGAACCATGGCCGGTACTTTGTTTGGCGCTTTCGCGGTTCAACACCAAAATACGTCCGTGGTATGAAGCTGCCCGAACCGTATATTCCTTCGCAATTTTATTATTGTTAGTCGCAATAGAACTAACCAACGAACCTTTTCCCATTTTGGAAAGTTGTACAGCTTCGTCAACAGATTTATAAGGCATAAGCGTACTTACCGGCCCAAAAGCCTCGGTTTCGTGCACCGCAGTATTTTTGAAAGGTTGGTCTTCCCGCAATAAAATTGGGCTCATAAAGGCTCCTTTTTCCGCATCGGCACCAATGGTCTTTATTTTTTCCAGGCCGCCATATACAATACTTGCGGTTTCGGTCATTTTCTGAATGCGCTCGCGCACCTCTTCCACCTGGTCCCTGCTTACCAAGGCTCCCATTCGTACTTCCTTCAATCGCGGATCGCCAATGGTAATTTTATCCAGGGCTTTGCCTAAAGCAATTTGAACGTCTTCCAACAAATTTTCCGGAACAATGACACGACGAATGGCTGTACACTTTTGTCCGCATTTCACCGTCATTTCGTTTCGAACTTCTTTGATGAACAAATCGAATTCCGGTGTTCCCGGAACGGCATCTTCACCCAAAATGGAAGCGTTTAGCGAGTCGGCTTCCATGGTGAACGGCACCGATTCCTGGACCAATTGCGGATGAGCTTTCAACATTTTTCCGGTAGAAGCAGAACCCGTAAAGGTAACCACATCTTGAGACTGCACCGTGTCGAGAATATTCCGGGCAGAACCGCTGATAAGTTGCAAAGCACCTTCCGGTAGGATCCCGGAAGCAATAATTTCGCGCACGACCGCTTCGGTTAAAAAACCGGTGTTTGAAGCAGGTTTTACCACTGCCGGCATGCCGGCCATCCAATTGACCGCACATTTTTCCAACATACCCCAAACGGGAAAATTGAAGGCATTGATATGTACCGCTACCCCTTCTTTTGGCACCAAAATATGATGTGCCATGAATTTTCCGCCGCGTGACAAATCAATTGGGTCGCCTTCCACATCATAAGATTGGTTTGGAAATAATTTTCTCAGGGAAGCATTGGCAAAAAGGTTTCCTATTCCGCCTTCAATATCAATCCAACTATCGGTTTTTGTGGCACCGGTGCGAAAACTGAGTTCGTAAAAATCCCTTTTCTTTTTTAACAGGTGAAAAGCTAGTTTCTTCAGCATATTGCCCCGCTCCTGAAAAGTCATTTTTCGCAGAGCTTCGCCTTTTTCCCGGCCGTATTGCAGTATTTCAGGAATATCCAGGCCTTCAGCTGTAAAATTGGTAAAATGTTCACCGGTTACGGAATCATAAACGGGTGTTCCTTCTCCTTTTCCATCGACCCATTGGCCGATAACATAATTTTGTGTCTTTTGCATATTATATATTCACCAAGACGGTTATCTTTAGATTGAAATTTTTCAGTATTTTATTATTTTTTGCAGGCTAACTTCTACCGTATTCATTTCAGAAGCAGTCAACGTTCCCAATTTTACTTTTAGGCGTTCTTTCGCAATGGATCTAATATGTATTGCCATGACTTCAAATTTTTTAGATAGTCCATTTTTTTCGGAAGGTTCCAAAATTAAATTCCCGTGGTAGTTTTTTAATTTGCTCGTCATCGGGCAGACAATTACCGTTTTCAGGTTATTATTTGCCAAATTTCCGGAAATAATTAGGGCGGGTCGTCTTTCCGATTGTTCGCTTCCCAAGGTGGGGTCAAAAAAAACTTCGTAAACCTCACCTTTTTTCATTGTACCGGGCGGCTTATGCCAAATCCTATAAAAGAATGGCCGACATTTCCTATTTATTTTTTGTAAATATAAATAACAAATTAGAACACAGAAACAATTACGGGAAATAATCTCGATATATCAACGCCTCACCTGCCCATTACCAAACACATAATATTTGTTGGTTGTCAGTTGTTTCAGCCCCAATGGTCCACGATGGTGCAGTTTGTCGGTACTGATAGCGAGTTCGGCGCCGACGCCCATTTGCCCGCCGTCCGTAAACCGGGTTGAGGCATTTTGATAAACCGCCGCGCTATCGACCTGTTCCATGAACTTTTGGGCTTTTTCCGAATCAACGGTCATAATGGTATTGGAATGTTTTCCCGAATGTTTGTTTATTTTTTCGATGGCTTTCTCCATGTTTTCGGTTTCGCCAAGCAAGATTTTCATGGCCAGGAATTCTTCATCCCATGCCTTTTCGCTTTGTATTGAATTTTCTTTGGGAAGGATTTTTTTGATTCTTTCATCCACCACAATTTCGACTTTGGCTTCTTGCAAGCTTTTTTGCAGTTCTTCCACACGGTTTTGAAAGTCGGGCATGTTGGGGTTCAACAAAACTTTGTCCAGGGCGTTGCAACCGGAAATCTTATCGGTTTTGGCGTTCAAAATTACTTCCAGGCTTTGGGGCCAATCGGCGTCTTCGTCAACATACAGGAAGTTGTTCCCGCGGCCGCTTATCAGCACGGCACATTTTGCGTGTTCCTTGACAAAGGCAATCAATCTTTCACCTCCTCTTGGAACGATAAGGTCAAGTTTTTCCGAGGGGTTTCTCAAAAACTCCCGTGTTTCTTCCCGGTTTTTGTGCATCAAAGTTATCCATTCCCTACTCAAACGGTTTTCTTCCAAGGCTTCGTGCCAACATTTTTCCAAAGCCATATTGCTGTGGTAGGCTTCTTTTCCGCCTTTCAGCAAAATTTTGTTGTTGGCCTTGAAAGCGAGCACCGCTGCCTCAATGGTTACATCGGGACGGGATTCGTAGATGATGAGGATTGTGCCGAAGGGGTCAGTTTTGTTCACGATTTTCAAACCGTTGTCCAGATTGTGCTCGGATATTGTTTTTCCCACCGGATCTTCTTGTTCCATCACTTCGCGGACGGCCCGGGCCATATCGTCTATTTTTTCATCGTTCACTACCAAACGGTCGTAAAGCGCTTGGTGGTCACGCTGAAAATTTTCCCGGTCCTTCTTGTTGGCTTCCAGTATGTGTTGACGGTTTTTGTCCAAAATCCGGATCATTGACCGCAATACATCGTTTTTTTTATCGCTGTTTAATATTTTCATTTTTTTTGTTTTTTTTCTACCGTT
>DASSWN010000028.1:0-4110 GCA_035704905.1 Flavobacteriaceae bacterium
GTAAAAAAAGCGGAAGTTATCCGCGATATGGTCGAAAGCATTTCAAAAATCCCCAATAAAATTCAGCAAGAAATTTATGTGAAAGAATGCGCGTCAACCATGGATATTTCGGAAGAAGTATTGTTTAGCACCTTAGCACAAATTCTCGCAAAAGAATCTTCCCAAACGAAAAAGGCAACGCCCCGAAAAATCTTCGAAGGCGTGAAAAAAACAGAAGAAACCAAACCGCAGGTCGATCCGCAATTTGAACTGGAACGCATTATTATTGGACTTTTGTTGCGTTATGGTTCTGTAAAAGAAGAATTTGAATATGACCTTATCGATGAAACGGCGGAAGATTTAGATCAGACGGTGTCCGTAAAAAAAGAATTGGCGGTTTACGAAAAAATCTATTTGGATTTACAGGAAGACGAAATTGAATTTGCAAACGAGATTTTTCGAGATTTATATTCACGAATCATAGATGAGTTCAAAACCCAGCAAACCCTAAAAATAGATACCTTCATCAACCAAATTTCCGAAAAACAAGCCGCAGAAATCACTTCGATTCTAATGCAAAACGAACGAAATACCTTGCACCGTTGGGAAGACAAAGATATTTATGTGAAAGACAAAAGCGAGTTGGAACCCCGCGAAGTGAATGAAACCATCTGGAATTTGAGACGTTTTTATATCAAGAAAAAAGTAGCGGAACTCAATGAAAGTATTAAAGAAAACCGTGCGGAGCAAAACTTGGAAGTTATCGACGAAATCTTACTTTATAAAAAATTGGAAGTGAATCTTTCCCACAAATTGAACCGGGTAATATGAGCAACGGCTAGTTATGAAGTTTTGAGTTTTGAGTTTTGAGTTTTGAGTTTTGAAATAAAAAAGCCTTTTCAAAAGATGAAAAGGCTTTTTTAATGAAGTTGGTTTCGGTTTAATAAAATGTAGCCCGATTGTCTTCAATTTCCGCTGCTTCCTTCAAAGCCTCCACTACAGGACCATTTCCTGTTCCGATCGCAGCTGAACGTTTTTCTGTTTCTTGAGAAGCAATTGCAGCATAAGATGCCAATTCCGGAGCTTCCGTGCGGTTGGTCACCTTAACCACATAAACCCCTTTTTCCCCCGCAATGGGCGCAGTCGTTTGTCCTTCGTTCAAAGAAAATGCTGCACCGACCACTTCGGGCTCGTTTCCGGCACCACTAATCATGGGTTCGCCAAGACTAATTCCTGTAGCAGATTTAATTTGTGTCCCATTATTTTGTGCAATTACAGCGAGATCGTTTCCGTTGATTTTTCCTTTAATAATTTCAGCCTTTTTTTCTTTTTGAAGAATTGGTTTGATGGTTGCCGAAGCTTTTTCCACAGACATTAAACCTTCGGGATTCTTACCGGTCAACTGCACAACCGCATAGCCTCCATTGACATCAAAACGTTTAATATCTCCAACTTCCACATCTTCCTGAAACGCCCATTGAACAATATTTCGTTTAGCACCAATGCCCGGTAAATTTTCGTCCAGAACTTTAATGCCTTTCACCGGACGCACTTTTAGCAAGGTATCGGATTTCGCGACTTCGTTGAAACCTTCCTTTCCGGCAGCCAACTGAAAACTGGTGGTTTTTGTGTATAGGTCATTCATGGTTTTTTCGGAAGCTTCCACTTTTCTGGAAACCGTGGCAATTTTGATGGCCTTTTCTTCTTCCGTTTGATCTTCAATTGAAACAATGTGAAATCCGAAATCCGTTTCAACAATTCCTATATCGCCCTTTTTGTTGGAAAAAACATAATCGTTGAAAGGCGGCACCATTTGTCCATACGTAAACCATCCGAGGTCGCCCCCATTGTCTTTATTGGAATTATCGGCGGA
This sequence comes from Flavobacteriaceae bacterium, assembly GCA_035704905.1. Taxonomy (GTDB): domain Bacteria; phylum Bacteroidota; class Bacteroidia; order Flavobacteriales; family Flavobacteriaceae; genus DASSWG01. The sequence continues at coordinate 1,853 of DASSWN010000028.1, forward strand.
ATATTTGGCCGCAATTTCATCGAATTTTTCATCGCTCTTTCCAGCTTCAACCAGTAGGCTGTCGGCCAAACTTTTGGCTTCTTCCTTTGAACGCGTAATCCCGTTCGCGGTGCGCAATCCTTCCCAAGAAATCAAAATATGGCTTGCTTTCACGGAGTCCGGTAAATTTTTGGTTTCAATCAATTTTGTAAGGTTCCAGGAACCATTTAATTTGTACGGTCCATAAATTTCGCCTTTATTCAAAGAAAATAATTCATCGGAAATTTCTTCCGGCAAATTTTCCTTAAAATAAAAACGGTCTTGAAAAGGAATATCGGAGTTTCGGTTGACGAATTCTTTATAGTTTTCAGCACTTTTGAAACCTTGAATGGTATCGTTGGATTTTGTAGCCGAATTATATTCTTCGCGGTTGTTCATCAGGGCCATCAAATCTTCCTTGACCGCAAGTTCATCTTCTTCGGAAGGGGTTTCCTGAAACAGCACATACTGAATATCGCGTGAAGCTTCGGACTTGTATTTTTCTGAATGGTTTTTCATATAAGCCATCACGTCATCATCGCTAATTTTCACGTCTTCGACAGAAGTATATGGAATTTGAACATATTGAATATCAATATTATCAGTTTCCAATTGATAGGCCTGCTTTCCTTCCAATAAAGTAGCGCCTACACCGGCTTTTATCATATCGAAATAAATCTGTGCTTTTGCGGCTTGGGCAACGCTATTTTCGAAACTGACCCACTGATCGTATGCTTGTGGAGAAGTTGCCTTCAAATTGGCAACGTATTCACGCAACACATCAAAACTGAAAAACCCGCTTTCGTCTGCAAAATTTGGATTATTCGCCAACTGCTGTTCCAAAAGCTCATTGATTTGGGCCCGGCCAACATCGATGCCAAGTTCTTCCATTTGCTGTGCCAACAATAGTTCGCGCACTTTGCTGTCCCAAACCTGGTTCACGGCCTGCATCGTGGTCATTTGTCGTTGACTGTTGCGCTGAAAACTTTCCACTTGCCGCGCAAAGTCTTCGCGTTCGACCTCTTCGTCGTTCACACTACCAATGTTGCTGTCGGCTTTTGAAGAGGAAAACCCGCCGTTTCGAATGATGTCGGAAAGCACAAAAGAAAAAAGTGCCAATGCAATAATCACGATCAGGAATATCGATCGTTGTCTAATCTTATTTAATACTGCCATTTTATGATTCTAAAAATATCGTGTGCGAAAATAAACTATTTAACGAAACTATAAAACATTCTCTGGTGAAAAAGTTGAGGGTTTAAAATTGAGTGTGCAAAATTTGATATTTAAACCTATTCTAATACAAATAAGCCAAGGTTTCAACTTCAAGATTCCAACACTTCCACCTCTATAAGTTCAATTTTTGTATTAGAAACCTCGACAACTTTCAGTTTGAAATTTTCAATTTTCACCTGTCCTCCTTGTTCCGGGATTTCTTCGGTGTGACTTACCACAAGTCCGCCCAGGGTTTCGTAGTTTTCACCTTCCGGAAGGTTGAGTTTATAGGTTTCGTTGATGTAATCTATTTCCATGCGGCCCGAAAAAAGATAGGTGTTTTCCGAAATTTTTTGTTCGATCAACATCACTGAATCATGTTCATCTTCTATTTCGCCAAAAAGTTCTTCAACAATATCCTCGACCGTCATCATGCCACTGGTTCCACCATACTCATCAATGACCACGGCAATACTTTTCCGCTTTTTTATGAGCATATTCAGCACGTTTTTCACCAGCATTGTTTCAGCGACAAAAGGAACGGGGATCAAAATTGATTTTAAATCGTTGGGTTTCTTAAAAAGTTCGAAAGAGTGGATGTATCCCACAATATTATCATTTGTTCCTTTGTAAACGAGTATTTTCGAAAGCCCCGTTTCTGTGAATATTTTGATCAGTTCTTTTGGATGGGTGGAAATATCCACGGCCACAATTTCTGTGCGCGGAATCATCACTTCACGCGATTTTACTTCAGAAAATTCCAGTGCATTTTGGAAAAATTGTATTTCGGAATCAACGGTTTCCCCTTCATCGAATTCCTCCATTTGCTCGTTGATATAATTTCCCAACTCCACTTTGCTGAAAACCAACTGCACGTCGTCGCCTTCGGTTTTGAAAACTTTCCGAAGCACAAAATCCGAAATCCAGATCACAAAAGTAGAAACCGCACCAAAAAGCAGGTAAAACAAATAAGCCGGAAGTGCAAAAATTTTAAGGAAAGAATTGGAATAAATCTGAAAAAAAAC
>DASSWN010000074.1:0-21216 GCA_035704905.1 Flavobacteriaceae bacterium
TGTTTTTTCCGCTACTTTTCATAGCCAAACCGTTATGCTTTGTGCTTTATTCTCGGTTCGTTATGTTTTTCCAATAGGGTATTCAGTAATTTTATAGAGTAGTATCGATTATTTTCTATAAAGATTTTAAATATCGGTCTAAGTTCTGTGATAATTCCTTTGCTTTTTGCTACCGATAAAATTCCCAATGTTCCAATACATTTTATACCAAAATTTTCGGCGATGCTTCTGGCTTTTTTATCGTCGATAAGTAAAAAGTCAGCGTTCAGTTCTTTGTAAAGAATTACAGATTCTGACTCCCCGTAATCCATAACAAAAGTCAGTTCGTTGAAACCTTTGATATTGGTGATTTTTGGTTTAAAAAAGCGTTCTATTTTTTTATAGAATTTGGTGGTTTTGTCCAAACTTATTTCTTCCCAAACGGCTTTTGATATTTTAATTTCATCAAAGAGTTGGTTCAATAATTCCAACTCGTCAATGATTGCCAATGAGAAAATGGGTCCTGCGTCTGCGATTACAAGTCCGTTTTTCATTATGCCAATTTTTCTATGTCGCTTAGGATATCTTTTTCGGTCAGATTTGAAATTGGAATTTTATTTTTTGAAAGTTCATTTTCAAATTCAAACCTTGATAGTCCGGAAAGTTGGGCAGCTTTTCCTATGGTAAGTTTTTGTATTTTGTACAATTGAATTGCCAAGATTATTTTAATTCGCTTTTTCAAATCGTTTTCGGATTCGTTCAATGCCAACAAAATATCATTGGGAAAATCTACTGATATTGTTTGAATGCTCATTTTTTCTGGTTTTATCCAAATATAATCATTTTCTGGTTAGTTTGATTTAACCGGTGTGTTTTTTACATAAAGCATATCATTGGCCAATCGCTATTTCCCCTTAAATTTTTTAGTGCCTTCGTACATTACATATTTCAATAATTTTGCTTCCAACTTTCCATTGAAAACTTTAATTTTTCGCGATGGTTTCAAGCCTACATTTTTAATAGCTTCCATGTCCGAAGTAATGAACCAAGCTTCCGTTCCGGGATAATTTTGCTTCAAGGTATCGCCTATTTCCCTGTAAAAACTAGGCATATCAATTTCCAAACGCTCGCCATAAGGCGGATTGAAAACCATGTGTAAATGTTTATCGGTGTGCTTTTCGGTTTCAAAAAAGTTCTGCCGTTCCACTGAAATGAATTCAGAAAGATTTGCATTTTCAATGTTGTCGATTGCTTTGCGAACCGCGGATGGTGCTTTGTCATATCCTAAAATGGAATATTCAAAACCGCGAATTTTCCCGAGAACCGATTCTTCGATTTTCTCATATAAATCTACATCCCAGTCTTTCCATTTTTCAAAACCAAATTCCTTTTTATTCAAATTTGGGGGAATGTTGCATGCAATCATCGCAGCTTCAATAAGAATGGTACCACTGCCGCACATTGGGTCCAAAAAATCGCATTGCCCATCCCAACCCGAATGTAACAACAATCCGGCCGCCAAAACTTCGTTCATGGGTGCAATGTTGGTGGCGGTTTTATAACCTCTTTTGTGCAAGGATTGACCCGAACTGTCCAAAGACAACGTGCAGTGGTCATTTTCAATATGTACATTGATGCGCAAATCGGGATAATCCAAATCCACGTTCGGACGAGTTCCTGTTTCATTCCGGAATTTATCCACAATCGCATCTTTGGTTTTTAATGAAATGAATTGCGAATGCTTGAATTTATCAGAAAATATCGTGGAATTGATCGCCAAGGAACCCGTGGGATCCAAATAATTCGACCAGTCGATCGCATAGACTTTTTTATAAAGATCTTCCTCGGAAAACACTTTGAAATGCTGAAATGGTTTCAAAATTTTAATGGCCGTTCGCAAACATAAATTGGCTTTGTACATAAAACCTTTGTCACCCCAAAATTCAACATTGCGGACACCTTCCTTTACATCCATTGCCCCCAAATCGCGTAGTTCCTTTGCCAAAATGGGTTCGAATCCATAGAGGGTTTTCGCAAGCATTTTAAAATTATTTTCCATAAGCTCGTTTCCGTTACCGGCAAAAATAAGTTAATTTTGCCGGGGAGGTTCTAAATTGCTTCCTATTTCCGGAACGCATAAATAGTATTTCCTGCAAAGTTTTAAAAACCCTGTAGGTATGAACAAGAATTAAAGCAAAACCTACAAGGTCCAAAAAAGACCTTGCAGGACAGTTTTTTACAAATACTTTGAAACAATGTCTGTTTTTTGCCAATGAGCCTTTTACTGCCAATTATTGCCGTAATCTTGGGATTTGCGATCGCGCTTTTCCTAAAAGCTTCTTCCAATACGGTCAAATTATTACTTTCTTTCAGTGGGGCTTTTTTGCTTTCCATCACCGTTTTCGAATTTTTGCCGGCGGTTTACCAACATACTTCCTCAAATGTTGGAGTTTTTATTATGCTGGGAATTTTGCTGCAAATTATGCTGGAATTTCTTTCCAAAGGTGCCGAACATGGTCATTTGCATCCGTTGGAAAACCACAACCAATTTCCGTGGGCGTTGTTCATCGGTTTGTGCGCACATTCTTTGTTGGAAGGATTTCCTATTCATGAAAATCATCATTTGTTATTTGCGGTTGTTATCCACAAAATACCGATTGCAGTAATTATTTCTTCTTTTTTGCTTCATTCCAATTTGGGAAAAACCAAGAGCGCGCTTTTCCTTTTATTTTTTGCCTTGATGACGCCATTGGGAAGTTTTCTACAAGCACATACTTACTTTTTCAATTCTCTGGAAATATATATAAACGCACTTGTGATTGGAATCTTTCTACATATTTCCACCACTATTCTCTTCGAAGCTTCAAAAGACCATCGGTTCAATTCCTCTAAAATGCTATCGGTAATTCTGGGAATCGTATTGGCTTATTTTTTGTGAAAAGGCTTTTTCTGAAAGGACTTTTTTTGAGCTTGTAGATTTTTTATACTTACAAGGTTTTGAAACCTTGCAGGTAATTCCGCTAACTTCACTTCGAATAAATCGGGATCAAATAGGAAATTGAATAACCCCATCCCACACCAAAAAAGCTACCCTCATAAGTTTTTCCGAATCCGGGAATGTATAAGTTGTCGAACCCGGTCGGGGCTTTCTGGTTCAATCGCCGTTTTAGTTCCACATGAACGCCCAAGAAAATATTGTGCAAGACTTCAGCTTTTATTCCTGCCTGAAATTCCAACCAACTCGCCGTGAGGTCCGAATATTCTTGATTTATCGTGCGAATATCCGGATCAAAATAATCGGAATCGGTGTAAATTGAATAACTTTCCAATGTTTCGGAAAAAGAAGAAAAACCATAACGGAGACCGACATAAATACTGTTTTGCATGTCCAACCAATTGGAATAGGCATTGTAATTGGCACCAACTTTAAAATAACTTCCTTTGGTTTCTGCTTTCAAATTCGGTTCGTCATATAGAAATGATTCGTTCCCAAATTCCACCGCGGCATAATAATCGCGGTAAACCCTATAATCGCCCAGAATTTCGAATCCGGTGTAATCATCATCGAGCAAACTTCGAACCGGTTTGCTCAAATCGACCCCCACCCTGACACCAAATTTTTCAGGATAAACCACGGAATCCTTTGCCATTTCTTCTTGTGAAAAAACCTGTTGGCAAAAAACCAGTATGACACTAATGGAAAATAGAAAGGTGCGCCCCGGTTTCATTTTCAATTTTTGTTTGTTCGACAATAATATTTTTTATCCAATTTTCCCCATTGGGTTCGGAAACTTTCAAAGCATTAAAATCCAAGAATTCCGTTTTGAAACCACAAGCTTTATTTAAATATTCTTCTTCCGGAAAATAGGAAAATTGCAGCGTATCGGCATTGGTCGGCAACTGGGTATTGGGTTCTTCACCTATATGCACAATAAATTGGTAATGCGTGTAATTCTGAAAGGTTTTCAACGGAATCGCTATACTATCAGTTGTTTGCGCATCCGTGAACAAAGAATCGGTTTGGCCTTCCGCAATCAAATTCAAACCAATCGCCTTTTTCAGTTTTGTCTGGTCTTCAAAATCATAAAAGCGGATAATCAGCATAGGAGTTGTTTCGGCCGTTTCGGGACAAATATCGTCTTTCTGGCAAGAAACAGCCAAAATGGAAATCAGCAATACAAAAAAAAGACAGTTCTTGTTCATTATTATAGATTCAAAATTCTGTCATGCTGAACTTGTTTCAGCATCTCTTGTTTCAGCATTTATTTCAGCATCTCTTGTTTTCAACATCGTAAGACCCTGAAATAAATTCAGGGCGACAATTCGTGGATCGAGTCTGTCATGCTGAACTTGTTTCAGCATCTCTTGTTTCAGCATTTATTTCAGCATCTTCTTTGAGCATTGTAAGACCCTGAAATAAATTCAGGGTGACACTCCTAACCCATAACTCACAACTTCTCCAAACAAACTACATTCTCCACATGATGCGTTTGGGGAAACATATCCACCGGTTGCACTTTTGTCACTTTGTAATATTCATCCAATAAAGCCAAATCCCGGGCTTGCGTTGCCGAATTGCAACTTACGTAAACAATTCGCTTTGGGAGAATTTCTATAATTTGGGCAATTACGTCTTTGTGCATTCCATCCCTCGGCGGATCGGTAATGATAACATCCGGTCGGCCGTGTGCCGCAATAAATTCTTCGTTGAACACTTTTTTCATATCGCCGGCATAGAATTCAACATTGTCGATTTTGTTCAGCGCGGCATTCGATTTGGCATCTTCAATGGCTTCGGGAACGGCTTCGACCCCAATTACCTTTTTGGCATTTTTTGCCACAAATTGCGCAATGGTTCCGGTGCCGGTATATAAATCGTAAACCAAGTCTTCAGGGCCAAGTTGCGCAAAATCACGGGTTATTTTATACAATTCGTATGCTTGCTCTGAATTGGTTTGATAAAAAGATTTTGCGTTTATCTTGAATTTCAAACCTTCCATTTCCTCAAAAATATGGTCGCGTCCGGCATAACAAATAACTTCTTGATCGTAAATGGTGTCGTTTCCTTTGGGATTGATCACGTAAAGCAAGGAAGTGATTTGTGGAAATTCTTCCTTTATATAATCCAACAGCAAGTTGCGTTTGCTTTCGTCTTCTTTAAAAAATTGGATCAAAACCATCACTTCCCCAGTGGAAGAAGTCCTGATCATCAAGGTGCGCAAAAAACCTTCCTGTTTTCGTGGATTGAAAAAAGAAAGTCCGTTTTTGGTGGCAAATTTCTTTATTTTATTCCGGATTTGGTTGCTCGGATCTTCCTGCAACCAACATTTTTCAATGTCCAAAATCTTGTCCCACATTCCCGGAATATGAAAACCCAACGCGTTTTTGTTGTCGAATTCCTTTCCACTATTAATTTCTTCCGCTGTCAACCATCGGCTATCGCTAAAGGAAAACTCCATTTTATTCCGGTAGAAATAGGTTTTTTCGCTACCCAAAATAGGTGAAATTTCTGGCAATTCGATTTTTCCGATGCGTTTCAAATTATTTTCTACCTCTTTTTGCTTGTAAAAAAGCTGATGTTCATAATTCATATTTTGCCATTTGCATCCGCCGCAAGTTCCGAAATGTTGGCACACCGGCTCCGTTCTTTTTTCTGAAAGTTTTTCAAATGAAATGGCGGTTCCTTTGTAAAATGCTTTTCGTTTCTGTGTGGTTTGAACACGCACCACATCGCCGGGAACGGCATTGTCGATAAAAATTATTTTTCCATCGGGCGCTTTTCCGACTGCTTTTCCTTTGGCTCCCGCATCGGTCACTTCCACCGATTCAAAAATGCTTCGTTTGTTTTTTCTTGCCATTGGGCAAAAATACGAAATCGCCACAGCTTTCGGGATTTGAAAATGGGGAATTTAAAGATGGGACAATTGTTGTTCCAATTAAAACAGTCCTATGGAAAATTTCGGGTAAATATTTCAGAAAGCTAATCCGTAATATTGCAATATTACATTTTTGAATAAATTGAAACCGTTCCTATTTCCTTTTTTATGTGTCCCAAACAGAAATGCAACAAAACTTTAGCCTTTCCAATTTGAAAAATCCCATAGAGATTCAGTAAATTGCAGCTTCTTGGAAAAGAAACTGTTTTCCCCAAAAAATTAAAATTCGATCAACAATAATTTTAAAAAATACACTTATGTCAGTAACCGAAATCACTTCTTCCGAACAAGCCATTGAAATGGAAAACCAATATGGAGCACACAATTATCATCCACTTCCCGTGGTTCTAAAAAAGGGGGAAGGTGTTTTTGTTTGGGACGTAGAAGACAAAAAATACTATGATTTCCTTTCGGCCTATTCCGCTGTGAACCAAGGTCATTGCCACCCAAAAATCACTCAAGCTTTGATCGACCAAGCCAGCACTTTGGCTTTGACTTCGCGCGCATTTTACAATGATATGCTGGGAAAATATGAAAAATTCGCAACCAAATATTTTGGTTATGACAAACTTTTGCCGATGAACACCGGCGCGGAAGCCGTTGAAACCGCCATTAAATTATGCCGAAAATGGGCGTATGAAAAGAAAGGAATTCCCGAAGGAAAAGCCGAAATTATTGTATGCAAAAACAATTTCCACGGAAGAACGACCACCATAATTTCCTTTAGCAATGACAAAGATGCACGGAATCATTTTGGCCCTTATACCCCAGGGTTTTTCGCTGTGGAATACGATGATTTAGACGATTTGGAGCAAGCTTTCAAAAACAATCCAAACAATGTTGCCGGATTTTTGGTAGAACCGATTCAAGGTGAAGCGGGCGTGTATGTTCCCACAGCCGGTTATTTGCAAAAAGCAAAAGAATTGTGCGAAAAATATAACGTGCTTTTTATTGCTGATGAAATCCAAACCGGCATCGCGCGCACCGGAAAATTATTGGCCTGCGATCATGAAAATGTGCGACCTGATATTGTTACGTTGGGAAAAGCCATGTCGGGAGGCTCCTATCCTATTTCCGCAGTTTTGGCCGACAATGAAATCATGGAAGTCATCAAACCCGGGCAACATGGTTCCACATTTGGTGGAAATCCCGTGGCTGCTGCGGTCGCCATTGCGGCTTTGCAAGTGGTGAAAGACGAGAATTTGGCAGAAAATGCTGAAAAATTGGGCGAAATTTTTCGGGTGGAAATGAACAAATACATCGATAATTCCGATTTGGTTACACTGGTTCGTGGAAAAGGGTTGTTGAACGCGATTGTCATTAATGATACCGAAGACTCTTCCACAGCTTGGGATATTTGTATGGCAATGAAAGAAAACGGACTTTTGGCCAAACCAACCCACGGAAACATCATCCGTTTTGCGCCACCTTTGGTAATGACGGAAGAACAATTGATGGATTGTGTGGGAATTATTACGCGGACTTTGAAGGAGTTTGAAAAATAAAATGCCTATCGACTCTTCCCAAAGGGAAGGGGAAAGAACCCGCGAAATTTGTTTTGCGGGTTTTTTCATGCCAAATTCAAAAATTATTTTTACAACCTTAAATTGTGGATTCCCACTCTTTCGCTTAAATTTGAGGCAGGAAGATATTCGCAATTCTTATGAAAAATCATATAATCATAATATTCATTATCCTATCCATAAATTTTGCTTTTAGTCAAAATAATGGAGTTTTTGGAAACAAAGAAATGACCTTAAAAAGAATAACTAAATTAAAAGAAAGTACGGGAAAAATACTAGTTGATAATCAGAAATCTGGAACCGGATTTTTTATTTCAAGCAATGGTTTTCTTTTAACAAATTGGCATGTTATTTTTAATAAAGAGACAAAAATAGATTCTACAGGAAAAATAAAAAGTAACTTCTTCTTTGTGAACTTCAAAAACGACACCATCCCACTGGATATTGTATTAAATATATCAAACGAAGCTGTTGTTAAAAATGCTATTAATTGGGATTATTGCATTTTAAAAGTTACTAAAGAAATTAAAACCAATTTTTTGAAATTAGGGAACTATTCTACTGCTTATGAAGGAGCATCCGTTTATACTTGTGGTTTTCCGTTAAATTTAAATGAGCCTTTTATTTCTACGGGAATAATATCATCATTTTTCACCCAAACAATAAATGAAAAGAAAAATATTAAAAGAAACGTTGCTTGGTTAGATATGACCACAAATAAAGGTAATTCTGGCGGTCCGTTAATTTTGTTATCTGACAAGCCTGAGAATGACGAAGTAATAGGTATAACTTCTTTCATTACAACTCCTTATTATAATATTTTAGAAAGTTTAAATCAGTATGTCGAAGAAGCGGAAAAAAAAGGTAGTATTGGGTTAATGGGTATTGATTTTTTAAGTTATATAAAGCTCATCAACACGACAGCAAATTCAAATTCAGTGGGAATAAGTGGATGTATTTCAATCGAAAATGTTAAGCCGATTGTAGCAGAAATTAATAAATAACATTTGCCGCTATTGCCAGTTAAGGATAACAAAATTTAATTAACTGCAACAACTTCATCCAAACAATAAAAATAGCAGATGAAAAATAAATACAGTTTTTATTTCTTCATAGGTACAATACTTTTATCCATAGCCACCGTGCAAGGACAAGACTACCGGCTCAACCTCGCCAACCGTTTTTTTGAAAACACGTTTTATTCCGATGCCATTCCGCTTTATGAAGAATTGGCCGACAAAAGTCCACAGACCATGTTGAATTTGGCAGACTCGTACTGTTACACGTTTCAACTTGAAAATGCCAGGAAATGGTACGAGAAAATGGCCCGAAATTATCCACAATTTATGAACGAAGAATATGCTTTTCGTTATGTTCAAGTACTGAAAGCTTTGGGAAAAACGGATAAAGTGGCCGAAATCAGCTATAAATTTTTGGTAGAAAACCCCGAAGACAAGCAAAAATTAAGAAAAGATTCCGCTTATTTGGAACGGGTGAAATCCATTGGCGACCGTTATGAAATGGAAAATTTGCCGTTCAATTCGCCATTTTCGGAATTTGGCGGAACGGTTTTTAACAACCAACTCATTTTCGCCGCAAGCCGCAAAGAAACCGGACTCTTTTCCAAAATGTTCCGGTGGGACAATTTGCCGTATTTGGATTTGTATTGTCTTCCGAAAAATTCAAATAAAAATGAAATTCCAACTTTGTTTTCGGAAGAATTGACGACCCAATTCCATGAATCCAGTGCAACTTTCAGTTCTGATGGCAAAACCGTTTATTTCACCCGAAACAATTATATGGAGGGAAAAATAAAACTGGATTCCAAACAGGTAAACAATTTAAAAATTTATAAAGCCGAATGGAAAAATGGAAAATGGAGCAATATAAAATCCCTTCCTTTCAACAGCGATGATTATTCCACAGAACACCCGGCACTTTCCCCAGACGGAAAAATCCTGTATTTTTCTTCCAATATGCCCGGTGGCCAAGGCAGTTTCGATTTGTACAAAGTCTCAACCGAAACCTATCAAAACCCGATGAATTTGGGTCCGGAAATCAACACAAAATATAAAGAACAGTTTCCATTTTTGGATGCTCAAGGAAATCTGTATTTCGCATCAGACGGGCATCCGACATTTGGTTTTTTGGATATTTTTATGGCAAAAAAAGCAAAAACAAACTTTGATAAACCCGAAAATGTAGGACTCCCGGTCAATTCGGGTTATGACGATTTCGCTTTTTCCATCGATCCGGAAACCAAAAACGGTTTTGTTTCATCCAACCGGCCGGGCGGAAAAGGAAATGACGATATTTATAAAATCCATGAAACCAAACCGCTCGATGTTCCGCGATGTTTTCAAATCATAAAAGGCGTTGTTGTAGATAAAAAAACGCAACAATCTTTGGAAAATTCCTGGGTAAAAATTCAAAATGAAACAAAAGTCCTGGACAGTATTTTGGTTTCAAAAAATGGCACATTTAATTTTAAGGTTGAATGTGGAGCAACCTATCTATTACAAGCTTCCAAAAAAAATTACCAGAGCGACAGCCTCAAAATTTCCACGGATTTTATTTCTGAAAAAGATAATGAAACGAAATTGAAACTTTCCAAAATTCAATCTGAAGCAACTTTACGAAAAGAAAAATTGCTGAATTTGGAGAACGAAATTGTTCAGAAAAAAGATCGGTTGTTGATACAAACCGCACCCATTCATTTTGATTATGATTTATGGAATATTCGTAAGGAAGCGAAACCTATTTTGAATAAAGTTGTTGCCATACTTAAAAAATACCCAACGATCGAAGTCGAAATTGGAGCGCATACCGACGTTCGCGGAACAAAAAGTTACAACGAAGAACTTTCGGGAAAACGAGCAGCTTCTGTGATGCAGTATTTAATTGAAAGCGGAATCGATGCATCGCGTTTAACTTCTCAAGGTTATGGCGAAAGCAAACCAATAATAGAATGTGTTCCGGAAAATTCATGTACCGAAAAGCAACATGAAACCAATCGACGTTGTGAGTTTGTGATTACTTCGTGGTAACCGTACAACACTTTCTTCAAATTCAAAAAAAAACAGAAGAAGATTTTCACCTTCTTCTGCCTTCGCTTTCATTTGGTTTAAAGCCTAAAACATTATTGCTGAAATGCTTCGTACCCAAATTTCTGACCTCCGACCGAAATTTCTATCATCGCTCCGGCTTTTGGCATGGTTACCACGGCCACACCATCTTTAAATTTGACGGTTTTGGCCAAACCTTCTTCTAAAACAACAGCCGAGGCGTTACCGGAAAGTTCAAAATTTCCTTCTTTAAAATTACTTAAGGCTTCCTCAGTTTGGAAGAAAAGAACTTCGCGAAAGGCTTTTCCGCCTATCTGTAGTCCCACATCAACTTGTTTCAAATCGGCCATGCCAATCATTTCGCCGTCTTTGTAAACCACCCCATTTCCAGACGCGCCACCAACAATATAGGCGCCTTTTCCCACATTGGGAAAAATAACATAACCCACGGAGTTTTCAAAAAACTCCGCCATTTCTGAATCTTCGGCAATAAATGCCGCCTTTGCTTCTTGGGCATCATCCATCAATTCCCGTTGTTTCGATGATTGGGCAAATACTCCAAAGCTGCATAGCAGAAGCATTAGACCAATACTTAATTTCCTTTTCATATTATTTATTTTTTAGGTGAATAACATGGGGAAATTAATAAACTTAAAGGTAAGACCTGTTAAGCAAGTGTTATTTCACTTTTGATTAGGGAAAGTGAATTATCTTTTAAGATTTACCCCTGGATTGGCAATAAAAAATTTCTTGAAACCAACTATCCCCGAGGCAGAGCCATCGAGGATTTTTTTAGATTAAACCAACCAAAAAAATTGTTTGTTTTTGGCCACATTTTATTCAAACTTGCCAATTAAAAAATTCTTCTACTTTTGCAATTCAGAAAAACAGTAACTTATGCCGAAGAATTTGGTTATCGTGGAGTCGCCCGCAAAAGCAAAAACAATTGAAAAATTTTTAGGGAACAACTATAAAGTGGAATCAAGTTTTGGCCATATCGCCGACCTGCCCACCAAAGAACTGGGGGTTGACGTTGATGGTGATTTTAAACCACGCTATCAAATTAGCAGCGATAAAAAAGCAGTCGTCAAAAAATTAAGGGATTTTGCCAAAAAAGCCGATATGGTTTGGCTCGCAAGTGATGAAGACCGTGAAGGAGAAGCCATTGCATGGCATTTGGCCGAAGAATTGGGGCTTCCTTCCGAAAAAGTCAAACGAATAGTTTTTCATGAAATCACCAAATCTGCCATTTTAAAAGCAATTGAAACCCCGCGCGGAATCGATTACAATTTGGTGAACGCACAACAAGCCCGTCGGGTTTTGGACCGATTGGTGGGCTATGAACTTTCCCCAATTTTATGGCGAAAGGTGAAAGGAGGCCTTTCTGCGGGACGCGTTCAATCGGTTTCCGTTCGATTGATTGTTGAGCGCGAACGCGATATTCTGGCTTTTGAACCGGCCGCTTCCTACCGGATCGATGCAGAATTTACCACGAGTGAAGGGCAAAAATTCAAAGCAAAACTTCCCAAGAATTTTTCCACCAAAGCCGAAGCCGAAACCTTTTTGGAAAAAAGCAAACAGGCCATTTACCACGTCGGTGAACTCTCGAAAAAACCTTTCAAAAAAACACCCGCCGCACCTTTTACCACTTCCACATTGCAGCAAGAAGCATCGAGGAAATTATATTTTTCGGTTGCAAAAACCATGAATATGGCTCAACGCTTATACGAAGCCGGCTATATTACGTATATGCGTACCGACAGCACCAATCTATCGGGCGAAGCAAAAAAAGGGGCCGAAAAAGAAATTTTGAAAGCGTACGGAAACTCCTATTATAAAGGACGAAATTATACAGGAAAGTCAAAAGGGGCACAAGAAGCCCACGAAGCCATCCGACCAACAAATTTTGCGAAACATAGCGTCGATGCCGAGCGCGATCAGCAACGTCTCTACGAATTAATTTGGAAACGCGCCATCGCTTCACAAATGAGCGATGCGGAATTGGAGCGAACCACCGTCAAAATCAACTCCAATAAAAACAAGGAACAATTTGTGGCAAAAGGCGAAGTAATTAAATTTGAAGGTTTTCTCAAAGTTTATTTGGAAGGCCAAGATGAGGAAGACGATGAAAAAGCGGGACTTTTACCGGAAATGAAAGAAAAAGAAACTTTGGCCAATCAATATATAACCGCCACGGAACGCTTCACGCAACCTCCGGCACGATATACGGAAGCCTCTTTGGTAAAAAAGTTGGAAGAACTTGGTATTGGACGCCCTTCTACTTATGCCCCGACTATTTCCACCATTCAAAACAGAAAATATGTGGAAAAAGGTTCGGTGGATGGAACAGAACGGAAATACCTTCAGTTCACTCTTAAAAAAGATAAACTCTCTCAAAAAACCCTCACCGAAAAAGTGGGAAGCGATAAAGGTAAATTGGTGCCAACCGACGTCGGTATGGTGGTAAATGATTTTTTGGTGAACCACTTCAGCACTATTTTGGATTATCATTTCACGGCAAAAGTGGAACAAGATTTTGATGAAATTGCCGACGGCGCTTTGCAATGGACAAAAATGTTGAAAGAATTTTACGCACAATTTCATCCGAATGTTGTGGATGTGGCCGAAAATGCAGAGCGGGAAACCGGGGAACGCGTACTGGGAAAAGATCCGGAAACAGGAAAACCCGTGAGCGTTCGATTGGGAAAATTCGGGCCAATGGTTCAAATTGGAACGGTGGAAGACGAAGAAAAACCGCGCTTTGCGAGTTTACGACCCGACCAAACTTTAAATACCATCACTTATGAAGAAGCAATGGATTTGTTCAAACTTCCGGTGACTCTGGGCGAATATAAAGAAGAACCGGTGGAGGTGAACAATGGCCGATTTGGACCATACGTGAAATATGGCAAAAAATATGTTTCTTTGGCCAAAGGGGAAGACCCACTGAAAGTTGATTTCGATCGCGCCTTGGAACTTATCGAAGAAAAAGAAAAAGCCGATGCTCCTATATATATATATGAAGGAAAAGATGTTCAAAAAGGTGTGGGCCGTTTCGGACCTTTTTTGAAATGGAACGGCATGTTCATCAATGTGAACAAAAAATATGATTTCGACAATCTTTCTGAGGCTGATATTGTGCAACTTATTGAAGACAAGAAGCAGAAAGAAATAGAAAAAGTGATTCACAACTGGGAAGAGGAAGGAATTCGTGTTGAAAAAGCGCGCTGGGGACGAAGCAATATCATAAAAGGAAAAACCAAAATCGAATTGCCAAAAAGCGTTGATGCGAAAGCCTTGGATTTAGAAGAAGTAAAATCTATTATTGAGAAAAACGCCCCCAAAAAGAAAAAATCGGCCAAAAAGACCACAGCCAAAAAGAAAACCACCGCCCGCAAAAAAACCGTTTCAAAAAAGAAGTAATTGATGAATCTGGATTTTTTGACGCCCCTCGATAACGATTTATTGGAAGAAAGCTTTCAACAAAGTTCGTTGGCATTATTCCATCAGCTACAAATCCACTCAAAACAAAAGGGTTTTCCGAATTTGGAGGGCATCGATATTGCACTGTTTGGGGTTTTGGAAAACCGGAGGGAAGAAAACGGAGTTGAAAAAAAATTCACTTTCAACAAGATTCGAAAAAAATTATATGGATTGTTTCCCGGAAATTGGCATTTAAAAATCGCTGATTTGGGCGATATTCCTGCAGGAGCCACGGTTGAAGACACCTATTTCGCTTTGCGATCGGTTATTTCTGAATTACTGAAAAGAAAAATTGTTCCGATTATTTTAGGTGGCAGTCAGGACTTGGTTTATGCGCAATACCGTGCCTACGATGATTTCGGGCAAATGGTAAACCTGGTGAACATCGATTCCACTTTCGATTTGGGCGATGCTGGAAAGAATATTTCGAACAAGTCTTATATTGGAAAAATGATTTTGGATGAACCGTTCAATTTGTTCAATTATTCCAATATTGGCTACCAAACCTATTTCAACCCGCAAGAAGAAATTGAATTAATGGAACGCCTCTATTTCGATGCATACCGGCTCGGGGATATTGGCGCGAATTTGGAACTATCCGAACCCGTCTTGCGCGATGCCAATTTGGTTTGTATGGATATTGGTGCTTTAAATGCCGAAACACTTCGTGAAAATACTTTTTTTTCACCGAATGGCTTCAATGGAAAAGAAATTTGTACCTTGGCGCGCTATACGGGAATAAGCGATAAAGTGAGTTCATTCGGAATTTATGAACTGCAAAAGCTCGAAACTTCCGAATCGGCCTTTTTACTGACAGCTGAAATTATATGGTATTTCATCGAAGGAATGAATTACCGAAAAAATGAGCATACCTTGTCGTCCAAAAATCAGTTTATAAAATACCAAGTGCCGATTAAAGACGAAATTTTGGTTTTTTATAAGAGTGGAATTTCGGAAAGATGGTGGATCGAGTTGCCTTTTTCTTCCAATGTTAATAATAAACTAAAAAAACATACGTTATTACCGTGTACAAATCAAGACTATTTGGATGCCTGCAATCAGGAAATTCCTGAGCGTTGGTACAAGGCCAGAAAGAAAAATGAAATTTAAAATACCTGTTAAACCCGATTTTTTTTTATTTATGCAAGAAAAAATTGTTTTTCAGAAAATAAATAAATACGTTTACGCTCCAAAAAAATCAGATCATCTCAACCTGTAAATTATGAAGAAAATTCTTTCCCTAATTACCGTTGTTTTAGTGCTCACCGCATGTGGTGGTGGCGACCAGGGACAATTGGTAGGAGTCGAAGGCAAAAATTGGAACCCGGTTAAACCATACGGAATGACATTGGTTCCCGGCGGTTCCTTCATTATGGGGAATTCGGGAGACGATATTGCCGAAATGAACAACGCGCCCGCAAAAACAGTAACGGTACGTTCCTACTATATGGATGAAACCGAAATCACAAATTCCGAATATCGCCAGTTCGTGCGTTGGGTCCGCGATTCCATTATTCGACAAAAACTTGCTGAAGAAGCCGAAATGGCCGGTGGTGGCGCCGCCGACAATACAGGAGGAGGAAATGGAAACAAAGGCGCATCCATTCAAGACTACGCCTTTAAAGATTCGGGAAGCAGCAAAAAGAAAAGCAAAAAAGGCGACGATGACACCCAAACCCCTTATCAAGAATTTTCGATCCATTACGATCCCATGGAACAGCCATTGAATTGGGATGTGGAATTGATTTGGGAAACAAGCGAATATCCGGATGAATATTATGTGGCGGTCATGGACCAAATGTATTTGCCACCCGAGCAGTCCTATAATGGTTACCGTTTGATGGATGTAACCCAATTCCAATATCAGTATAAAACCATGGATATTTCGGCAGCTGCGCGTGGTGGTGGAAACCGTGCCGATTACATCAAAGAAACCGTGGTTGAAGTTTATCCCGATACAACTGTTTGGATAAAGGATTTCAGTTATTCCTATAATGAACCCATGCACAACACCTATTTTTGGCATTCCGCTTACGATGACTATCCTGTAGTTGGCGTATCATGGGGGCAAGCCAAAGCTTTTTGCAACTGGCGAACCTTGTATCATAGGACACATGGCAATGACGGACAAGTTCCCGATTATCGCTTGCCTTCGGAAGCGGAATGGGAATATGCGGCCCGCGGCGGACTGGAAGCTGCTAAATATCCTTGGGGAGGACCTTACACCAAAGATGACCGGGCTTGTTTCTTGGCAAATTTCAAACCTCTGCGTGGCGATTATGCCGCCGATGCCGCCCTTTACACCGTAGAAGCCGATTCGTACCTTCCGAATGATTTTGGCCTCTACAATATGGCTGGGAACGTTTCGGAATGGGTGAATGCTTCCTACAATGCCGAAGCCTATGAATTCGTTTCTTCCATGAATCCAAACGTGAACGATCCGGACAATGCGCGCAAAGTAATACGTGGGGGCTCTTGGAAAGATGTTTCGTACTTCCTACAAGTGGGTGTCCGAACTTATGAATATGCCGATTCAGCAAGAAGTTACATCGGTTTCCGCACGGTTCAAGATTATTTGGGCAACGAGATGCAACTCGATCCGCGTATGCGCTAAAAAAGAACAATTACAACTCAATTATTTATCTCTAAACATTAACCTAAACTAAACAACTAAAAAGAAGTATTATGGCAGCACAATCAAAGAAAGGAAAGAAAATTATGAACATGGTCTATGGTCTTGGTGCCGCGATCGTTATCCTTGGGGCCCTCTTTAAAATCATGCACTGGCCCGGAGGAAACCTGATGTTGATCATCGGATTGGTAACCGAATCGCTCGTGTTCACAGTTTCTGCTTTCGAACCGGTCGACAATGAACTCGATTGGTCCTTGGTTTATCCTGAATTGGCAGGTGGAACAAGCACTAAAAAATCAAAAGCCGAAATTCAAGATGAACAAGGAATGCTTTCCAAAAAACTTGACGAAATGCTTAAAGAAGCAAAAATTGACGGTGCCCTGATGAACAGCTTGGGGGAAAGCATCCGCAATTTTGAAGGTGCGGCAAAAAACATGTCCCCTACCGTTGACGGAATGGCTTCACAAAAAAAATACAGCGAAGAACTAACCTTGGCTGCCGCTCAAATGGAATCATTGAACAATTTGTATAAAGTACAATTGGAATCGACCAGCCGACAAGCAGCCATCAATGAAGCGGTTGCTGACAATGCTGATCGTTTAAAAGATCAAATGGAATCGTTGACCAACAATCTTTCTTCACTTAATGGGGTATATGGTGGAATGTTGTCTGCTATGAACCGGCCTAACGCCTAATTTAATCGAACAATAATCTACTAAAAAAAGAAGAATGGCATCAGGAAAACAAACCCCAAGGCAGAAGATGATCAACCTCATGTATTTGGTGTTCATCGCTATGCTTGCGCTGAATATGTCCAAAGAGGTATTGAACGCTTTTGGGATGATAAATGAAGATCTCAAGCAATCCGTTACCGACACATCTGCGCGTAACGAAGCATTTATGGCGAGCCTTTCCGAGAAGGTGACCGAGCAGCCAAAACAATATCAGCCGCTGATGGAAAAAGCGCAACAAATCAACCAAATGGGCGATGAGTTGACCGCTTACATCGAAGGTTTGAAGAAAGGAGCTTTGGAAAAAATCGAAGATGAGCACGATTATGTTTCAATGGACCGCCCAGATTATTTCGATGAATTATTTTATAAAAGTGGCGTGCTGACCCCCACCGCAAAAGAATTCCAAGCAAAAATCGAAGCCTATCGCGACGGTGTTGTTGCCCTGATTGGCGACCAATATCCCGAAATAGCTTCCGATGTTAAAAAGGAATTCAACACTTCCACAGTCACAACCGAAGGCGTGAAAAAAAATTGGATCGAGCATAACTACGTGGGCTTTCCAATGATTGCTTCCTTGACACAATTGACCGCGATCCAAGCCGATGTCAAAACTTCCCAAAGTGAAATTTTATCCAAAATGTTGCAAGGGCAACTGGTTTCAGCCGTTTCAATGTCAAATTATGAAGCCATGGTCATCCCTTCCAAAACAGCTTTCTATAGTGGTGAAAATTTCACCGGAAAGGTGGTATTGGGAAGAGTTGATAAAACCATGAATTTTGGAAAAGTAATTATTAACGGCGAAGTTGTTAGTGAAGAAAATTTAGAGGCCGGACAAGTGCTTCTTGACTTTCCAGCCGGAAATGTAGGGTCGCAAACTATCACCGGAGAACTGCAGTTCGAGGAAGGCGATTCAACAGTGGTAATTCCTATCACCAAAGATTATACGGTTATTCCAAAACCAAATGCAGCCGTTATTTCGGCCGATAAAATGAATGTGGTCTATCGTGGGGTTAAAAACCCAATGACTATTTCGGTTCCTGGTGCAAGCGGCGTCAATGCCAATGCACCCGGACTGTCAAAAGCTTCCGGAGCAGGTCAATACGTGATGGATGTGACCAATGTAAAAGCGCGCGAGGTGAATATCAAGGTTAGCGCAAGCTTACCTGGCGGAGAAACATTTTCCGACAGCAAGGTATTCAGGATCAAAGAAATTCCAAGACCAACCGGAACTGTTCGCGGTCAAATGATGGAAGGCGGCCCTATTGAGATGCAACGCGCAGGCTTGGCTAAATCTACTATATCCGCTACAATTCCTAATTTTGATTTTGAGTTGAACTTGAAAATTTCAGGGTTCAGCATCCGTGTGGAAGGCGAGCGAACCATTGTAGTGAATGGCCAACAGTTGAACGCTGCTGCACAGAAGGTATTGCAAAGCGCAAAACGCGGAGCTTCCGTGCAAATTTTTGATATCAAAGCAAGTATTTCCGGAAACACCGGTTACCGTTTGCCACCCGTATCACCTATTTTTATTGAGTTGAAAGATTAAAAAAACTGATTATGAACACGAAAAACTTTCTTTTGTTGGTTGCCGGATTATTGATTGGTTCCGTTTCATCGGCGCAAATCAATATTCTGAACGCCACCAGTCCCGATGAAATTGGGGTGCGCACAACGGGTCAGTTGGACGCGGATAACAGCGACCGACCTTTACCTTATGGCTACGTCAATGAACGTGACATCCTATGGGCGAAAACCACTTGGGAATTGATCGATTTGGACGAACGGGTGAATTTACCCTTGTATTATCCAATCGACACAAACAACATTGGTTCAGAAAGAAGGTCTTTATACCACGTGCTCACCGAAGGGATAAAGTCCGGTAAAATTGAAAATATTTATGCCGATTCCTATTTCAACCAGAAATTAACCTTGGAAGATCTGGATGCAACATTATCTCGACGAGATACATTGCAGCAGGGATATGCCCAAATTAACGCCGGGGAAGCCGTGGATGACCAATATATTATTCCAACGAACATCACGGCCGCCGATGTAATGGAGTACCATATTCGCGGATACTGGTACTTTGATACCCGCCGGGGAGCTTTGCGTTATCGCTTGCTCGCAATTGCACCGGTTACGCCTGATGCTTATTCAAAAAGCAAAGGTTTGGAGTCTTCTATTGAACTGTTTTGGGTGTTTTATCCCGATGCACGCGATGTGCTCCACGATGCAATTGTTTTCAATAGCGGAAACACTGCGCAACCCCTTTCTTTCGACGATTTGTTGAATTCCCGAAGATTTCACGGGGTCATCTATAAAACCGATAATGTTCAGGGAGACCGTCCGATCGAGGATTATATAACAGATAATGCCCTGATGCAATTGTTGCAATCCAGGGAAATCAAAGAATCCATCCGGGATTTCGAGGCCAATATGTGGAATTACTAATCAGTTCAATCAAAATAAACCATCGAAAACGCCCTATTTTTAAGGGCGTTTTTTTATTGAAAATACTATGTACGATTATCTGATTGTAGGATTTGGTTTAGGGGGAATGCATTTCGCCAATTACCTTTTGGAAGAAAATAAAAAATTCGTGGTTTTTGACGACCAGAGTCAGAAGGCATCCAAAGTAGCAGGCGGCCTATGTAATCCTATTGCGCTAAATAAATTTTCATTAATTCCGAATGGCGATCGAAATTTGCAACTTGCCGTTCAAACCTACAAATCGCTTGAACAAAAACTAGGTATCGAGATGTTTTCGGACATGCCGATCCATCAAAAATTCGATTCGGAAGAACAGCGGAACAAATGGTTTTCGGCTTCACAAAAAACAGAATTGAAATCATTTCTGAACCCAAAGTTAATTCCATTTCATGCACAAATCAAATCGAAATATGAATTTGGGGAGGTAATGCAGTCTTATTTAGTACGATTGCCGGAGTTGATGCATTCTTTCAAAGAATATTTACAGCGTAAAAAATGTTATTCCCCGCTGCGATTTGATCATCTTGCTTTGAAAATTGAAAAAGATTGTGTCATTTATAAAAATTTTCGGGCACGAAACATCATTTTTTGCGAAGGATTTGGATTAAAACAAAATCCTTTTTTCAACTATCTTCCACTTGCAGGAAATAAGGGAGAATATATCATTATTCACTCCACCGGACTGAAACTAAAAAAAACCATAAAATCTTCCTATTTTTTAATTCCACTGGGAAATGATTGCTATAAATTTGGCGCAACCTATGATCGCGAATTCCGACATTCCAAGCCTACCGAAATGGCAAAAAACAAACTCACAACGGCTTTGGAAAATTTAATCGATTGTCCGTACACCCTTCTTGATCATATTGCTGGAATTCGGCCAACGACGTCAGACCACAGTGCTTTTGTTGGTCCACATCCGAAATTTTCCAATGTATATGTTTGCAACGGGTTTGGTAGTCGCGGCATTTTGACTGCTCCGGGAATTGTTCAACAATTAATTGATTTTATTCAAAACAAAAAACCACTTTCCTCGGAAATTGACGTGGCTCGTTTTCAAAAAAAATATATCGAACCAGATAAATTGTAAAAAGCAATTAATCGGTTTTCAAAGTTAATATAGTAGCCAATCTGCGGGAAACAGTTTCACTGATAGCGAAGAAAAAATAAAACTCAGAGGTACGAATTGACAATGGAAATCAAAGAATTGGCATCCTGTTCGCCACTTTGTCTCCATTTCATTTCGCCGTCTTTATAAAGTACCATAGTTGGAAGTCCTTTAATTCGCAAAGCTTCAGCCAACTGATTATTCTTATCGACATCGATTTTTATCACTTTTGCCCTATCGCCCAAAGCCGCCGCGACATCGCGTAA
>DASSWN010000077.1:0-14057 GCA_035704905.1 Flavobacteriaceae bacterium
AAAACCGTGCTTACCAAAGTGAGTTTTGACGTAGTGTTATTCTGTAAAGAAGTGAAGAAAGCCATCGCAAGATTGCTTCCACACGAAATCGAGGAGCTTAAAATTTTTATTTTGTCTCTAACCAAGCAAAATCCAAATTTAACAGAATGTCTGATCTATTTGAAACCGTAGAATTTAAAGAAGGCCATCTCAAAAAGATGGCTTTTTGTTTTTTTAACCACAAATGATAAACCAAATAATCGGTACGATACTACAGATCCTAATTTTTATTCTGGTTCCTTTTGTAGTGTATTTGATCCGGAAGAAAAACCTAAAAGGATTTTTGACATATATCGGCCTCAAAAAATCCAATAGAAAAGCCAATTTCCTTGCGGTTTTGACCAGTCTGGTTTTTTTAACGCCAATGCTCATCTTGACAGTGGTAAGTGAACCATTTAGGGAAATTATGTTTGATCCAAACAGCACCACAGGAAATTTAAGAACAATGAATTTTAATGCTTCGGCCATAATTACCTTTTTGATAATTGCAATTTTCAGAACCTTTTTTGCCGAAGAGATTTTATTTAGGGGATTTATAGCAAAACGCCTTATCAGTGTAATGGGTTTTCAGAAAGGTAATTCATTACAGGCTTTGATTTTTGGAATTGTGCATGTCGCTTTGTTCACAGGGATTGCAACAAACTTGGTCTTTTTGGGCGTGATTTTTGTTTTTCCAACAATAACCGCTTACATATTTGGATATCTGAACGAAAAAAAAGCGAACGGAAGTATTGTGCCGGGATGGATAGCCCATGCATTGGCCAATACAATAACCTATATTTTTGTCGGATTTATCATTTAACAAATTGTTTCCAACAAACTACTTCTTCGCCAACGGACTAATAATTTTTACGTTTTGAAAAGCAATCGCTCCTCGCACCACTCCCGAAATACTCGATTGCAATGCTTCGATCAGTTGCATTTTTAATCCGCTTTTGTGATAAATCAAACTTACCTCACGTGCGGGAATAGGTTCCTGAAACATTTTTAGGTTTTTCTGATCTTTTTCCCGCAAATCAAGGGTGTGTAAATAGGGTAGAAGGGTCATCCCCAATCCTTCATTCGCCAATTTTATCAAAGTTTCGAAACTTCCGCTCTCCAGTTGAAATGTTTTATTCGGCGAAATTCGTGGGGATTTGCACAGATTCAAAACATTTTCTTTGAAGCAATGGCCGTCTTCCAAAAGCAGTACATCATCAATATCCAGTTCCGAAGATTGTAAGGTTTCTTCTTTTCCCAACCGATGATTTACCGGAACATAACCCACAAAGGGCTCGTAATATAAAACCCTTTCCTTGATTTCATCAAGCTCCAAAGGTGTTGCCGCAATGGCTGCATCCAAATGGCCTTCCTGCAACTGTTCAATAATGATTTCTGTGTGCAGTTCTTCTATTTTTAAATTTACCTTTGGATATTTTCGGATGAAATTTGTGAGGAACATGGGCAAAAGCGTAGGCATTACCGTGGGAATGATGCCCAACTTGAATTCACCGCCCACAAATCCCTTTTGTTGATCCACAATATCTTGAATGCGATCGCTTTCATTGACAATGTTTCGTGCCTGTTCAACAATTTTGGCACCTATTTCAGTTAGTTCAATGGGTTTTTTGCTCCGATCGAAAATTTTAATCTTCAATTCTTCTTCCAATTTTTGAATTTGCATGCTTAAAGTGGGTTGCGTAACAAACACTTTTTCAGAAGCTTTGGTAAAATTCTTATGTTCAGCAACGGCCAAAACATATTGTAGTTGGGTGATAGTCATTTGGCTGGATTTTAATCACAAAGATAACAACCCCATTGAAAAAATTTATTTAAAATTTTGAGTTTGCAGTTTTTATCTATGAAAATTAAAGCTGAAAGTTGTTAACCTTTCTATTTGGTTCACATTAATAAACAAACAAAACTTATAAGTTATGAAAAGCAAAACAATTCTTTTTTCAATTTTTTTAATGATGAGTATCGCTATCTCCTCCTGTTCGAAAGATGATTCCTCGGACGGAGACAACGGTGAAAATGTGTGTGGCACGTTCACAACCGATTATCAAAATGTGGTAGATGCGAACACCGCTTTTTCCCAAAATCCCACTTCAGAAAACTGCGAAGCTTTGAAAACCGCTTGGTTGAATTTTTTCGATGACTATCACGACTGTTCATATTGGCAAGAAGGGGATTACCAAGAAGCAATCGATCAGATTGAAGGCATGGACTGCTCCGATTTCTAAAGTAAAAACCACTTGTTCCGGTCCCGTGAGCGAAAGAATAGTTTCGGGGGTTGAGCTTTTCGGGATTGGACCTTGGTTTTAAAAATGCTTCCCAAAAATTTTCCGGGAAGCATTGTTGTTGACTGAAATTTAGAAATTGATTTCCAGGGAAACCGATTCTTTGGCAACCGTAAATTTAGCATCCGACCATTGTGGTGGTCCATAAGAACTCGGTGCATCATTGGAAACTCCGTAAGGTTCCGCCGGCATGCCATTTGGTTCAAAATCGAATTTTTGGTTCATGTTTTTATCCTGAAAACAGGAAACCGCATATTCCCCTTCAGGAATATTTTCAAAAACGACGGTTGCGGAATGATCTTTCACCACTGCGGACTGACTGTAATCCGGTGCAGCTTTCATAAAAGTATCTTCGCTATAAAGCCCAAAAAGTATTTTGCCCTCATCTGTGGGAATGTTGTTGACCTGAACGCTTAGGGTGGTTTGCCCAAAAGCAAATTCGGAAAGAATCAGTGTGAATAAAATTGCAAATGTTTTCATCATTTTCTGGATTTTTATTGATTGATAAAGTTTGATGCATCAAAAATATCCTCATTGTCAAAACCTTGAAAATGTGAATGACCGAGTTGTCGAAATTTCGGGATGAATTGTTATTTGTTTTTTGCAGATTTACAGTTGTGTGGAAAATACCTGCATTTAAATCCATCAACTTTTTCAAAGCCTGAAGGATTCAATTGAATACTTGAAAACTTCAATCAGTTTCCACACGATTTCAAAGAATTATTTCACTTTCTCAATAATTTCCTGAACTGCCTCCGGATTGAGCAAAGTGGTCGTATCGCCTACATTGGCCATGTCACCGGAAGCAATTTTGCGCAAAATACGCCGCATGATTTTTCCACTTCGGGTTTTGGGGAGTTCGTTCACGAAATATATTCGGTCCAGTTTGGCGATCGGACCAATAATATTGCTGATCGTCCGGTTGATTTCTGTTTTGGTTTCATCTGATCCGGCCATTCCGTTTTGTAAGCTAACAAAGGCACACAGCGCATTTCCTTTAATATCATGCGGATAACCAACAACGGCACTTTCCACGACTTTTTCATGTTCATTGATGGCATTTTCCACGGGGGCGGTCCCCAAATTATGTCCGGAAACAATTACCACATCATCGACGCGTCCGGTGATCCTGTAATTTCCCGAGGCATCGCGATAGGCTCCATCACCCGAAAAATACATGTTTTTAAATGCCGAAAAATATACTTTTTTATAGCGTTCGTGATTGTTCCAAATTGTTCGTGCCATTGCTGGCCACGGAAATTTAAAAGCCAACACACCTTCTGCTTTCTGGTTGTTAAAGGGAATCTCTTTTCCATCTTCACCGATAAGCGCCGGTTGAATCCCGGGCAGGGGTAAGGTTGCAAAACTGGGTCGGGTAGCGGTAATTCCCGCCAAAGCTGAAATCATGATCGCCCCGGTTTCGGTTTGCCACCACGTATCAACTATGGGGCAATTTCCCTTTCCAATATAATCATTGTACCAATGCCAGGCTTCTTCGTTGATCGGTTCCCCAACAGAACCCAAAACCTTTAAACTCGACAAATCGTGCGCCTTTACAAAATCAAGTGAGTGACGTTGGAGCGCCCGAATTGCCGTGGGCGCCGTGTAAAAATGGGTGATTTTGTGCTTCTCGACTACTGCCCAAAATCGTCCAAAATCTGGATAACTTGGGATACCTTCAAACATTATGGTAGTGGCACCCGCGGCCAAGGGACCATAAATAATATAGGAATGACCGGTGATCCAACCAATATCCGCCGTGCACCAATAAATATCGTCTGGTTGCATTTGAAAAACATTTTGGAATGTATAAGTGGTTCCAACCATGTATCCTGCAGTCGTGTGCACCATTCCTTTTGGTGTGCCCGTGGATCCGGAGGTATATAAAATAAACAATGGGTCTTCCGCATCCATCGATTCTGCCTTACAAGAATTATCCACTTTTTTCAGCTCATCGGACCAGAATTTATCGCGGTTTTCTTTCATATCTACTTCGGCATCCGTATGGCGAAAAACGATCACGGTTTCAATGGAATCGGTTTTTTCCAAGGCTTCGTCACAAATGGCTTTCAAATCAATTGTTTTGGAACCACGATTTCCTTGATTTGCCGTAAGCAACATCTTACATTCCGAATCATTGATGCGATTTGCAATCGATCGGCTCGAAAATCCCGCGAAGACTATAGAATGAATGGCTCCAATCCGTGCGCAGGCCAACATGGCGATGGCCAATTCCGGAATCATGGGCAAATAAATACAAATGCGATCGCCTTTTTTGATGCCGTTGTTTTTCAATACGTTGGAGAACTGACAGACTTTTTCATGCAATTCTTTATAGGAGATATGTCGTGCTTTTTCTTTTGGGTCGTTCGGTTCCCAAAGAATGGCGGTTTTGTCGCCCAATTTCTGCAAATGTCGATCGAGGCAATTTTCGGTAATATTCAATTTTCCGCCTTGAAACCATTTTATTTCCGGTTTTTGAAAATCCCATTCCAAAGTTTTATCCCACTTTTTATCCCACGAAAACTTTTCTGCTACCGATTCCCAGAAAGTTTCCGGGTTTTCAATGCTTTCGCGATAAATAGATTTGTATTCTGAAAAAGATTTAACTTGAAGGTCGTCTGGAATGTTCATAAAAAAGGCAAGTTGAAAAATTACATGCCAAGATAGGAATTTTCCATGGAAAAAGCGATAATTAAGGAATATTTGTAGGATTTCTTACCAACAATCCACTTTTTCAATTTTCACTTTCATTTCATCTGGTTGCCCGGAATTGGTGGCGACTTTCACCCCGTTTTCCTGCAATTCGATATGTATTGGTTGGCTTTGTTGGGTTCCTTCTTGAGCAAACACATAAGAACCTTGGATGCTGTTTCCTTCTTTTTCCGCCGAAATTTTTCCTCGGCGACTATCTTTTTCAGCTGGGATCCAATTGTATATGCCGGTTACATCCTTACCGCGAATTTCAAGTTGAAGAACAAGGGAGTCTTGGACTTTTTTTCCCTGAATTTCCGTATTGCCAACAAGGCTCAGGAAACATAATTTTTCCGAGGAACGAGAAATTTCACTGGTTTTCGTAACAGGATTTTTGATTTCGGTGTTCTTCGGATTTTGCTTGCATGCAATGAGGGAAAAACAGCAGATAATGAAAAATATGTTTTTCATTTTTGGGGAAGTTTGTGCCATTTGTATAACTGTGAAGAGTTCTCGACTGCGCTCGAACTGATATGTGGTTTTATTTCACCCGCGCCGGGTTCACCCATTTGAAGTGTGTGACTTTTTCAGGAATGTGAATGCGCTGATTGATGCGATCCATTCTGTCCGGAAGTGCCATCACAAAATCGCGTGCTTTTTCGGCTTCATCCGATAATCCGTTCAAATCGGCAATTGCCCATTTATCGATCAATTTTCGCATAATATCCACGTAATCCTTTCCCGTGTAAACACCAATTCGCTGTGCGGCATTGGAAAATTCATCGAAAGCAGAACCTAAACTTTCTCCCGATTCACGCAAAAATTGAGCGGGCATAATGATTTTGTTTTTCATCATGTCTTTAAAAGCGATCATCATTCCACTGGGATCCACGTTTAGTATTTCCTTCACAAAAACACTATATGCGTTGTAATGGCGCATTTCGTCGCCCGAAATAATCTTGCACATTTTCGCCAAGGATTTGTTGGAATATTGTTTCGCCAATTTTGCCACACGGTTGTGCGAAATGTAGGTCGCCAATTCTTGAAAACTGGTATAAACGAAATTTTTGTATGGGTCGCGGTCCGTGCCAATATCAAAACCATCATTTATGAGATGATGCGTGGTGCGTTCAATTTCTTTCATATCCACGCGACCGGACAAATAAAGATATTTGTTCAGCGTATCGCCGTGCCGGTTTTCTTCACCACTCCATTGACGCACCCAACGAGACCAACTGTTGCCCGGAACACCATCGTGCTGGTCGATTCCTTCCACATCCATCAACCAAGACTCATAAGTTGGGAGCGCTTCTTCGGTTATGGTATCGCCGACCAGCACCACCCAAAAATCATAGGGCAATTCTTTGGCAAGTTCGCGAAGTTCCCGTACTTCATCATAAAAAGATTCAATTTGGGAATTGGGTAAAAAGTCGGTCGGCTGCCATATTTCCTCAACAGGAATCAAATAGTCGTTGATCAAACCCTCGACTTTTGGCTCCAGTTGTTGCATGACTTCCAAACGTATATTAAACTGCGACATAAATTTTTTTTGATAGTTAACGGATGTCCTTTTTGATGCTTTCTTCCACTTGCACAATTAATTCATCCAGGTTTTTATCCTTTACAAAGATAGGTGGTTGTACTTTACATACCAATTTTATGCCAATGTTTAAGGGAAAATTACCATATTTTTGAAGTTTCCAAGAATTGTTTATGCTTATTGGAATTATAATGGCATCTGGACAAAGCTTGAACAACATTTTTAATCCGTTGGGCGAAAAGCGTTTGGGATGCCCGTTTCTGCTGCGGGTTCCTTCCGGAAATATAACGGCCGCGTTGTGGGTGCGGTTCAAATATTCTGCGAATTTCTTCATTTCCGGTAAAGCCTGACGCGGGTTTTTTCTATCGATTAAAATAGATCCGCCATGCCGCAAATTATAGGAAATACTGGGAATTCCTTTCCCCAATTCTTTTTTGCTCACAAATTTTGGGTGTAGTTTTCGCAGATACCAAATTATCGGGGAAATATCATATAAACTTTGGTGGTTCGCGACAATAATGTGCGGCCGGTTTTTTTCGAAGTGATATTCATTTTCAAACACGATTTTCGTTCCCAAAATATTCAAGCAACGCAATAGGAACCAGTTAAAAATATCCACACATTCTTTATGGACTTGGTAGCCGAACATGTTGAAGCAAATCCACTGAATGGGGTGAAAAACTAAAATGGTCAGCAGGAAAAAGAAATAATAAACAACCGAAATCGGATAGGCCAAAAACTTTTTCATAGGGCAATGTTAGCATGCAAAAATAAACTTTTCAAGGTTCTATCCAACTTTTCAACTTTTCCAAAATTTGAAACTTCGGAAAAGTTTGAAATAAGAAAACCTAACAGGTTTTGAAAACCTGTTAGGTTTGGCTTTAAAATCAATTAATGAAATCGTTTCAACAGAACTGATCGTATGCTCCTTTCAGGTTTTCCGCAATCATTTCGGCAGGGCGGCCTTCAATATGGTGGCGTTCCAACATGTGAACCAATTCGCCGTCTTTAAAAAGTGCCATTGCTGGCGAGCTTGGGGGAAACGGAACCATTTTCGCGCGCGCTTTGTCGGTCGCTTCTTTGTCCACGCCGGCAAAAACAGTGACCAAATGATCCGGTCTTTTATCGTTGACGAGCGACATTCGAGCTCCCGGACGGGCGTTTGCGGCGGCGCAACCACACACCGAATTTACAACCAACAAAGTGGTGCCTTCTTGTGCCAAAGCTTCGTCAACTTCTTCAGCGCTGTGCAAGTCGTGAAACCCTTCGGAAACCAATTCTTCCTGCATGGGTTTTATTAATTCCAATGGATACATATCTAATTTTTTTGGGATTATTTTTCAGTCGTCAAAGGTACAAAAATTAACGCTGATATTTTCATCTTTGTATTCCAAGATACGGTTTTGGCACAAAAAATCAGTCGCGCGTTTTTTTGGAAGGATCCCGGTATTTTTTGGCGTCTTCGCCTTTATAAATTGTTTCGGCAGAAGGAACCTGATTTTGGGAATTGGCAGATTCTTTAGGCCTTTTTTTTCGGGTACTGGCTTCCGTTTCCACGGGTTTGTCTTCCAATTTATTGTCTTGGCCTTTCGGGATGTCCAATCCTTCGCCCGTATAATCCACTGGCTTTTTTCTGTTTTTGAAATTGCCGTCCATTTTCTCTTCCGCGCTTTGGTTGTTCAACACATTTTTGTCCGCTTTGGTGATATCCGGATTGTATTTCATATCTTTCGGAAAGCGTTCGCGTTCGGCTTTGTTCTTTTTCGGTTCGTGCTCTTTCTCGGTCATGGCTTTTCTTTTTTTTGATGAAACCCTAAATTAAAACAAAGCCGAAAAAAATGCGGTGTTTCGGGCGTTAAATCTTACTTAATTGTTCGTTTTTCAAAAAGAAGAAGCATTTTTGGTTGATAGAATAACACGAGGTTTTTCAACTTTTTATTGCAAAATTTCTATCATTTTCTTTTTTTCATCAATAAAAACCGTCATTTCCTTGACAAAGGCCCTTTTCAGATCGTATATTTGCTGCTCAAAAAAAACACTATGGGAATGAAACTTTCGCAATTCAATTTTGAATTGCCAGAAGGCCTTTTGGCCGAATATCCTTCTGAAGATCGCGATGAAGCACGTTTGATGGTGCTTGATCGCAAAACAAAAACAATTGAACACAAAAAATTCAAAGACCTTATCGATTATTTCGAACCGCACGATGTGATGGTTTTGAACAATACCAAAGTTTTCCCTGCCCGTTTATACGGAAACAAAGAAAAAACCGGTGCGCGCATTGAAGTTTTTTTGCTGCGCGAATTGAATGCCGAAACCCGCTTGTGGGATGTTTTGGTCGATCCGGCACGGAAAATCCGAATCGGCAACAAATTGTATTTTGGCGATGATGAAAGTTTGGTGGCGGAAGTAATCGACAACACTACTTCCCGTGGAAGGACCTTGCGGTTTTTGTACGATGGATCGTATGAAGAATTTCGAAATAAATTGACGGAATTGGGCGAAACCCCGCTGCCCAAATATATCAAACGTAAAGTGGAACCTGAAGATCAGGACCGTTACCAAACTATTTATGCCAAAAATGAAGGCGCCGTGGCCGCGCCAACTGCGGGACTGCATTTTTCAAAGCATTTGCTGAAGCGCTTGGAAATTAAAGGAATCGATTTTGCGGAAGTAACCCTTCACGTTGGCTTGGGTACCTTCAATCCGGTGGAAGTGGAAGATTTGTCCAAACATAAAATGGATAGCGAAGAAGCGCAAATAGAATCTGCAGCCGTAAAAACCATCAACAAAGCCATTCTTGAGAAAAGAAAAGTTTGTGCCGTGGGAACAACCGTGATGCGCACTTTGGAAAGCTCCGTGAGCGCAAACCACACCTTGAACGAATTCAGTGGTTGGACGAACAAATTTATTTTTCCTCCCTATGATTTCAGTATCGCCAATTGCATGATCACGAATTTTCATACGCCAAAATCGACCTTGTTAATGAT
The DNA here is from genome assembly GCA_035704905.1 of Flavobacteriaceae bacterium. Classification (GTDB taxonomy): domain Bacteria; phylum Bacteroidota; class Bacteroidia; order Flavobacteriales; family Flavobacteriaceae; genus DASSWG01. Next base: position 9,543 of record DASSWN010000077.1, read on the forward strand.
GATTTCCGCATTTGCCGGACATGATTTTATGAAGAAGGCATATGCTGAAGCCATTAAAGAAAAATATAATTTCTATACGTACGGCGATGCGATGTTGATCCTGTAATAATTCAGGGTTCAAAATTCAAGGTTCAAAGTTTTCCGTCCGAATATGGTTTTGTTCCAAGAACAATCAGCATGTCCGGGCGGATTTTGCTTTTATATGGTTATTGATCATTGAGTTACTGAGTTATTGGCCAATTTGCGGCACCATTAATTCACTAATTCACAGATTCACTAATTCACAGGGTCACTAATTCACCCATTCACTAATTCACCCATACCCAGATTCACTACTTTTGCAACGTGGAAAAGATCAAAAAGGACATACGCGCTTTATCTAAAGAAAATCTGCGGGATTTCTTTGTTTCGGAAGGCGACCAAGCTTTTCGCGGAAATCAGGTCTATGAATGGCTGTGGAAAAAAGGTGCGCATTCCTTTGAAGGGATGACCAATCTTTCCAAAGAAACACGACAGATGTTGGAAGAAAATTTCACCATCAACCACATTGAAGTCGATAAAATGCAGCGCAGTGCCGATGGAACTATTAAAAATGCCGTGAAACTGCATGACGGACTTACGGTAGAATCTGTGCTGATTCCCACATATTCACGCACGACAGCTTGCGTTTCTTCACAAGTCGGTTGCAGTTTGAATTGTCAATTTTGCGCCACGGCAAAACTGAAACGCATGCGGAATTTAAATCCCGATGAAATTTACGACCAAGTGGTGGCGATCGATCAAGAAAGCCGGTTGTACAACGGAATGCCGCTTTCCAACATCGTTTTTATGGGAATGGGCGAACCGTTGATGAATTACAACAATGTGCTGAAATCCATCGAAAAAATCACTTCGCCCGAAGGTTTGGGAATGTCGCCAAAACGCATCACGCTTTCCACTTCCGGCATTCCAAAGATGATCAAAAAATTAGCGGACGATGAAGTGAAATTCCATTTGGCGGTTTCCCTACATTCCGCGATCGATGAAGTTCGGACCCGAATTATGCCGTTCAACGAAACTTTTCCGCTGGCCGATTTGAAAGAGGCCTTGGTTTATTGGCATGAAAAAACCGGAAAAAAAGTTACTTATGAATATTTGATCTGGAAAGGTGTGAACGATGCGCAAAAGGATATCGATGCACTGGTTTCGTTTTGCAAAGTAATTCCCTGCAAGGTGAATATTATTGAATACAATCCGATTGGGGACGATCAATTTCAGCAAGCAGATCCTTCCGTGACCGAAGCTTACGAAAAGGCTTTGGAAAAAAACCATATCACGGTCACGGTCCGCCGTTCCCGAGGAAAAGACATCGATGCCGCTTGCGGGCAATTGGCAAATAAAAGTTAGGAGTTATGAGTTCAGAGTTTTGAGTTTTGAGTTGTGGGTTTTGAGTTTTGAGTTCAATGGGATGCTGTTCTAAATTTTGCTGCCTACAACCTACAGCCTACAGCCTACAGCCTACAGCCTAAAGCCTAAAACCTAACAAAAAAACGCCCTGAATTTCTTCGAGGCGTTTCGTGTTTCCAAGTTCCCCTCCTTTGGAGGGGTTAGGGGAGGCGTTACCTCTTCACCACTTTAAAAGTAGCGCGCTTTCCATTTACTTCCACATTTGCTAAATAAACTCCTGTGTTCAAAGCAGAAAGGTTGACAGCTTCTTCATTGGATGAAAGTTTTTCAGAAAGCACTTGTTGGCCCAAAATATTGTAAAGTTCAATTTGCGAAAGTGCTTCGTTGGCTTTTAAATTCAACATATTCGTAGCATTGTCGTAGAAATGTTCGAACCCAGCGATTTGGTTTTCTTGAATGCCAAGATTTCCGGAAACAGAAATATCATCTACAATCAATATAAATTTATCAGTGGAATTATTTCTCCATGCAATATGAATTGTTTGACCAAGGTATGTTGATAAATCCTCGGTCCTTGTAGAATAAGTTGAAGTTTCTGCTGGAATTGAAAATAAAACGTCTGTGAAATCGGCAATATCTGTTCCACTTGTGGAAACCAAAACTTCATATCCATCGGGAAAAGCAGCGTCTTGTGCCTTTGCATCCCATTGAAGCGTTGCACTTGTCGCCGAGGTTAGATCGATGGCAGGAGAAATTAAATAATCGTCCGCTGTTCCCGGTGGAGTGTACCAAGAAGTACTCATGGCAGCAAAATTCCCAGCAGGGCCTCCAAAACCACCGTCCGCTCCATCTCTATCAATTGCGTTCCACGCATCGGTAATAAAACTAACGTCAGTAGCAGGAGTTAGACCATCATTGTCAATGAGTGTCCATGAAGAAATTCCAGGACCGCTTCCATCGAAATCCTCTTCAAACATGGTTGTCTGCGCATTCAATGTAAATACGGCTAAAAGGGCAAAAGTCAATAATGTAATTTTTTTCATGATTATTTTTTTTAAAATTATTAGGTGCTAAGATACAATTTCATTTTAAAACTAAACAGAGGTTAACAAAAAATTAGAACCGGGTATGCTTATCTTTGTCCCCGTTTTGAAACCTATCGCCAAAATAAAGCAGCCTATCGAGTATGAAATGGAACTATTCGAAAAGAAGTTCTCGTTGTCCATGGCATCCCGGGTGGCGCTTTTAAACCGAATTACACATTACGTCGTGAACCGAAAGGGGAAACAAATGCGCCCCATGTTCGTGTTTTTGACGGCAAAAATGGTTTCCGACGGCGAGGTGAACGACCGCACGTACCGCGGTGCTTCGGTGATCGAATTGATTCATACCGCCACGTTGGTGCATGATGATGTGGTGGACGACAGCAACCGCCGGCGCGGTTTTTTTTCCATCAATGCCTTGTGGAAAAACAAAATTGCCGTGTTGGTGGGCGATTATTTGTTGTCGAAAGGTTTGCTGCTTTCCATCGATAACGGCGATTTCGATTTGCTGCGCATTATTTCCGTTGCCGTGCGCGAAATGAGCGAAGGAGAATTGTTGCAAATCGAAAAAGCCCGAAAACTGGACATCACCGAAGAGGTTTATTACGAAATCATCCGCCAAAAAACCGCTACCTTGATCGCCGCTTGCTGCAGTTTGGGCGCAGCTTCCATAAAACCAGATTCCGAACATGTGGAACGCATGCGCAAATTTGGGGAACTCATCGGGATGGCTTTTCAAATAAAGGACGACCTTTTCGATTATGGCAACGAACGCATCGGAAAACCAACGGGAATCGATATTAAGGAACAAAAAATGACCTTACCGTTGATTTATGCACTTAACAAATCTTCGGAAAAAGACCGTCGTTGGTTGATCAATTCGGTGAAAAACCACAATACGGACAAAAAGCGCGTGAAAGAGGTGGTGCAATTTGTGAAGGAAAATGGCGGATTGGATTATGCCGTTTCCAAAATGAAGGAATTTCAGCAACAGGCATTCAAATTATTGGAACCATATCCAGAATCGGCGTATAAAGAATCGCTGTTCGTGATGATGAATTATGTGATCGACCGGAAGAAGTGAATTAGTGAATAAGTAAACGAGTAAATTAGTGAATGAAGCCAAAACTATGCTGTAAATTTGGATTTATATGAAGAATATAGATAAAACGAGTTTAGAAAATGCTTTTCGATTGTTCGAAACAGGAGACATCAAAAAGATAGAAGTTGGAACTACCAACGGCTTAAAACAGATCCATAAATACCTGTTTAATGATTTGTATGATTTTGCAGGAATATTTCGCCAGCAAAACATATCGAAAGGAGGATTTAGGTTTGCTAACTCATTGTATCTGAAAGAAATATTGGTTAAAATTGAACAAATGCCAGAAACAACATTTGAACAAATTGTTTCAAAATATGTCGAAATGAATATCGCTCATCCTTTTTTGGAAGGAAATGGAAGAACTATGCGGATATGGCTTGATATGATTTTAAAGAAACAAATAAAAAAGGTTGTGAATTGGCAATATATTGATAAAACACTGTATCTGCAAGCAATGGAAAGAAGTCCGGTCAATGAGTTGGAAATAAAAACATTGCTTTCCAATAATTTAACAACGGAAATTGACAGTAGAGACGTTATCTTCAAAGGTATAGAACAATCCTATTATTACGAAGGTTATGAAAAGGATGATAACGAGTGAATAAGTGTGAATGGGTAATATTGATTCTTGAATTCTGAATTCTAAATTCAAACCCTCTACCTATTCAAATAAACCCAACCTTTTATAATATCATAATCTGGATCGTGAAGGTTTAAAACATAATAATAAACCCCGGTGGGAACTTCATTTCCGCCAATTCCGTGGTTGGTGGTGCCGTCCCATTCGGGAATGGAATTGTTTCCCCGATAAACAATATTTCCATAGCGGGAAAAGATTTCGATTTCAAAATCGGGAAAAATATCATACAATCCCACAATTTCAAATGTATCGTTGATGCCATCGTGGTTTGGGGAATATCCTTCCGGAACAACGGGCGGGCAATTTATGACGGCCAATTCAAAAACCCCAAGCCGGTAACA
>DASSWN010000086.1:0-5594 GCA_035704905.1 Flavobacteriaceae bacterium
TCAACGATGTGGTCTTTTAAATTGGTGATAGATTTATCGTCTTGTGCCGTTATTGCCATCCAACCAACATTATTTCCACGGTTGAAAGCTTGTGAAAAAGTAGTAAATGGAACATAAATTTCTTTTTGACCTTCTTCGGCATTTTGATTGTTACTGGCTTTTTTATACATGCCGATCACCATAAAATTCACTCCATTTATTTTGATAGTGCTTCCCAGAATATCTTCTCCGGCTTCATAGAGAGCCGATTTTACACCTTCACCAATAACAGCTACTTTTCGGTTTTCGCCTATATCGCTGTAATTGATGAATCTTCCCAAGGTTATATCCATAGGTTGTTGGCGGATAATTTCGGGATAATCGCCATAAACATTGAAAGCACCGCTTTTCAGCCCACGAATTACATTGTTATTTCCCCCAAAACCTCCCAATTGATTTCTCGGAGAAATATATTGTAAACCGGGAACTTGTTGCCTAAGCGCTTCTACATCTCCCAATTCAAAACTGTATTGCCTTCCTTTTGGGAAACCTTTATATGATTTTGTGGTGGTTTGTGTCCACATGAACATGGAATTGGTGGCAATACCCGAAAAATCTTTGGTGACCCCATTTTCAAGTCCTTTTCCGGCGGCAAGCAGAATTACCAAAATAAAAATACCCCAAATCACGCCGATAGCGGTCAAGACGGTTCTTGCCCAATTGGCGGTCAGCGATTCCAGTATTTCGTTCCAGCGGTCTTTCAAGGTTAAAGGTTTAAAGTTTAAGGCTTAAGGCTTAAGGCTTAAGGTTCAAGGTTCAAGGTTCAAGGTTCAAGGTTTAAGGTTCAAGGTTTAAGGTTCATAACTCATCACTCACAACTCACCACTCAAAACTCACCACTCAAAACTCACCACTCAAAACTCATTACTAAAACTATTCATCTCTTAACGCCACGATCGGTTTAATACTTGCCGCTCTCCAAGCGGGAAAAAATCCGGCCACTGCACCAGCGATCACCAAAATAAAAACGGTGGTAATGGCGACATTGAAATTTACCGAGGGGTTCGAAATGAATTCGGTTTCTATTAACGGGCCTACCAATTCCAACAAAAACAATCCGCTTATAAGTCCAATGAAACCAGCGATCAAGGTTACAAAAATAGCTTCGTGCAAAATCATCCCGATAATAGATAATGGTTGCGCACCCAAAGCTTTACGAATGCCAATTTCTTTGGTTCGTTCTTTTACAATAATGAGCATGATATTGCTGACGCCCACAATTCCGGCAAAAATAGTTGCGATTCCCACGCCCCAAAAAAACCACTTTATCAAACTCATCAGGCCATAAAATTTTTTGGCATCTTCAATGGTATTGTTGATGTCGATCGCACTTTCATCGGATGGTGCGATGGAATATTTCTCTTTTAAACGTGTTTCCAAATCTGAAACAAACCGGTTCGAGACGGCCATGGCGTTATCGAAATTTTCCATTTTTGGCAATGTAAATGATAGGAAACTAATATTGTTTCCCGCGTTGAAAACCCGTTGTGAGGTAGAAAGCGGAATAAAAACCCGGCTCTCTTCACGGTCACCTCCCGGATCGGAATAAATGCCAACAATTTTAAAATTCAATCCCGAAATTTGAATACGCTTTCCGAGAGGATCTTCTCCATTTTTGAATAAATCTGTTTGAATTTTTTTTCCGATGACCGCTGTTTTTTCGTAATTTTCCTGATCGCGGATATTAATGAACCTGCCCGATAAAATTCCTGCGTTTTCCAAAAACTGGTAATCCGGCAAAACACCTTCCACGCGGTAGCTGCCGGTTTGATCCTTATAATTTACCATTCCGCCCCAAATTCGATTTACCGATGAAGCATATTCCAGTTTGTCTTTATGTTTTTGAACAGCGAAATCGAAGTCTGCGTTTTTCATTTGAATTCGCCTTCCCGGGTTCAATCCTTTGTATTCAACGGAAGTGACCCCTGTCCACACAAAAATTATATTGGCAGCATCGTTTTCAAACTGATTGGAAATGCCGTTCTGCATTCCTTGTCCCACGCCCAGCAAAATCACGAGAATAAAAATACCTGAAGCCACAGAAAGGCCGGTTAAAAACGTTCGCAATTTGTTTTTACGAATGGTTTCAAAAATTTCCTGCCAACGCTCCAAATCAAACATTTGCCAATGCTTTTACCTGTTCCACTTTCGAATCGTTTATGATAAGCCCGTCTTTTAAATGCACAATGCGCTTGGTCATATGGGCAATATCCTCTTCGTGGGTAACCACTAAAATGGTTTTGCCCTCATCATTGATGCCTTGGATCAAATCCATGACTTCATAGGAAGTTTTGGAATCCAACGCGCCGGTGGGTTCGTCAGCAAGCAAGACCTTTGGTTCGCTTGCTAACGCGCGGGCGATCGCGACCCGTTGTTTTTGTCCGCCCGAAAGCTCGTTTGGCAAATGGGTTGCCCAGTTTGCCAAACCAACTTTTTCCAAATATGACATCGCTTTTTCGGTGCGTTCTTTATGTTTCATTCCTTGATAATAAAGCGGCATGGCCACATTATCCAAGGCATTTTTATAATTGATCAGGTTGAAAGATTGAAAGATAAAACCCAAAAATTTGTTTCGGTAACGGGCGGCAATTTTTTCGTTCAGGTTTTTAATGGGGACGCCATCCAAAATGTAGGATCCGGTGTCGGCTTCATCCAGCATTCCCAAAATATTGAGCAAGGTTGATTTTCCGGAGCCGGAAGACCCCATAATGGAAACCAGTTCGCCTTCTTTCACATTAAAATTAATCCCTTTCAGCACGTGCAGGGAATTTGCCCCCGTTTTGTAGGATTTGTGCAAATCTTTGATTTCAATCATAGGTTGGTTTTCGAAGAGGTCTTGTAGATAGGACTGCAACGATGAGAAATTGTTACACGAAATTGATGATTTTTTTCTTTTCAATGATGAATTTAGAATGAGCAGTGCCACCAAGATATCAATTTCCCTTTTCAGTACATCGGTTTGTTTTTTTCGTTAAATCACCTCGTCACCTCATTACCAGTCACCGGCATTTCATATCCCGTTTCACAATACCAACTCCCGAAACAACTTTTCCAAAGTCTTGTCAGGATCGTCGCTTAATCCGGAATGTGGCCGTGAGGTTTGAATAATGGAACTGCGCATAGCCGTAAGCCAACGGAAACGCGAAGGCAAATCGAATTGGGCAATGGGACCCGCATCTTTGTCGCCCGCGGAAATCTTTTCAAATGAGCGCAGGTTTTCTTCTATCTGAGGGCAATCCACTTCTTCGCAAAGTGCCATCAACCGTTTCCTTTAACAAATCCTGAATTTCTTCGTCGCCTTCGGTCCTTCCAAAAGCTTCGTCCAAATGGGCAAAAACAAGTTCCGGAACTTTCAAACCCAGTAATCTGAAATAGCAAAAACCATTCTGTTGCGATCTCAAATGCGAATACTAACGCCTGCAATAGGACGCAGGGCACTGGAAAAAAAGCTGCTATTCTCGTCGTAAAACACATTGTACATTAGGCCCAAAAAAAGCTGGACGCTTCCTCCGCTTCGATATCCGCCTCCAACCCAAAGGGCATTTTCGCTGATGTCTTGAGAATAGTCTATGGTTTCGGATTCCAATTTTCCGAAGTAATATTCATATTGTGTCCGCAAAAAAAGATTATCAATGGGATAAATGTTTAGATATGGCCCGAAATGAAATAAGTTTTGCTTTATAAAATCATCTTTAGAATAAAGGTATCCGGCCGTAATTCCTGGCTCCACATACGCAGAAACACGATACCCCACAAACGGGGCGATTGAGAACCCAAAATAATTGTTGCCGCCAAAATTGAATGCAGCGGTACCGCCCACCCGCCATTCGTTGCTTTTCTTTGTTTTTGATCGATTAATTTGACCAAAACTGATGGCGCTGCTTAAAAGGAAAATAAGAAGAAAACTTCTTTTCATACTTGCTCGAATTTGGAGAACAAGATAAGGAAAAATAATTTTAAGTGCCATAATTCTGTGGTGAAGCACGATTAGCGATTCAAGATTCGGAAATCAAAAAGTATATTGGTTAGTAAACTTGAAACAAAATGTAGCAAAAGACACGATTTCGGAAAACTATATGCAAACTGGCGGTAACCGAGGGTCGGTAAAACCCTTTCAGGGTTTCAAAGCCTGAAAGGGCTATTTTTATTCCGTTGAATCAAAACTAATAAAGTCTATTTTAGCAGCAAAGAATTTTAATGGCTCAGTTGCAGACTTGCGGAAGTATGTTAAAGCTACATTTCATGTTTTAAAAACTCGTGATAGCTTAGAAGCTTTTCATCGAATATTGTAATTTTACCTTCTTAACCCAATGAAAATAAAACTACTTTCCATTTTCCTACTTCTTTTGATAGGCTGTAAACAAGAGTCTCAAAATTCCGATTTGTTGATGGGCACATATAGAACTTTGGACCGGAATATCCCTTTCCCGTTCTTATTGGATAAAAATAAGGATTCCATCTTTTTTATCGACCATAAAAATGAAGTATTGGACAAAACTCTTGCTGATTCTCCTGCTTATAAAACGGGCGACACGATACGGATGCCGCAACATTCGTTTAATTATCTAAAACATGGGTTTTGGATTGTTTCGTCCAATACCAAAGATTCCCTAGCTTTCCCATTTCGGCATGAAAAGTTTATTGCAAATTTTAAGTACGCAAAGGAAACCGAAGATTTTGATGTGGAAAAAGTAAAAAAGCAACTTTTACAAAATCGATATGAAGCCGAGGTAATCTCCGCCACGCCCAATAGCGATTTACAATTGATCAAAACTTGGCAGTTTTCCAACGACAGCCTGCAAACCGTTTTCTTATATTATCAGGATGAATTGGTACATGCCGAACAGCAAATCAAAAAATACCATCTTTTTGAACGCAGTGGGAAATTGTTCTTTTCAGAAAACGAATTACCTGAGAATCCGCAGGTACTATATCAGATTATAGATTTTGATACTGATTCCTTTACCGTTCAATATTACAGAAACAACGAAAAAATTCTGGAAGACTACAAAATGACTGAAAAGGGAAACCTTCCCATGGAAATCCCTTTCTATACCCGGTGTTTGGAAGGACAAGCAGGACAATATTACCACGACGACATTACTTACAAAAAAGGAAATGAATATTTGCTTCGGAAAATAAGTGAAAACGCGCCATTAGCGCAAGGCAACGGATATATTACAGTACATTTTGTGCTGAATTGTGAAGGAAAATTGGGAAGGATAGGTTTGGAACAAATGGACCGGAATTATAAGGCAACCTCTTTTGCCTCGGGACTTGTGAAACATATTATTTCAAAGGTTTCCCAGCTTAAGGATTGGCCCGAAGTTAAATCTGGTTATGCCTACAAAGACGTGCATGCCTTTTTAATGTTCAAAATTGAAAACGGAAAAATCACCGACCTATGTCCATAAAACCACTAAGCGGATTCCTGGTTTTGCTTCTCCTTGCAGGCTGCAAGGATAGAACGCCTTCCTTTGAGGATAAAGTTGCATCGCTCACACAAAAAGAAAGGGATTCTTTGACCGAACGTTATCACGATTTTTCCATGATGG
>DASSWN010000178.1:0-9733 GCA_035704905.1 Flavobacteriaceae bacterium
ATTTGATTTAAGCTAATCGATCAGTTCTTTTTTAATATATCTTGAATTCATAACCCGCAACGCGCCCATATAATCCATTTTGAAAGTTACCATATCGCCGACCTTGTAATTGTCTTTTATTCGGGTCAAATCCACAACCAACATATCGGAACTGGCGCCAATAATTTCAAGTTCTTGGTTCACCGGTTTGAGAAAACTGCTTTTTGAAATATCCAATAAACCCAAATCCAAAATACCTCGTTTTTGGATTTTTCCGAATTCGTTCTCATCGATCTCAAAAGTTTCCCCGGAAGGGTTGTTTTCCAATTCCCCATACGGAACGCTTGGTTTGTTTGTAACTTCTATTATTTGGGAATGCAATAGAAAAATATCATCTTTCATTCCGGGAATCGTATTGTTTTCGAATAAATCCGTGCCGAAAAAAAGTGTTTCCCCAATACGGAAATGGTTCACGCCTTTTGGAACCAATCCTTTGAGCAACAACGGAACCATTACGGAAGAACCGCCCGAAACACCCCTGATTTTCTTGCCGAATTTTGCTTCGATCAATTGCTCGTACAAACTCAATTGTATCAATTTATCTTTGCTGGGCATAATTCCGCTCAGACAATTTAGGTTCGATCCAATTCCGGCGACTTCAATATTCGGAAGTTCAAAAATCTTTTTGTAGAAATCCATTAAATATTCGCCCATGATTCCTTCGCGCAAATCGCCAAGCTCGATCATAATAATGACGCGATGTGTTTTATTTTGCTTTTTGGCTTCATCCGAAAGCCATTTTATGGTGGTGAATTCGGTATTGAAACTCACATCGGCGACTTCCACAATTTTTGGAATGTATTTTCGTGCCGGCGGTTTAATGTAAATTGTTTCAGCGGAAGGTTTTATTTTTTTGATGGTTTCCAGATTTGATAAACGCGAATCGGAAACTTGTTCATCGCCAAGCGACAGCACATATTTCAAATATTTTTCGTTGCCGCATAGCAATTTCACCACCGGCGTCCATTCAATATTGTTTTTTTCGAACAAATCTTGCAAAAAACGGTAATTGTGCTTCAAAGAAGATTTGCTTAAGGTAACGTAAGCCATTTTTTATGGTTTTAAAATTCTTGGAACATCTTTGTCGATTCGTGAAAGCACTTCATAATTCAGTTGTGAACTTAAATTTCCGAAAGAGGAAACGGTGATTTCCAAATCAGAATTGTGCCCGATTAAAATCACTTCATCGCCCAATTCCACCGATTTTTCTGCCGCGGTCACATCTACCAAGAACATATTCATATTGATGATCCCAATAATACTCAATCGCTGGTGGTCAATAATCACGCGGCCTTGGTTGCTCAGACTTCGGCTGTAACCGTAGCCGTATCCCACAGGAATGGAAGCAATGTGCATATCGGTTTCCGCAAGGTACGAATTTCCATAGCCTATATAATTCCCTTTTTTTACTTTTTTGATGTCCATAATATAGGATTTCCAACTTAATACCGGCCGTAACGGGTCTTTTTCATGTTTCTTTTTGGTGAAATGTGAAATATATATTTCGCGACTGGGCCATAAACCATATTGCAAAATACCGATACGCACCATGTCGTAATTGTCTTCGGGAAAAGAAAGCACCGCGGCGCTGCATGAGCAATGGATCAGTTCCGGGGAACAATCCTTTTCCTTGAAAAATGCGATTGCTTTTTTGAAAACTTTGCGCTGATCTTTTACCCGTTTATAATTTGAAATACTTTCCGCGCCAGCGAAATGTGTACAAAGTCCTTTTAAATGAATATGTTGCGAATTTTCATTAATGAAATCCACCACTTCCGGCCATTGTTTTTTAATAAACCCGGTACGGTTCATGCCGGTTTCAACTTCTATGTGAATATTGATTTTTCTGCCCAATTTCTTGGCTTTTTCCGTCATTTTCCGAAGTCGGGCAAAATTGAACACATAAAAATCGATGGAATTTTTAATGATCCAATCTTCGTCTTTTTCATTGATGTCGCCCATTATCATCAGGGTGAAATTTCCCTTGGCGGCTTGAAAAACTTCCCGCGCTTCAAAAGAACTGAACACCGAAAAATGATTTACTTCAAGTTCTTGCAAGGCTTTGACCATTTCAGGAGCGCCGTGGCCGTAGGCATTTCCCTTTAAAACTGAAGAAAAAATGACTTTTTCGCCAATCAACGAACGGATGTAGCGCACATTGGAGGCGAGCGCTTTTTGGCTTATTTCAATGGTGGAACTCGACATGGACAAGTTTTAAAATCGAATAAAACATATTTACACCAAACGGAATAATTTCATCGGGAAAATCATAACCCGGATTGTGCAAAACCGGGATTGTTTTCCCCGCTCCCAAACCAAACATCGCGCCTTTGAATTCGTGGGTGAAGCGCCCAAAATCCTCGCCCCATTTGAAAGGATGCGAAAGCGAAATATATTCCAGTTCATTTTCTTCCGCAGCTTGTTTTACAAGTTGCACAGCGGTTTCGTCGTTTTGGTTGGCTTCAAATTCGGCGAACCAATCGGTGGAAGTTTCCAGTTTGTGTTTCTTGGAAATGGTTTCCACGCAAGTTTCAATTTTGGTTTTTAATTCTTCCAAAATATCCGGTTCCCAACTTCGTATCGTAAAATGTACTTCACCTTCCCCTGCGGAAATTCCGTAATCTTTCGAACCCAATTGGGAAAAAACTGTGGTCACCACAGAAAAATTGGAACTGTTTTGGTCTGGTTCAGCATAACTTTTGATGGTTTGAATCAGTTCGGAAATTGCCAAATCAGGATTGCGCCCATTTTCCGGTTCGGCGGCATGGGAAGTAAATCCTTTTAATTTAATGGCAACGCTACTCACCGAAGCCGTAAATGAACCGGGTTTGCAAAGAATTTTTCCTTTTTCGCAGCCGGGAATATTATGCAACGCAAAAATGTAATCCGGTTTTATTTCCGAGAATTTGGGATCATCGAGAATTGCTTTTGCGCCTTCGCCATTTTCTTCCGCAGGTTGGAACAATAAAACGACTTTTCCTTTTTTTGGTGGATTTTCGGCCAAAAGTTGTCCCAAACCGATTAAAATAACCGCGTGACCATCATGGCCGCATTTATGGGAAACCCCAGCATTTTTCGAAGCGTGTTCGAATTTGTTGGTTTCCATAATTGGCAACGCGTCCAATTCGGCTCGGAACATGATTGTTTTTCCCGGAAATTTTCCTTCAAAAATCGCGGCAATTCCGGTTCCACCAAGTTGGGTGATAATTTTGTTGGGGGAAATTTTTTTGAGTTCGGAATGGATTTTTTCCGCGGTTTTGACTTCTTTTCCCGATAATTCGGGTTCGGAATGCAGTTGTTTTCGTAAGTTGGAAAAGATGTTTTTGTAGCTGATGTCAGTTGTTTTTTCGTGGTCTAAGAACTATTACGGCTAATGTAACACTAAAAATAAAAGAATAAATCAATTTATTAATATTATCGTCACTAAAAATGAGGCTATTATGATCAACAATAAAAAAGTACGTGAGGGCTGAAACACATAAAATTAGAAATAATAGTATAAAATATTTAAATTTCATAGTATGGAAAATTTAATTGACAGCGGTTAAAAAAGGCCAACAAAAATTTTTGTTGGCCTTTTTCTCAAGATTTAAGGAAAATGTTTTTAGGTTCTTTTTATTTGCATTATTTAATACGCCCATACTATCCAGAAATTCAACATAAAAATCATCTACTTGAGTTGGATTATATTGATGAATATCACCATAGGTCGAATGGATAATATTTAAATAATAATTATGTGCTTCTGCGATTTCTTTTATTGATTCATGAGTTAACTCTTTAGGTAGTGTATTTGAATTTCTGTGTTGCATGTTTTCTGGCGACACAACATCTTGTTTGTCACTGCTGCAAGAAATTGTAAAAATAATTGAAAATAAATAGCAAAATTTTAAAGTTAATTTTTTGATTTTTAAAAATATTTTTTAAATTAAGCCTACTTCAATTTTAGGTCTTGTTCGGCTTATTCCGACCAAAAACAGAAAAAATAATTTTAAATACCCTTCTTAAATTTTTCGAATTTCCTTATATGAAATTCTATCGTATATATAAGCGAGTCGTCCAATTTAAAATTATTTATTCATGATTTTCTGCAATAAAATATCCATAAATGTTTTTTCTAACGAGACTGATCAGAAAATCTACTGCTTATTGATTTATTGTTTTCAAAAGCTTTTTTTATAACGCATTTCCACATATTTGGCTTCGAAACCCAAACGCTCGTACAATTTTTTGGCCGGATTGTCTTTTTCAACGTGAAGCGCCATATCGCCTTCGGCAATTTCCATGGCTTTTTCCATGATTTTTTTTCCAATTCCTTGGCCGCGAGCTTCTTTGTGAACGGCGATATACACCAAAATATTCTCCGGAATATAATCCGACATTCCGGTTTTGTTTACGATGGTGATGCCTTTTGTTTCTCCTTTTTCTTTTAAAAGCAGTACAAATCCGCCCAGGGAAGGAATGCTTTCATGTGTGGCGAATTCCAAACATTTCAATATCGCCGTCTTTGAATCGCCATATTGATCGAGGTGGGCGTGCAGAAAATTCACGACTTCTTCCTTTTCCCGTTCCCCAGGTTTTAAATTTGAATTGTAAATCGTGTAGGTGAACATAGCTTAAATTTCTTCCTTGTCGCGCAAGGATTGAATGTATTGGGCTTTCTGCATTTGCTTGCGTTTTTCCACCGATTTTTTTGTGAATTGTTTTTTGTCCCTCAAATTTTGAAGCACTTTGGTATCGCGGTATTTACGTTTCAAACGTTTCAAAGCCCGCTCGATTTTCTCTCCTTCTTTTACTTTGACTATTAGCATATTTTCTGTTTTTTGCTAAAATACCAATTATTTTTTGCGAAAACTATTTTATTGGTATCTTTATGATTTGTTTCTTTCAATATTTTACATTCAATTCAACCCAAATATTTCCGAAGAAATTTGTTTTTTGAACCCTGCCTCAAACGCCGGATTCCTTTTTCACGAATTTGACGAACCCGTTCGCGCGTAAGCCCGAATGTTTCGCCTATTTCTTCCAGGGTCATGGGCGGCCCGCTTTCCAAACCATAAAATAGCCGGATAACATCCGCTTCACGTTTTGTCAGCGTATCCAAAACCGTGTTTATTTCTTGGTTCAAGGAATCGCGCATCAAATCTGCATCCGGATCAGGCGATTCCCCCGATCGCACCACATCATACAAACTGGAAGTTTCGCCTTCTTTTAAAGGTGCGTCCATGGAAACATGTCTTCCGGAATTTTTCAAGGATTGTTGCACCACATAAACCGACATATCCAATTCTTTGGCTATTTCTTCGGCCGTTGGTGGTCGCTGGTTGATTTGTTCCAAGTGCGAAAAAGCCTTGTTTATTTTATTGATGGAGCCAATTTTGTTCAGTGGCAGCCGAACCACACGCGACTGTTCCGCCAAGGCTTGCAGAATTGACTGCCGAATCCACCAAACAGCATACGAAATGAATTTGAAACCGCGGGTTTCATCGAAACGTTTGGCCGCTTTCACCAAGCCCACGTTTCCTTCGTTGATCAAATCCGGAAGTTTCAAGCCTTGATTTTGATACTGTTTTGCCACTGAAACCACAAAACGCAAATTTGCGGTGGTCAGTTTTTCCAGGGCTTTTTGATCGCCTTGCCGTATTCGTTGGGCAAGTTCCACTTCTTCCTCGGCGGTGATCAAATCTACCTTGCCGATATCTTGAAGGTATTTGTCCAAGGAAACCGATTCGCGATTGGTTACCTGTTTGGTTATTTTCAGTTGTCTCATGTTCGCTTTTGTTCAATTTTGATTTTGAAAGTGTGCAGAATACCATTTTTTAACCGAAAAAGCAAACAAATTATCGAAAAATCAAGGTTTTTTGGTCGAAGTGCTGTCTTTTCCTTTCTTTCCGAAAAGACCACCCAAAATATCTTCCGCAATATTTTTTATTTTGGTTGGATTTGAAGTGCTGTCTTTCGGAACCGAAGTGCTGTCTTTTGGATTGTTGTTGTTCAAAATATCTTTGATGACCCCACCAGCTTGTTCTTTGATATTTTCTTTCTGATTGGCAATAATTTGCTGGGTTAGGTTTTTGACCGCGCCTTCCATATTGATTTTTATATCCGGATTGGTAAATGTCCCGGTCAAGCCGATGGGCAATTCCACTTCCATTTTTTCAATATCCTGATCGCTTAATTTGGTCAAAAGTCCGCCTACTTTTGAACCGAGATATTTTGCCGGCAGCTCCAAAACCACATTGTAATTCATATTGTTGTCGAATCCGTGTGCGCCGCTAACTTGCACATCGATTCCTTTTACTTGGAAATCAAAGGGTTTTATTTCCACTTTTCCATTGTTGAACGACAAAATTGTTTCCAGGTCATGAACGCTCATCAAATCCAAATTCAAGAAATCGAGTTTACTGTTCAATCTTGAAAGTAGCGGCATTTTTTCCGGATCAATTTCCGCAGTCAGGATTTTTGCCAACGCATTTCCCGTAATCGACTGCAAAACGGGAGTTAAATCCTTGTTCAAATTTCCGCTTAATTCAATATCGGTGCTCAAAGAGCCTTGTAAAGCTTTTGCAATTGGCGCCAAATTCTGAAGCATTTCCAGTCCTTGAAATGATTGCGAAATATCGATTTTCGATAGGTCCAATGCCATTTGGAAAGTTGGGGTTTCCATTTTTGTGGAAACATTTCCGTTCAAGGCAATACCGCCGTTGAAGATTGAAGAAGTGACATTCTGTAAAGTTGCGGTTTCATCTTTTAAGATCAGTTTTCCTTTCATGTTTTTTAAAACCAGATTGTCATAAAAAACTTGATCTGCATTGAAATTTAACGTTACATCCAAAAACGAGGGGATTTTAATAGCTTCTTCACCGGTTTTCGGCTGGGTTTTTTCTTCAGAAGCGTTTTTATTTTCGGAAACCGTTTGGGCAACCATAAAGTCATTGACGTCGAAGGTGTTGGAATTTAAATTGAAATTTCCTTTCAAATCTTGATCGGCAAAAAGAAATCCCATTAAATTGATCAGGTTTCCGGAAATTTTCGCATCGGTTCGGCCACTGTTGGCTTCCAAAGATTTCAATTCTATTTTTGAAGGATTGAAACTCAAATTCGCTTTGGAAATGTTGACTTGGTTCGGGATTTCCGGTGATTTGTATTTGAAGTCCGTGATACTGGCAGTTCCGCTGGTGCGAATATTTTGGTAATATTCATTTTCCAAGGAAACCATATCGAACTGCGCATGCAAATCGGCTTTTAAAATACCATTTAAATCTTGTTCCAGTTCCAACGGATAGGCTTTTTCCAAATTCGCCAAGTTCATGGTTCCGGTTGCGGTCATATCAACCAGCATATTTTCCATTAAATTTTTTACCGTTCCGTGAATGGTGAAAATATCTTCATCAATTTGAAATGTCAGCAAATCGATTGTCAAATAAGTATCTTTTGCCAATCCGGTTTCGTTCAATAATTGTGCATAGATGGAAATATTTTTAACTTTTTTTGGTAAATCAGGATATTTAAACGCTGCGTTTTCGCTTTTTACCGAAATATTCAATTTCGGAATGTGTTGCTCGTCCACAATTCCGCGAATGCTTCCATTCACGATAAAATCGCCACTGGTTTCCACCTTTTCAATGTTTTTGGAATATTCTTCGGGAATGACCGCCAAGAAGTTTTTAAAACTGGAAGAAGGGGTTTTGAAGGTCAAATCGACTTCGTTGTTGGTTTCGTTCACTTTCACAAATCCTTCAAATGTCAACGGAAGTTGGTTCACCAACATTTCATTTTCCAAGAAACTGTATTTCTGGTTTTCGAAATCCATCTTCAGGTCGGCAGTCAGTTCCACCGGAATTTCACTCAAATATTCCGTGTCCTCGATTTTGAAAGATACCAACGCTTTGGAAATGGTTTCCAATGTGGAATTTTCAGCGGAAAAATCGCCAGTTCCGCTATGTTCCAAGTTTTTCACCCGTAAAAATGTCTGGCTGCTTTCGTCCAAATAATTGACCTCGGAATTGGAAATATGATATTCCTGCAAGTCAAAAACCAATCCTCCAGCGGTTGAATCGGCTGGGGTTTCCGATGCTTTTTGATCTTTAAATATATCGTAGTTTGCATTTCCGATGGAATCGATTTTGATGTTTACCACGGCATTTTCCACGGAAAATTCGTTGATTTGTAGCGGGTCATCGCCAATGCTGAAAAGTTGCCAAATCCCCATATCGAGCGCGACTTTTTCGCCGACAAACAAGGTGTCGCCCTCAAAAGGTTTGTTGTTGATGATGCTGAGGTTTTCCAAGGTAAGTTGTGCGTCCGGGAAACTTCCGAAAATGTTGAGGCCCAAATCTTCCCAAGCGACTTCGGCATTCAAATTTTTATTGATTTCTTTATGGACCATTTTTTCGATGCTTCCCCTAAATAGAAAAGGAGCGGCCAAAAGAAAGATCACGATCACCAACAAAACGATCCCAATTATTTTTAGAACTTTTTTCATAATGAATTATTACTGCTACAAATTTCAAGGTTTCCGAACTTCCCGACAGTCAGTTTCGTTGGAATAAATTTGTTTTATTTTAACTTTATAAAAACCAAAATTCTTGCAACTTCAAACTACAAAAATAGCGGTATGTTATTTTCTTTTGCTTAATTTGCTGTGAAAGTATTTCCCGAAAACACGCAAAATTCTCTTAATTATCAGAACCAATTTCCTTACATATTTATCCCTCGGAAGCAATCTGGGAAACAAAGTTGGCAATCTTCAAAAGGCGGTGAATTTGATTTTTGAACGCATTGGAACTATAAAATCCGTTTCCAGTTTGTACAAAACGCCGGCGTTGGGATTTCAAGGCGCGGATTTTTTAAATGCATGTATCGCTGTAAATACGAGGTTGTCCCCCCACGAAACTTTGCAGAAACTGTTGCAAATTGAAAGCGAAATGGGCCGCGAACGAAGTGGGGATATGTATGTGGACCGAATTATAGATTTGGATATTGTTTTTTTTGAAAGGGAAATAATCAATTCCCAAAAGCTGATTGTTCCGCATCCAAAAATGGAAGAACGCAAATTTGTGTTGGCTCCTTTGGCGGAAATAGCTCCGGATTTTGTACATCCAATACAGAATGAAAGTATTTTCGAACTGCTTCAAAAAACGACCGATCAATCGGAAATTGAAAAAATTGACGAAGAATTGGCCATTCCAAAACTGGATTTTTCACGTTTTCAATATATTTCCATCGAAGGAAATATCGGTGCGGGGAAAACGAGTTTGGCAAAAATGATTTCCGAGGACCTGCCTACCGGCAAGGCAGGTTTCAATGCGAAATTGATATTGGAAGGATTTAAAGACAATCCGTTTTTGCCTAAATTTTACGAAAATCCACAGCGTTACGCTTTTCCTTTGGAAATGTCTTTTTTGGCCGAACGCTATCAGCAACTGTCCGATGAAATCAATCAATACGATCTTTTTTCCGATTTTGTGGTTGCCGATTACGAAGTGTCAAAATCGTTGACTTTTGCAGAAATCACCTTGCAGGAAGACGAATTTTTATTGTATAAAAAATTGTTCCAACTGATGCACAAAAATTTGGTGCAGCCCGATTTGTACATTTATTTATACCAAAATACAGAACGTTTGTTGGAAAATATAAAATTGCGCGGACGCGATTACGAAGGAAATATTACCGCCGATTATTTGGAAAAAGT
>DASSWN010000192.1:0-32487 GCA_035704905.1 Flavobacteriaceae bacterium
ATTTTGGAAAATTAGAGGTTTGTGCAACGGTTACCGTTGTTGGCAGCTGGCTTTATATTTCTTTTTCCACAGCAACAAGTTGAGGGGTCACAGTCACATCAGAATCACTCATAAGTCTAATGATTTGATCTACGTTACTTATAATCTTAGCATAATTGTCGACACTAAACTCACCTTGTGTTGCAACTCGAAATCTTACTGGGTCGCCAATAATACCAATTGTTTTAAGTCGATATTCTACCTGAGCTCGGTTATAGTCAACTGCTGCAGCCAATCCTGCCATTGTGGTAGTTTTCATACTTCTTTTTCTACTCTTTATATGCAGTGTCATCTGAACACCTGAACCCCATAGAACAGGATAATCTTTACCGTCAGTGCTGCAATAGTCTTTTTTATACTGGAGAAAGTTATATACAACCACTAAACTACGATTGCTACCAGATAACGAGCCAAAAGGTATTAGATTTAAGCTGGCTGCGACCTCTTCTTCGAAACTGCTAAAAAATAAGTCGTACCCGCCTGTTAAATCCTTCATCACTTGTGGTTTATCTTGTTTTTCTGAACAAGCTTTTCTGACTGCTTCAAGGTCATCTTTAATTTTTTCTGAGGGGTCATCAGTGACGCTTTTCTCATCAATTTTCTCCGTTTCATCTGGAATAGGAATAATTTCTGCTTTAAAATCTTCAAACTCTTTCATAGATTCTTCTGCTGATACAATTTCTTGAATTTCGAATTCCAAATTTTCAGAAGTTTCTTCCATTTCAACGCTTTCTGTTGCGTTTTCATTTGAAGACTGTTCTCCACATGATAAGAGTGTCAAAGCAATTACGCTCAGAGCTAAAAATTTAGTTGTTTTCATCATATTTAATTTAAGGTTTAATTTTTCTGCTTGCTGCCAACATCCCTTTAAAACACACCTATTCCGTTTATCCCGACCATGATTCAGTTCAAAACCCTCTCAGCAAAAAGCATGTTTTTCAAATGTAATTCAGAGTTTGTCATATTCCTTTTTGAATTTTAAATAGACATCAATTCTTGATTTTACAATATTCAATATATTTTCAAATCCTTTATGGTTTTTCATTGTTTGCACGGTTTTTTAGCTCGCCACCGACTTGCCTCTATATGCAATTTTTTTCTTCCCATCTCCTTCTTCCGCCTTTTTATCCCTCGTTATTACGTTATTCACTCCAAGCAGAAACCCCTTACTTTCTCCAAATGTATTAAAAAAACCTTAATACCTCTTTAATGTTTTTAAGAAATATTTTTGGGAAATTTGGATAATGATGTGAAATTCCGAGTTTTCGTCATGAAATTTTTGATCATTTTGACGGGCCAAAAGTTCGAAATTGACGTTTTCCGAGAAGATTTGACTTTTTATTTCCGTAAAAAACTTTAGTAATCCATGTCTGCATTGGCTGCAAAACCCCGTAAAAAGAGGAAATACGATAAATATTCTCCCAATATTCCTCAGGAGTTGGTAATTAAATATTTTTTTATAGATTGAAACCTTAATTTTTTAACTCAAATCATGGGGAAAAAAAAGAATAAGTCTCCGAAAGGAGGGGAGGACCAAAAAAAGGGCCAAGATGAAAACAAGAAAATCTTGTTTGCCAGTCTCATTGCCAAGGAAAGTAAATTGTTAACCACCGGTGAGGTGATGCAATTGATGGGTTTGAGCCAAAGTACGATGTACCGGTTGCGCAAATCGAATTCGCTGCCCTGTGTGAAATTGGGCGGCACCTATCTTTATTCCTTGAATGTGTTGTACAGTTTTTTCGGTACAATGATGACGAAAAGCCAACAGCCAAAAGCCATTAGCCATTAGCCAAAAAGCCATTTAGCCATTAGCCAACAGCCAACAACCAGCTATAGGCCATAAGCTGTAAGCTATAAGCTGGGGTCGATCCACTAAATAACTTGATCACTCGATCACTCAATCCATCACTCGATCACTCGATCATCCCATGCCATTAGCCAAAAAGCCATTAGCCAAAAGCCAACAGCCAACAGCCAGCTATAGGCCATAAGCTGTAAGCTATAAGCTGGGGTCGATCACTAAATCACTTGCTCACTCAATTACTCGATCATCCCATGCCATTAGCCATTAGCGATTAGCCAAAAGCCAACAGCCAAAAACCAACAGCCAACAGAGTCGTTTCCGTAAAAATTTTCATTTTACATGCTCCAAAATTTTGTCTTTCGGAACTTTTTTATCGGTGCGCACCAGTTTTTTCTGATAATCTTTCTCTTTCGGCAGACCTTCGGGTAAAATCATTTCCTTGAATTCGTCGCCGTCTTCCAAAAAAAGATGTGGCATATCCTGAAAATCCGGATCTTCACTAAAATCGGCATAATAAAATTTTCCCGAGGAAAGTGTTTTTTCCTTTTCATGATTGTCATCCGATTTCACAATAATGTCTCCTTGCTGCCCTTTCACCAAAGCATAGAAATCATTATCATTAAAATTAATGATCTGATGCCCGCGGTTGGTTTTGAAAAGCTCATAATTCCCCTCTTTTTTTAAATCATTTTCCATGGTGTTTGAATTTTTGGTTGTTGATTTTCTTTATTTATAAAAGTAACTATTTAAGTTATTGTATATCAATAAGAAAATATTAAATCCGTGCTAAACTAATGTAAATTTATTCGCTGTTTTTCTATAATTTATAATTATGAATTAATTTCGATTCAATAAATTTAATCTATTACTCCATAAAAAATAACAAGCACATTAGATGATTTTTTAGAGAAGAAGTATCTATTTTCGTATCGAATTAAAAAAGTAACCTTTAAAATATATTAATATGACATTAGTTGGAAAACGCTTTCCCAATTTGGCAGTGAACGCTATGAACGAAATGGGCGACACGTTTAAATTGAACGTTTTGGAAGAAGCGGTAAAAAACAAAAAGAAAGTGGTATTGTTCTGGTACCCAAAAGATTTCACGTATGTGTGCCCAACGGAATTGCATGCCTTTCAAGAAGCTTTGCCGGAATTTGAAAAAAGAAACACGTTGGTAATCGGTGCTTCTTGCGACACCCCTGAAGTACATTTCGCTTGGTTGAATACCGCTAAAGACAATGGTGGAATCGAAGGGGTTTCTTACCCAATTCTTGCAGATTCAAACCGAAATTTGAGCAACCGTTTGGGAATTTTGGATTCTACCGAACATTATGATGAAGAAACCGATGATCTTATCGTTGAAGGCGATCATGTTACTTTTCGCGCGACTTATTTGATCGATGAAGAAGGAACCATTTTCCATGAAGGAATCAACCACATGCCCTTGGGACGAAACGTAAAAGAATTTTTGCGCTTGATCGATGCGTATGCACACATCCAGTCTCATGGCGAAGTTTGTCCTGCCAACTGGGAAGAAGGAAAAGATGCGATGAAAGATAACCGCAAATCCACCGCGGAATATTTGGCCTCTCACTAATTTTTTTCTAATGAAAAGAATAGCGGTCATGGCCGTATAAAATTTCGGCCGTGGCCTTTTTTCAACCTTAAAAAACAAACGCTATGGTACATGAATTGGAAAGCGACAATCTAAGTGAAATTATTTCCCAAAACGGCACGGTAGTCGTGCAATATATGGCCGGATGGTGCGGAAACTGTCGATTAATGAAACCCAAATTCAAAAAATTGGCTTCAGAAAATGAAACAGCAACATTCGTTTTGGTTGATGCGGAAAAATTTCCCGAATCGCGAAAATTGGCGACCGTGGACAACCTGCCAACTTTCGCAACTTTCAAAAATGGGAGTTTTGTGAACCAGGTGCAAACCAACAAATTTGAATCTTTAAAACAAGTAGTCGATGAAATTACCGGTAATTAGGCATTTGCAGAAAAACAACGAAGTCCTAAAATTGCAAAACACGGTCGAAGTGTTGGAGTCTTTTACGGAACACAGATCGGTGAGCGATGAAGAAATGGACGTAATCGGAGAACTGATTACCAATTTGTGCGGTGCTATCGAAGTGCACAAAATGATTGAAAGTGGTGTACCCGAACGCGATGCCGCCAATAATTTTGTGAAAAAAGTATTGGGTTCCATCGATAAATAAAAATCAAACCCCGAAAAATCAAAGCCCGAGTCCACGGGCTTTTTTTGTGCCCAAAAATTCATAAAATTTCCCCAACCCAAGTTCGAGTCCAAAATGTGTTTTTTATTTTTATTCGAATTTAAATCGACGATCTATGAAACCGAACTTAAATTTGCTGCTGGGTTTAATCATTCTATTTTCGTTTGCGTGCAAAGACAAATCGGAAAATTCGGGAAATTCCAACAAAATGAAGCCCACAGAAAAAACTGAAATTCAGAAATCCAACAATTGGCCCAAATTCATTTCGGAAAGCCATGTGGGAAAATATTCCATCGGCGAACTGCTTCCCACCAGTTCGGAAATCTATGAAATCGAAAAAGAGAAACAAACCCGTTTTACGGAGAGCGGCCCGGAAGAAGAAATCGTCTATGTCCTTTCACGGAACGATTCCGAAGAATTGCTTTTGAAATCTGAAACGCCCGCTGGAAAAACCATTGATGAAATTTTCGTGCTTTCCGAAAATTATAAAACAAAAGAAGGAATAGGTGTAAATTCCAGCTTGAGGGATTTTATAAATACCTATCCCGATTACAAACTTTGGTACACCTATGTCAGCGATCGCTATGTTTTGGAGAATTCAAAATCGAACATTCAGTTTTTATTGGATAAAAATGATTTCATAGGAAAAACGGAAACAAACGATGTAAAAGTTCCGGTGAAGGCAAGTGACTTTAAAGAAGACGCAAAAATCATTAAAATAAGATTATATAAATAGGAGAAATTGTTTGAAAAAAAAGATAAAATGAATTCATTTTGGTTGAACCACAATTTAATTAGGAGGTTCCGTTCAAATTTGTTTTATTTGGAAAAAACTAATTCATTTTCCTTATGAAATCATATTCGATTAAAAAAATAAATGAACTTTTAAACGGTGAATTGGTTGGAAACGATTCACTTCAAATTTCCGGTCCCGAAGAACTTTCCAAAGCAAAAGAAAATCAAATCAGTTTTATCGGAAACAAAAAATATGAAAAATTATGGCAGGAATCCAAAGCTTCCGCAGCGGTAATTGCCGAAGATAGTTCGCTCGAACCCGGCGAAAACCGGGCTTTTATCAAAGTGAAAAATGTTGAAATCGCCATGATTCAAATCTTGAAATTATTTGCCCCACCAATGCCCGAAATGAAATTTGAAATCCACCCAACTGCGGTCGTCGATGAAACTGCAGTTTTGGGCGAAGGCTGTAAAATTGGTGCGGGAAGTTTTTTGGGGAAAAATGTTAAACTGGGAAAAAATGTGATCATTTACCCAAACGTTACCATTCTGGATGAGTGCAGCATTGGCGATGACACAGTAATTTGGTCAGGAAGCGTGGTGCGCGAAAGGTGCGTTATTGGCACCAACTGCATTCTTCACCCCAACGCGACAATTGGCACGGACGGCTTCGGTTTTACGCCACATCCCGAAGGAATGGGGCTTATGAAAATTCCGCAAATCGGAAACGTAGTGTTGGGCAACCACGTGGAAATTGGTTCGGGTTCGTGCGTTGATCGCGGAAAATTCAGTTCAACAATTCTTGGCGACGGCTGCAAAATTGATAATTTGGTGCAAATAGGCCACAATTGCCAATTGGGAATGTTTTGCATTATGGCCGGAAACAGCGGATTGGCCGGTTCTGTTACTTTGGGAAATGGAGTTGTGATTGGTGGGAGCGCCTCCATAAAAGACCATACCACAATTGGCGATGGCGCGGTGATCGGCGCAGGTTCGGGAGTTACCGGCGATGTCGCGGCAGGAACCACAATGCTAGGGTATCCCGCACTCCCAGCTCGTGAGACACTAAAACAATGGGCGGCATTAAAACAGTTGATTAAAAAATAAACTTATCTTTCTACAGCAATAAAAACCTGCATCTGAAAAAGGCATCTTTTAAAGATTGCTTTTTTTTAGTGGTTGACAGCTTTCATTTCCCCACATTTTTCCCTATTAACAGTTAATTTAAAAATCATAAATCTTTGTTAAATTTTAGTATTATGTATTGCACAGTATCTTTTTTTGTCCATATATTTGTCAAACAAAATAATAGGTATGGAAACCCACATTTCAAATCAGAACAAAAACATTGGGACTTTAATACATGCAAGCACCTTTTCAAAGTATTTTTTCCCATTCGGAAATTTTATTTTCCCATTGGTATTTTGGCTGAGCAACAAGAATAAAGCCTTTATTGATGCACACGGAAAACAGTGTTTGAACTTTCAAATCAGTGTTACGTTGTATGCTGTTATCTTGGCCACACTCGGATTTTTTGGAACTATTTTTTCCTTATTGAGTTCAAATTCAGAAAACATCCGCCAGTCTTTTGATCCATTGAATTTTCAATATCTTTCGGAGGTGATGCCATTTTTCATTTTTTTGGGAATAATGGCAACCCTATTCATCGCCCTTTTCATTTTTGAAATTATTTGTGTACTCCAAGCTTCCGTTAGGGCAAGCGAAGGAAAAGCCTACAACTATCCCATTTGCATTCACTTCATTCAGCAAAACAGTTCGAAAAATGAATGGCCCACAACTTTAAAAACAGAAACATTATGAAAATAGAAAATACCAAGGCGCAAATGCGCAAGGGGGTTTTGGAATATTGCATTCTTTCGGTGCTCAAAGATAACGATGCCTACGTTGCCGAGATTTTGGAAACTTTGAAAGATGCCAAACTATTGGTCGTGGAAGGAACAATTTATCCGCTTTTGACCCGCTTGAAAAACGCCGGCCTGTTGAACTATCGATGGGAAGAATCAACGGGCGGACCGCCACGAAAATATTACGGATTGACCGCCACCGGAAAATTATTTCTTACCGAACTCACCACTACTTGGAATGACCTTCAAAATGCGGTGGAAATCGTAACCACAACCAAAAAACCAAGAAATCATGAATAAAACAGTAAACGTAAATTTGGCAGGGGTTTTCTTTCATATTGATGAAGATGCCTTTCTAAAACTCCATAAATATTTGGATTCCATACGGCAATCCATAAAAGATCCACAGGGTCGGGACGAAATTATCCATGATATCGAAGCGCGGATCGCCGAATTGTTCCAAGAAAAATTGCAGCCATCAAAGCAGGTGGTCAGTTTGCAACTGGTCGAAGAAGTAATATTGATCATGGGTCAACCAGAAGATTATATGGTGGACGACGAATTGTTCGAAGACGGACCGGCACAGGAAAACACCAAAACCACTACCGATCCACCAAAGAAGTTGTTCCGCGACACAGAAAATTCCTATATCGCAGGGGTTTCCTCTGGTTTGGGCCATTATTTGGGCATCGATCCAATTTGGGTGCGTTTGCTTTGGATTCTTTTGGTATTCTTTTCGGCCGGGACTTTTATTTTGGCTTATGCCATTTTCTGGATTTTTGTTCCCGAAGCCCAGACAACCTCAGAAAAATTGCATATGCGCGGTGAACCCGTGAATATTAGCAATATTGAAAAAAAAGTGAAAGAAGGTTTCGATTCCATGGCCGACCGTATGAAAGGGGTTGATTATGAAAAATATGGCAAACAAGCCAAATCCGGTGCCACGACTTTTTTTGATTCGTTGGGAAAACTAATTCTTTTCTGTCTTAAAATTTTCGTCAAATTAATTGGAATTGTTATCATTCTTATTGCTGGCAGCACACTGATTGCCTTATTCTTTGCCCTCTTTGGGGTCGGTTTATTCGGGGTCATCGATGCACCGTGGATCGACTATGTGAATATGGCAAATATCGGCGCGCCCCTTTGGTTGCTCAGTTTGTTTTCATTTTTTGCCATTGCTATCCCCTTCGTTTTCTTGTTCATTTTGGGATTGAAAATTTTGGTGCAGAATTTAAAATCCATCGGAACAACAGCAAAATTAGTGCTCTTGGGCTTGTGGCTGATCTCCATTTTTGCGCTTGGTTTCCTCGGAATACGACAAGCCACCGAACGTGCTTTCGATGGCGAAATAATCACCACCGAAAACATTCCGATCGGCAAAAACGACACCTTGTACTTGAATATGAGTGGCAACAAAATATATGGCGAATCACTTCGTCGCGATAATGATTTTAAAATCAAAGAAGACGAAAACGGAAATAAAATTTTGTTTTCGCGCGATGTTCAATTAACCGTGCGTTCCACAAGCGATTCCATAGCGAGTTTGGAAATTCTAAAATCAGCGGTGGGTTCAAGTGATAGGGAAGCGACCATCAATGCAAAAAATATTGCCTATACCTTTGATTTTCAAAATAATATTTTAAATTTGGATGGCTATTTTACTTCACCTCCGGAAGATCATTTTAGAGAGCAGGAAGTAGATATAATTCTTTATATGCCCGTTGGAAGTGTATTGTTTCCTGACGAAAAAACACATCATTTCCACAATTATAATGGCATACTTGCAAGAAGTACCGAAGGACATTTTCTGAGAATCAAAGAGAATAGTGCAGAATGCTTGAATTGCCCGTTGGAAAGCAGTTCTGATTCGACTGATGGAGGCGCTGTTTTTGAAACAAAGGCCAGCGATGGAAGCGAAACCGTTACCGTTAAGATAGATGAAACCGGCATTTCCATTAATCACGAAAAGCCCAAAACCGCCGAACACGACAGTGTTTTCAAAAAAACCAAAAAATAACCTCCAAAAATCACAATTATGACCACCTTAGTTAAAATCATTGTAACCAGCGTTCTAAGCTTACTGCTGTTTTCCTGCAATCTTTCCTTCAGCAATTCACTGGATGGAAAAGGTGCAGTTACCCTCCAAGAACACGATTTGGAAACATTCAACCAAATCGATGTTTCAAAGGGATGGGATGTTGTTTTGATCAAAAGCGACAAATCCAAAATGACGGTTGAAACCAATGAAAATCTGCATGAAAATTTAGAGTTTACCGTAGAAAATGAAATCCTTAGCATTTCCGGCAAGGAGAATATTGGAAATGCCGAAGCAAAATCAATCAAGGTTTATTATGCCGAAAAATTACAGAAAATTGGTGCGCACAGCGGTTCTGAAATCGTTTCCAATGAAGTTTTTCAGCAAGATAAAATAAAAATTGACGCCTCCAGTGGAGCTGATATTTCACTGAAAGTCGATACGAAAAACATCACGGTTAATGCATCAAGTGGAGCAGAAATCGAACTTTTCGGAACAACCGAAAATTTGGAATCCAACGCCAGCAGCGGAGCATCTATTGAGGCAAAAAACTTGGATGCATCATCTGCAGTTGCTGAAGCTTCTTCCGGTGCAAATGTCGAACTAAAAGTTTCAGAAAGTTTGACGGCCGGTGCTTCGAGTGGTGGAAATGTTGTGTATCACGGAAATCCAAAAAACACTAGTATCGATAACAGTGTTTCGGGCGATGTGAGCAAAAGATAGGATCATTCCAATTTGAATATTTCTTATAAAAACAACACACCACTAACCACAATCAATAAAAATCCTATGAAAAACAGCTATTCAATTCTATTGGCATTTCTTTTATGCCAGTTTATGAACGCCCAAGTTTCCGAAAAAAAGGAAATTCCCCTTGAAATTGGAAAAGAATATAATGGCGCACTTTCTGCACAAAGTGTTCATTTATATACACTCAACTTGGATTCCGAGCAATTTGTTCATGGATTTGCCGATCAAATTTCTGTGGATGTTGTCATTACCATTTTGGATGCCGGGAACAAAAAAGTCGCATCTTTTGATGGACCCGGAAAAGGGCATGAAAATTTTCAATTTGTAACAAAATCTTCCGGAACCTTTAAAATTGAAATAAAACCTTTTGAAAAAAAAGAAGGTTCCTATACATTGCGCGTTTCCGGATCGGAAAAATTGGCGGAAGAACCTACCGCAAAAACGGATCAGTTAATGACTTTCTATACCGGGCAAGAAATTCCCGGAGCTGCAATAATGGTCATGAAAGATGACGAGATTGTTTTTCAGAAAGCTTATGGAATGGCCAACCTAACCTACGATGTTCCTTTTGAAACCACCACTCCCAACAATATAGGTTCCACTTCCAAACAATTTACCGCTGTTGCTGTTTGCCTTTTGGCCGAACGAGGGAAACTATCCTTGGACGACGATATTCGAAAATATATTCCCGAACTTCCGGATTTCGGCAAAACCGTCAGTATTCGCAATTTAATGACCCACACCAGTGGCTATCGTGAATTTTTGAACACGCTCGCTATGACCGGCCACGATTTGAGCGCAGACTTGAACCGTGAGAAAATAATACAAGTCGTGCAAAATCAGCCCGAACTTCAAAATGAACCCGGCGCAGAATGGAACTACAACAATACTGGTTTTTCGTTGCTGGCAACCGTGGTGGAGCGGGTAAGTGGCAAACCTTTCCCCCAATGGATGTCCGAAAATGTTTTCGAACCTTTGGAAATGGACCATACGCTCGTTCGGAAAGACCACCACCAAATTGTTCCCGGCGGTTCACAAGGTTACAATCTAAGCGAAAATGGGGAATACCAGGAAGTCAGCGATTTAGGCGGCGCAATGGGCGCGGGGGGGATTTACACGACCCTGAACGATCTGGCGAAGTGGATAAGGAATTTTGAAAACCCGAAAGTTGGCAGCGTGGAAATCATGAAAGAAATGATCACGCCTTTCGTCCTCACGACAGGAGATACCACAAGTTATGGTTTGGGGCTTTTTGTTGGGAAATACAAAAACCTGAAAATGATTTCCCATGGCGGAGCCGATGTCGCCCACCGCTCCATGTTCATGTATTTTCCGGAAATTGATGCCGCCGTGGTCGTCCAAAGCAATAACGCGGGTTTTGATACGGGCATTGCTTTTGAAATTGCGAACAGTTTTTTCTCGGAATATATGGAACCTGAAGGTGGGCCTGATCCTATGGAGGGAAATGAAAAAACCGAAACCGCTGCAGAACCAACAAATGGGGAGAAATTTGATTATGAGGTAGAAAAATTCGACCTTTTGGCAGGCGAATACGAATTGGAAGCCGTGCCGGGATTCATCCTGAATTTCAAAAGGGACGGGGAAAGAATTTACACGCAGGCAACCGGTCAGCCTGAGATCGATATTTTTGCCGTTTCCGATTCTTTGTTCAAACTAAAAGGTGTGGAAGCCAGTGTTGTTTTTCATTTTGAAGAAAACGGCTCTGCCAATTCCTTGACACTTCACCAAAATGGAAACCACATAGCGAACCGCATAAATTGGGAACCGGAAAAAGAAGAACTTATGAAATTCACAGGGAAATATTTCAGCGATGAACTTCAAACCATGTATAGCATTTCAATGGATGCGGACACCTTAAAACTGAGCAGTTATTTGTTTCCGGAAAAAATTGAATTAACTCCCAAGAAAAAAGACTTTTTCAGCGGCGGGTTTCCAATAGCAAATCTGGTTTTTACCCGTAACAAAACTGGGCAAATTATTGGTTTTGAAGCTTCAAACGGACGAACGCGAGACATCTTTTTTGAGAAAAAGGAATAACAAATCGGTAAAAAACCAAGAAGTCTTTTTTGAACATAAAAAATTGTTCTTAACAAAACGCCAAAGTTTTAAAATAATCTATTGATTCAATCGCAATTGCGTATTTTTGTCCAAAATAACAACCCTTAAATCAATCATTATGAAAAATTATTTTAAAGTTTCGGTTTTGCTTCTTTGCATGACGTTTGTATTCGCTTCTTGCAGAAATGAAGAAGACAAAACTCCCGTTGAAAACGCAATGGAAAACATTGACAGCGATGCCGATGTGAAAGTAAAAGAAGACAAAGTGAAAATCCAGGACGAGGATACGAAAGTGAAAATCAAAACAGATGAAGATGGTTCTGTAGAAAAAATCAAAACCAAAGAAACGGAATAATCGAGGTTTCAAAACCTTAATTCATTTAACCTGCAAGGTTTTCAAAACCTTGTAGGTTTTTTCATTTTTATTGGCGACATCCGCCTCATCAGAACGCTTTCAACATTCTCTCGTTTCCGAAAATATCTTTGCGAAGTTCGGTTTTGAAACCATTTTTCTGAAAAAGTAGGGCGGTTTCTGTGCTCAAATACTGATTGATTTCCATAAAAATTTTGCCGTTTTCCGAAAGATTCTCTCGGGCAAATTCGGCGATTTTACGATAAAAAATCAACGGATCGGAATCATTTACGAACAGTGCCGTTTCTGGTTCATGGTTCAAAACATTCAGCTTCATTTCTGCTTTTTCCGTTTCACGCACATAAGGTGGATTGGAAACCAAAATGTCAATTTTTCGTGGAAATTTTTCCAACTTAAAAATATCTTTTAGAATAAAATTAACCCGAACATGGTTCAAAAGGGCATTTTCAGTTGCCAATTCCAGCGCACTTTCAGAAATATCCACGGCGAAAACTTCCGCATTGGTCAAATTCTTTGCTAGGGGAATGGCGATGGAACCACTTCCCGTACCAATATCCAAAATGGAAAATTTTGAAAATTGATTCGTTTCCGCCAAAATCCAGTTCACCAATTCTTCCGTTTCTGGCCGCGGAATGAGCACCGACGGATTCACCAAAAAAGGTATTCCAAAAAATTCACATTTCCCAAGAATGTATTGAATTGGTTCATGATTTTTAAGACGAATTAACGCCGTATCAAACTGTTCCTTTCGAAATGGTTTCAATTCCTTTTCATGATTCAAAACAAGTTGCAAGCGTTTCATTTTTAAATAGTCTTCAGCCAACCAATAGAAAAAAGTTTCTGCTTCGGTTCGCGGATATTCCTTTTCCAACTGGGCTACAAAGTGCTTTTTATACTCGCCTAAATTCATTTAATTTTCTCTTGGGCGTTTTCATCTTAAATCGAATTTCTGATAGCTCCGAAAGTTCCGATAAAGCCTACTTTTTTTGCTATTTTTGAATCGTGAAGATACACGAAAAATACATGATGCGCTGTTTGGAACTCGCGAAAAATGGTTTGGGCAAAACTTATCCCAATCCGATGGTGGGTTGCGTCATTGTTTCGAACCACAAAATTATTTCCGAAGCTTGGCACCGAAAAGCCGGCGAGCCGCATGCTGAAGTAAACGCGATTAACTCGGTTAAAAACCCTTCACTTTTAAAAAAAGCAAGCTTATATGTCAGTTTGGAACCTTGTAGCCACTACGGAAAAACCCCTCCTTGCAGCGAACTAATTATTTCCAAAGGAATAAAAAAAGTGGTCATTGGAAGCATCGATCCGTTTGCACAAGTTTGCGGAAAAGGTGTCCAACAATTAATGTCTGCCGGAGTTGACGTGACACTCGGCGTTTTGGAAAAAGAATGCGAATTTCTAAACCGTCGGTTTTTCACCTTTCATCGAAAAAAGAGACCTTATATTATTTTGAAATGGGCGGAAACACAGGACGGCTTCATAGCCCCAAATGCGCAACCCGAACGCCACCCGGTGTGGATCACCAGTTCGGAATCCAAACAATTGGTGCACAAATGGCGAAGTGAAGAAGCAGCAATTTTGGTGGGAACAAACACTGTTTTAGCGGACAACCCACAGTTGAACGTCAGACTTTGGAACACAGTTGCGGAAAAAAACCCGGTTCGTCTGGTACTGGATAGAACCTTGAAAATCCCGCAAAATTCCAACGTGTTTGATGGAAAAATACAAACCCTCGTTTTTTGTGAAAATCCGTTAGAAAACAAAGAGAACATCGTCTATAAAAAAATCAATTTCAACGAAAATGTTCCGGAACAAATCTGTGGTATTTTATTTGAAAATGAACTTCAGTCCGTAATTGTGGAAGGGGGCACAACCACGCTGCAAAGTTTTATCGATGCCAATTTGTGGGACGAGGCGCGTGTTTTTACCGGCAACAGAAGATTTGAAAAAGGTATCAAAAGTCCTTCTTTTGCAGGAAAACTTACAAAATCGAAGCAAATTGGAAAAGACGAACTGAAAATTTACCACAATGATTAAAACCTTGATTTTCGATTTCGGGGATGTTTTTTTGAACCTCGACAAACCGGCCACACTCGAAAAATTGAAAAAGCATGGAATTTCGGATTTTTCTGGAGAACAAATTCGCATTTTACAAGAATATGAAAAAGGGAATATTTCGACCGAGAACTTTATTGAAATTTTTCAGCAACTATTCACCGATATTTCAGAAGCTGAAATTTTGACTTCGTGGAATGCCATTTTGCTCGATTTACCCCAAAAACGGCTCGATTTCATTAAAAATCTTTCCGAAGAAAAAAAATATCAACTTATTCTTTTGAGCAATACAAACGAACTGCATATCGATTGCGTAATGCAGAATATTCCTTTTTTTGAAGAATTCAAAGCATGTTTCGATGCATTTTATTTATCGCACGAAATCAATTTCAGAAAACCGGATAACTCGATTTTCGAATTTGTATTAGAAAAACACAAACTCGTTCCGCAGGAAATCTTGTTCATTGATGACACAAAAGAGAATACCGATGCCGCGGCGAAAATGGGTTTCCATACCTGGAATATTTGTCCGGAAACTGATGATATAACAAACCTGTTCCATCACCATTCCAATTTGTTCCAACAATGAACAAAAAAGAAACAGATTACTATTACACAATTTCGTCATCGGGAAAAGAGGCACTTTTCAAAGATAAAGGAAGCAAATTTTTTGGAACGGCTTTCCCTATAAATTCTGAGGAAGGAGCCAAAGAAAAATTGGATTACCTAAAAAGCCAAGATAAAAAAGCGGGGCATTTTTGTTATGCTTGGCGTTTGGGTGAAAATTATGAGCATTATCGGACAAATGACGACGGCGAACCTTCCAATTCGGCGGGAGCGCCCATTTATGGACAAATTCAGTCTTTGGAATTAACCAATGTCCTAGTAGTCGTTCGCAGGCATTTCGGCGGAACAAAATTGGGAATTCCAGGATTGATCAATGCGTATCGAACCACGGCGAAAATGGCGTTGGAAAATGCAAAAATCATAAAAAAAACCATCAACCATACGTATATTCTTTCTTTTGATTACCCCATTATCAATACGGTGATGCGTATCCTTAAAGAACATGACATAAGGGTTCTCGAGCAAATTTTGGAATTGGATTGCCAGATTTATATTTCCGTCCGAAAGAAAGAAAGTGCAAAAACCCGCTCATTGTTTGAGAACGTCAAGGGACTAAAAATTGAGCAAAAGGAAGTACAATGCTAACTGACTTTAACCAATTCTACATCGAAAATTAGGGTGGCATTCGGCGGAAT
Source organism: Flavobacteriaceae bacterium (assembly GCA_035704905.1). Classification (GTDB taxonomy): domain Bacteria; phylum Bacteroidota; class Bacteroidia; order Flavobacteriales; family Flavobacteriaceae; genus DASSWG01. The sequence goes on from DASSWN010000192.1 coordinate 15,255, forward strand.
TACCCCGCCGGCACCTTGTGAGCCATAGCCTAAATTCGAAGGGATAACCAATCTGGCTTTGTCGCCTTCGCGCATCATTGCGATACCTTCGTCCCAACCGGCAATTACCTGTCCTTTTCCCAATGGAAATTCGATAGGTTGTTTTCGTTTGTATGAAGAATCGAAAACTGTACCATCGGGAAGCATTCCTTTATAATGTACTGATACGGTTTTTCCTTTTTCGGCTTTCTTGCCCGAACCTTTTTCATCAAATTTATAACGCAGTCCGGAATTGGTTTTTTCAAAGCCTTCTGAAATTTCGCCCAGTAATTCCTCCTGTTGTTTTTTGGCGGCAGCTTCGCGCTCAGTTTTTGCACCATTAAATTGACGAAAACTTTCCACAGCATTAAAATTTTCGGCCTTCTCACCAATCCGTTCAATTTCCACCGATTCTATACGATCACCTTGCTCAATTGCATCGACTATTTTTTGACCTTTAACAACTTTTCCGAAAACCGTGTGTTTCCCATCCAACCATGGAGTGGGGGCGTGGGTGATAAAAAATTGGCTTCCATTGGATCCGGGACCGGCATTGGCCATGGACAAGATGCCGGGCGTATCGTGTTTCAATTCGGGATGTATTTCATCTTCAAATTGGTAACCCGGACCACCTGAACCGGTTCCTTTTGGATCGCCTCCTTGTATCATGAAATTTGGAATTACGCGGTGAAATGAAAGTCCGTTGTAGTATGGTTTTCCTTGTGGAAAAGCAGAATTTTCCAATTTGCCCTCAGCCAAAGCCACAAAATTCCCGACTGTTCCGGGGGTCTTTTCAAACTCCAATTTCAGAACGATTTCTCCTTTTGTGGTATTCAAATGCGCGTATAATCCGTTTTCCATGATGCTTTTTTTTGAGGGTGCAAAGGTATTTAATTTCCTCCAAAACCACCTGGTGAAAATTACAAGAATACGTTAATTCGCCACTTCGCTCAAGAATTTTATTCGGTACAACCGCAGTTCATCGTAGTCATAATCCCCTTCAAATTCTTCCATGGCATCTTCAATTTCATCTGTTTCAGCTTCCAAAAAATATTCATGAACTTCCTCTTGTTGTTCTTCATCCAGAAGTTCGTCGATCCAGTAAGAAATATTCAGTTTGGTTCCGCTGTTCACGATAGCTTCCATTTCTTTAATGAACTCGGGCATTTCCATTCCTTTTGCCTGGGCAATATCCGTCAATGGCAACTTGCGATCCACGCTTTGAATGATATAAAGTTTTAAAGCACTGTTTGCACCGGTAGATTTAACGACCAAATCATCGGGACGCAGAATTTCATTTTCTTCCACATATTGCCCGATCAATTCAATAAAATCTTTGCCGAACTTTTTTGCTTTGCCTTCCCCGACGCCGTGAATATTGCTCAGTTCCTCCATTGTCATCGGATATTTCAGCGCCATATCTTCCAAAGATGGTTCCTGGAAAACCACAAATGGCGGAACATTTTTGCGTTTCGCTACCCGTTTTCTCAAATCCATCAGCATTTTGAGCAATTTGGCATCGGTGCCACCACCCCCTTTCTGTTGGGCAATTATGTTATCACTGCCTTCTTGATCGTATTTGTGGTCTTCTGCCATCATAAAGGAACTTGGCGATTTCAAAAATTCTTGTCCTTTTTCCGTGATTTTCACCACTCCGTAAGATTCGATATCTTTTCTTAAGAACCCGGCCACCAATACCTGACGTAAAAGTGCTGTCCAAAAAACATCCGGCTTGTAACTTCCTTTTCCAAAAAGCGGCAAATCGTCGGTTTTGTGCGATTTTATAAGAGCGTTTGATTTACCGATCAAAGTGTTCACCACATTTTTCGATTTATACAACTGATTGGTTTGCTCAATGGTTTTCAACAATAAAACCACTTCCTGTCCGGCTTCAATTTTTTTCTTCGGATTTCGAACATTGTCATCCATGTCAGCACCCAAACCGGTTTCGGAATCAAATTCTTCCCCAAAATAATGCAGGATAAATTTCCGTCTTGAAACAGAAGTTTCCGCATAAGCAACCACTTCTTGCAGCAGGGCATGGCCAATTTCCTGTTCAGCCACAGGTTTCCCGCTCATGAATTTCTCCAACTTTTCAATATCCTTATAGGCGTAAAAGGCCAAACAATGCCCTTCACCCCCATCGCGCCCCGCACGACCGGTTTCCTGATAATAACTTTCAATACTTTTTGGAATGTCGTGATGGATCACAAAGCGTACATCGGGTTTGTCAATTCCCATTCCGAAAGCAATGGTGGCAACCACCACATCCACATCTTGGCGAAGGAACAGATCTTGGTGCCGTGCCCGTGTTTTTGCATCGAGCCCCGCATGATATGGAACTGAGGAGATTCCGTTCACCTGTAAGGTTTGGGCCAACTCTTCCACCCTTTTTCGGCTGAGGCAATATATTATTCCGCTTTTGCCTGAATTTTGTTTGACAAAACGAATAATGTCGGAATCGACATTTGCGGTTTTTGGGCGTATTTCATAATATAAATTCGGGCGGTTAAAAGATGCCTTGAAAGTATTTGCATTCGGGATGCCCAAGTTTTTTAGAATATCTTCCTGCACTTTTGGCGTTGCCGTGGCCGTTAATCCAATGATTGGAACATCGCCACCGATCCGTTCGATAATTTTCCGCAAATTTCGGTATTCGGGGCGAAAATCATGGCCCCATTCACTAATGCAATGTGCTTCATCTATAGCCAAAAAAGAAATTTCCTGTTGCTTTAAAAATTCCACATTTTCTTCTTTGGTAAGCGATTCCGGGGCAACATACAACAATTTGGTGATACCGTCGGAAATATCTTGCTTCACTTGGCGCACTTCGGTTTTGTTCAGGGAAGAATTCAAAACATGGGCAATTCCATGTTCGGAAGAAATCCCACGAAGCACATCCACTTGATTTTTCATGAGGGCTATTAATGGCGAAACAACAATGGCAGTGCCTTCTTTTATAAGCGCCGGAAGTTGATAGCACAAAGATTTTCCACCACCCGTAGGCATTACCACAAAAGTGTGGTGATTGGAGAGAATGCTTTTAATAACTTTTTCTTGAAGCCCTTTAAACTGACTGAACCCAAAATATTTTTTGAGCTGTTCATGTAAATCGATTTCGGTCAAACTGATAATTTAATGTTACAAATTTAGTTACCTTTGCCGTCTTAAAGATACATATTTCTTTAAGAATTGCAACTTCATAATTTTTTTATTTAATGCTCCACGACAAAATCCTTGTAGTCGCCAAAGAAACCATTTCGAATGAGGCTGCAGCAATTGCGAATTTGGAAAGCCTCTTGAACGAAGAGTTTGCCCAAGCGGTGGAATGCATATACAACTCCAAAGGTAGGGTAATTATTACAGGAATTGGAAAAAGTGCGATCATTGCCACAAAAATTGTCGCAACCCTGAATTCTACCGGCACTCCCGCTGTTTTCATGCATGCCGCCGATGCAATTCATGGCGACTTGGGAACGATCTTGAAAGAAGATATAGTTGTTTGTATTTCTAAAAGTGGCAACACGCCCGAAATAAAAGTTTTGGTTCCTTTCATTAAAGGTTTCAACAATAAATTGATTGCAATTACAGGAAACAAAGATTCTTTTTTGGGACAACATGCCGATTTTGTTTTAAACACATATATTGAAAAAGAAGCATGCCCAAACAATTTGGCGCCAACCACAAGCACCACCGCCCAGTTGGTGATTGGCGATGCCGTAGCGGTTTGTTTGTTGCATATTCGGGGTTTTTCAAGCAAAGATTTTGCCAAATATCATCCAGGCGGTGCGTTGGGGAAAAAATTATATTTACGTGTAGGCGACATTACTTCAGAGAACCTGAAACCACAAGTTTCTCCGGAAACCGATATTAGGGATGTGATTATCGAAATCACCGAAAAAATGTTGGGCGTGACGGCCGTGACCCAAGATGGAAAAATTGTTGGAATTATCACGGATGGTGATTTACGGCGGATGCTTTCCAAAAGTGATCATTTCATGAATTTGAAAGCCAAAGACATCATGGCAACATCGCCAAAAACCATTTCGAACAATGCTATGGCTGTTGAAGCCATGGATATTATGGAAAACAGCGGCATTTCACAGTTGTTAGCTGAAAAAAACGGTAAATATTGTGGGGTGATTCACCTACATGACCTTATTAAAGAAGGAATTATTTAATATGCCCAAAAAAATAAAAGATTTCGATAATATGTCTTTCTTGGACCATCTCGAAGACTTGAGATGGCATTTGATCCGGGCGACTTTGGCTGTTGTTGTTTTAGCATTCATCGCATTTCTTGCAAAAGGTTTTATTTTTGATGTGCTTTTGTTCGGTCCGTCGCGGCCCGATTTTTTTTCGTACGATATTATGTGCCGCCTTGCCACTTCTTTTGGGATGGACCGCAGTTTGTGCTTTACGGAAGTGCCGTACGGAATTCAAAGCCGAACTATGGGCGGGCAATTCAATGCACACGTCTGGACCGCTGTTACAGCAGGTTTTGTACTGGCTTTTCCGTACATCCTTTATGAATTTTGGCGCTTTATTTCGCCGGGGATGAAACCCAATGAACGAAAAAATTCCAAAAGTTTCATTTTTGGCGCATCGGTTTTGTTTTTTGTTGGTGTCTTGTTCGGATATTACGTTGTTACCCCATTGTCTTTAAATTTCCTGGGGAATTATCAAGTGAGTGAAATAGTTCTGAATGAATTCGATTTATCGAGTTACATCGCCTTGGTGCGCTCCACGGTTTTGGCCAGTGGATTGGCGTTCGAACTGCCCATTATTATTTTTCTATTGACCAAAGCCGATTTGATCACGCCGGAAGATTTAAAGAAAAACCGAAAAATTTCCACCTTAATTGTGCTGATTCTTGCCGCGATAATCACACCACCTGATGTGGTAAGTTTGATTATTGTCGCCATTCCATTGCTGATTTTGTACGAAGCAAGCATCTTTTTTTCGAAATTTGCCCGAAAGAAACAAGAGTTGAAAACCGCATCTAACGAACAAAACAAGGCTCATTAAAAAATTCAGTAGAATTAAGTGGCTTCTTTTTTGCTATCTTTCTGAATAAATGAAACAAAAAACAAGTTAAACATGCAACTTCGAGCAGAAAATTTAATGAAATCCTATAAGGGCCGGGAAGTTGTCAAGCAAGTTTCCGTGAAACTCGAGCAAGGGGAAATTGTAGGTCTGTTGGGACCGAATGGTGCGGGAAAAACCACTTCTTTTTATATGATCGTGGGATTGATAAAACCCAACCGGGGAAAAATTTTTCTGGATACATTGAACATCACCAAGTTCCCAATGTACAAAAGGGCACAGCGCGGGATTGGTTATTTGGCACAGGAAGCTTCTGTTTTTAGAAAACTGTCGATTGAAGAAAATATTTTGAGCGTTTTGGAACTTACCGATCTTTCCAAAAAAGAACGCCACTTAAAAATGGAAAGCCTTATCGATGAATTTGGCCTCGGGCATATTCGGAAAAACCGCGGCGATCTTTTGTCCGGAGGGGAACGGCGTAGAACAGAAATTGCGCGCGCTTTGGCCACCGATCCAAAATTCATATTGCTCGATGAACCTTTTGCCGGCGTTGACCCTATTGCCGTGGAAGACATTCAGCGAATTGTGGCACAACTGAAAAACAAGAACATTGGTATTCTTATCACCGACCACAACGTTCAGGAAACCCTCGCCATAACCGACAGAACGTATCTGATGTTTGAAGGAAGCATCTTGAAACACGGCCATCCCGAAGAACTTGCTGAAGACGAAATGGTTCGAAAAGTTTATCTGGGACAAAACTTTGAACTACGGCGAAAAAAGCTTTTTTGATTCGTTTATGCTATTTTTCTGATTCTGGAATTATTTTTTGTGCGATTTCTTCTGCCCGATTTTCCGGAAAAAATGATGTTCAAATTCCCATTTTTGAGGTCCTTTGATCTTTCTCCGCCAAACTGAAAAAACCTGTTTTCGGCGGAATTTGAAACCTCATGAAATCCCTGCTGATTTTCTTCAAAAGTTTTGTAGTTTTAAAATTTCAAACCAAGACTATGAAATATTGCCTACTTTTTTCTGCTTTCCTTGTTTCCTCCATAATAAATGCACAAAGCCAAACAAAACGGGCACTTTTTCTTGGAAACAGCTATACAAGTGTAAACAATTTGCCGCAAACGATAGCCGATATGGCTATTTCAACAGACGATGCACTGGTATTCGACAGCAATACTCCCGGAGGCTATACCTTACACGGGCATTCAACCAATGCCACTTCCCTCGCAAAAATAGCAATGGGAAATTGGGATTTTGTCGTGCTACAGGAACAAAGCCAGTATCCGTCTTTTCCGATTGAACAGGTTGAAACAGAGGTTTTTCCCTATGCACAAATTTTGGACAGCCTTATCAATGCACAAAACCCATGTGCCGAGACAGTATTTTATATGACCTGGGGTCGAAAAAACGGAGATGCTTCCAACTGCGCTTCGTGGCCGCCGGTTTGCACCTATGCCGGAATGGATAGTTTACTGAATTTAAGATACAGAATGATGGCCGAAAACAATGACGCCATTCTATCGCCTGTCGGTGCTGTTTGGAAGCACATCCGACAAAACCTTCCCGAAATTGAATTGTACCAAGCCGATAACAGCCATCCTTCCGTTGCGGGAACTTATGCCGCCGCCTGCAGTTTTTATACTGTTCTTTTTCGAAAAGACCCCACGCTTATTACGTTTAATTCAACATTGTCGGACACAGAAGCCGAAAACATCCGAACCGCCGCAAAATTGGTGGTATATGACAGCTTGATGAACTGGCACGTGGGCGAATATGACCCCGTGGCAGATTTCACATACCAGGTTTCAGGTGATTACGAAATTTCTTTTACGAATGTTTCCACAAATGCAACAAATTTTTATTGGGAATTCGGTGATGGCAACACCTCAACGAGTGAAAATCCAATTCACGTTTATCCCGGCCCGGGCTCGTACACCACAAGTCTTATGTCCGATAAATGCGGTGTTTCCGATACTATTTTTGAAACCATTGATTTAGCTCCACTTGGCATCAGTAAAGTTGCGAACAGCGACATTTTCAGCTTGTATCCAAATCCGGCAACAACCACACTTACACTTACCCAAAACACATCAGAAAAGATTTTGTATATCATAACTAATTTGAAAGGACAAGCAATACAAAGCGGATGGTTTGCTCAACAAGAAAAACAAATTTCCACCGCCTCATTTTCCGATGGCATTTATTTCATACAATTATTCAACGGCAAAAAATTATTGAACCAACAAAAATTCATTAAATCCACGTTTTGACAATTTTCAAACGAAGTTTATATTCTAAAGAAATCAAACATGAAAAGAGCGTTATTACTGATAGTTATATTGTTGCCCTCTTTCGGATTTGGCCAAAGTGGTTTTTGCGATAAAAGTTATGGTGACAGCTATTATCCCTTAAAAATCGGATTTCAAAAAACATTGACTTGGGGAAACAGCATTTATACTGAAAAGGTCACAGGCACCACAACAAAAAATGGCATCGTATATTTTAATTATGAACAAGATTTCGGCGGCGGAACGTCCTATAATTTGTTGTTGAGAAAACAACACGACACGGTTTTTATGTACAATGAAAAGCATAAGAAAGATGTTATCCTTTTAATAGAAAGACCGGTTAAAGGCACTAAATGGGAATCGGGAAAGGTAATTGACACCGATGGTTTCTTCGATTCGCCTTTTTGCAATTACAAAAATTTGTTGGTTATTGAAAACAAATATTCCGATAGGGATAAGGAAAAAAGATTTTACAAAAAAGGTCTCGGACTGGTAGCTGTAACCACAAAAGGTGGAATAAAAGGTATGTGCGTTCCCAGCAAAGAAGAGGAAAAAGAAATGATGGAGCCTTTTGCAGCTTTTGGTTGCGAAGATTTAGAAGATAAAGACGCAATCGCCCAATGTACCTTGGCTTTCATTCATACTTTTTTAACAGACCGACTCAGCAAACAAGAATTAAAGCTTCCGAAAGAAGAAGGGGTTTTGAAATTCAAATTGTATTTTGATGCTACGGGAAAAATTGTCAAGATTGATAGGTTGAATTCGATTGGGGGCGGAAGACAAGTGCAAAAAGCAATTGAAAAAATCCTACTCTCGCTTCCAAAATTTAAACCATTAAAAACTTCCGAAAACAAAACCATTGGAACAAAAGTGAACATAGCTATCCCCATTAAAACCAAGTGAGTATTATTGGCCAGTCGTAAGATAGAAATCGAATTTTATATAATATTTTCAATGTCAATTCTTCCACGAAAAAATATATTTAGCATACGTTTTATAAACTTCTGACGCCCAGCCTTTAAAATTTAAACGATGAACATACTGAAACAACTACCCGAACTCATAAAGGCGGAGGTCATCACAAAAGAAACCGCCGACAGGATTCAGAATTATTACGAAAACAGGTATGGTTCATCCACCAACCGCCTATTCATCGTCTTCGGGGTTTTGGGCGCTATGCTGGTGGGGCTTGGTATTATTTTGATAATAGCACACAACTGGGACGAACTTTCACGCGGAACAAAAACGTTTTTTGCCTTTTTGCCATTATTGGTTGGGCAAGTGCTATGTGGTTACGTCATAAGCAAAAAACGCCAACATGTTGCTTGGCGGGAAAGCACAGCAGCCTTTTTGTTCTTCTCTGTTGGTGCCAGCATCGCGCTTGTAAGCCAAATTTATAACATTCCCGGAGGAATGGAATCTTTTTTACTCACATGGATGTTGCTTTGCCTTCCACTGATTTATTTAATGAACTCTTCCATTATATCTTTGCTCTACATCGTTGGAATCACCTACTACGCAAGTCTTCTCGGCTATTGGACGTTTCCGTCAGCCGATTCCTATTTATATTGGCCGCTGCTCTTGGGTGTTTTGCCGCATTATTACGGTTTATACCGAAAAAACCCAGAAAGCAATTTTATGAATTTCCATAATTGGATAATCCCTCTTTCAATTATTGTTTCATTGGGCACGGCAGCAAATAAGGCGGATGAATTAATGTATATTGCCTATTTGAGCCTCTTTGGGCTGCTTTATTTGATAGGAAATTCGGCCTATTTTTCACGGCAAAAGCTACGAAACAACGGATATAAAATCTTGGGGTCGTTTGGCACAATCGTCCTCTTGTTGTTCTTGAGTTTCAATGAATTCTGGGAAAATATAAGAAAAGAAACAGTTCCCTTCAATGAACTAATTTCAAGTCCCGAATTTATTGCTGCATTGATCACAACCTTGTTTGCGGCAGTAGTTTTTTATCTACAGTACAAAAATAAATCGGTGAAAGACATACCGCCAATGGCACTGGTTTTTATTTTGTTCATCCCCACATTTTTTATTGGAATGTTCTCCTTTGTCTCGGTAATGCTCATCAATTTTTATGTTTTTGCAATCGGAATTAAGACAATTAAAAATGGCGCGAAGCATGATCATTTGGGAATACTGAACTTCGGACTGATAATTATCACGGCCTTGGTGGTTTGCCGATTTTTTGACACAAATTTGAGCTTTGTTCTTAGAGGAATATTGTTTGTATGTGTAGGGATCGGATTTTTTGCCGCGAATTATTGGTTGCTCAAAAAAAGAAAGACACATGAATCTTAAAAAATTACTGTTGCCGGCATTCATCCTTGTAGCTTTTGTACAGTTGTCCGTTCCCGTTAAAATGATCTGGGACCGGGAGGATGTTTTGGCCACCGGAACCACCTACAAATTTGAAACTGCACCCATTGATCCGAACGATCCGTTCAGGGGAAAATATATTCATCTTCGATTTAAGGAGGACATTATTGCAGTTCCAAATGCGAAAGATTGGGAAATGGGGGAAACAATTTATGTCCGACTTACCAAAGACCAAAATGGATTTGCAAAAATTAAGTCGGTTTCAAAATCAAAACCTTCCAGCGAGCAAGATTTTGTCAAAGCCAAAGTGAGGTTCATCACAGGAAATGCTTCCGATAAACTGGCAATAGATTATCCGTTTGACAGGTTTTATATGGAAGAATCAAAAGCACAACATGCCGAACAAACTTACCGCTATTCGCAACAAGACTCCACCAAAACAACTTATGCCGTGGTTAGTATTAAAAAGGGTGACGCCGTTTTGAAAGATGTATTGATTGATGGCATATCCATAAAGAAAATAGTTGAATCAGATCAAAAAAGGGAATAATAAACTGGCAACAGAAAAGAAATATTTTCGATTTTTAAGATTTTTTTAATACATTTGGAAGAAGGCTTCTTATAAAAAAATCAGTGATGGGAAAGTTCATTCTAATTTCAGTATAGAAAAAGAAATAAAATGAAACAGACAGTTACAACAGTATTTTTACTACTTGGTTTTTTATCCTTCTCCCAAGACTGGGATTTCGAAAAACCAAATTACAAGGAAATAGAAAAGAATATACAAAAAGAAGGATCGAACCTGTTCTACAACAGCCTGATGGATCGGTATTTAAAAGCAGACTCAACATTCACGTTGGAAGAAAAAAGACACCTGTATTATGGTTATGCCTTTAATGAAAAATACGCTCCCTATTCCCATTCCGAATACAGCGACAGCCTCAGTACAATATTGCAAAAGGAAAAATTGGACACGATTGACCTAAAAAAGGTGGTGCATTTTACAAATGCGTTATTGCATGAAAATCCATTCGATTTGAATGCAATCAACTATCAATTGTATGCGCTGGATCAAATGGAAAAGAAAGAAGCTTTCGATAAAAAGATAATACAATTTCAAATAGTGATGGATGCGCTGATAAGTTCCGGAAACGGCACAAGCAAAAAAGAAGCGTTTTATGTGATTGAAACATCGCACGAATACGCTTTGTTGAACATTCTTGGGTTCCAATTTGGGGGTACGCAAAGCTTGATTGAACATTACGATTATTTGACCGTGGCCGAAAATCAAGCTGGAATTGACGGACTCTATTTCGATGTCAGCCTCTGTTTAAATTCCATGTCGGAAATGCTTAAGGATTAATTCAGCCGCTATTTTTCCAATGTTGGTGATTTCTGCTATTTTTATTCGTCATCAAGATATTCTAAAATATTTCCGGGCTGGCAATCCAACACCTTACAAATCATCTCCAAAGGACTGAATCGAATTGCTTTTGCTTTTCCTGTTTTACTCCCGCACTTTATCCACAACCTTTCAATCTAGCACACTTTCTTTATCTTTATCCCGAAATAAAGAATTCACCATGTGCAACTATAAATCAGCCCTTTTTTCCCCCTTAAAAATAAAATCCGTAGAATTAAAAAATCGTATTGCCATTTCACCGATGTGCATGTACAGCAGCATAGATGGGTTTTCCAATAACTGGCATTTGGTGCATCTCGGAAGTCGCGCCGTGGGTGGTGCCGGACTCATATTTACCGAAGCCACCGCCGTTTCCCCGGAAGGGCGCATCACCCCGGAAGATTTGGGAATTTGGAAGGATGAGCACATTGCGGGATTGAAAAACATCACCGAATTTATACATTCACAGCATGCCGTTGCCGGAATTCAGCTCGCGCATGCCGGACGAAAAGCAAGTACCACAAGTCCGTGGAAAGGCCGAAAAATTCTTACCCCTGAAAATGGGGGATGGGAAACCGTGGCTCCCAGTGCGATTCCGTTTTACGAAAATGAAATTCCGCCTATGGCTATGGACCATAAGGAAATTGAAAAAGTGATTTCCGATTTTAAATCAGCCGCAATCCGAGCATTGAAAGCTGGTTTTAAGGTAGTCGAAATTCATGCGGCCCATGGGTATCTTCTTCATCAATTTTTATCTCCTTTGAGCAATAAACGAACCGATGAATATGGCGGCAGTTTTGAAAACCGCATTCGCTTAACAATGGAAGTCACACAAGCTGTACGCGAAATATGGCCTGAAAACCTTCCACTTTTTGTACGAATTTCGGTTACCGATTGGATGGAGAATGGTTGGAATGAAAAAGAATCCGTAGCGCTATCAAAAATATTGAAGGAAAGAGGAGTCGATTTAATTGATTGCTCGTCGGGCGCATTGGTTCCAAATGCCAAAATTCCTGTGGGAAAAGGATTTCAAGTGCCTTTTGCTGAAAAAATAAAAGCTGAAGCAGAAATGCTGACCGGGGCTGTCGGACTGATCACAGAAGCGGAACAAGCCGAAAAAATCCTCCAAGAACAAAAAGCAGATTTGATTTTCATCGCCCGCGAATCCTTGCGCAGTCCGTATTTTCCATTACATGCGGCTCACAACTTGGGCGAAACCATTTCCTGGCCTTCGCAATATGAACGGGCAAAAGAAAATCATACGAAATCATAACAACCAGTGCCAGCTACGTTCCGAGGGAAATTTGATCGGTTGACTAAAGATGCTGAAAGAAGTCTGCCTACCGGTCGGACAAGTTCAGCATGACAGCATGCCTGTGCGTTCAATATCCTCTAAAAAACAAGAATTTTTTCAATATAGCTTTTGCCGCCGCAATCAATTTTTACCAAATAAATCCCAGGTTTTAACCGAAGTGAATTTATTTCTATGGAACTACTGTTTTTAGCAAACTTGGTCGTTGCCCAAACTTTTTGTCCCACGGCATTGCATATTGAAACCTGAATTTCTTCCCCAAAAGTTTTCGGGATTGAAATAAAAAACCGTCCGTTCCGCACAGGATTTGGGTAAATAGATAATGCAGAAAAACCTTCTTTCTCAAATTTAAGGTCATTCACATTGAAAAGAAATGAAAAACGATCGGAAGCCGAGCTTGCTTCGCTATTCCCATCTATATCAAAACTGTAAAAGTTCACGGAATTATTAACCAATTCGGTTTGGATTTGCAAAAAATCATCCTTCAAAAAAACACCGGTATTTTCTGAGAAATCGGTCAATTCAATCTTGAAGGTATAACTGCTATGCCGATATTGATTGACGAACAATGGAATGATTTCGCCATTAATCGGAAAAGACCGGTTGGCAATACTCAAGTAATTCCCGTCAATCAGCACGGCGATATTTTCATCGATGTTTCCCATTTTTTCGGCATCGTTCGGCAAAACGGCATTGTCGCCATCTATATCAAAATTCAACCGAAATCCATCTGCAACCGGACCATCGTTCAGTAAAGTCTGCGCTTCGAACAACTGCAAATTAATGGAAGCCGTTGTTTCGTCATTCAAGGTTCCGCGGAAAACATTTGTTATACTTTCAGTAGGTTCTTTATCGATTTCCTCAAACAAAATCGAAGCCGGACCATTATTCAAGGTGCGTACAAAAGCGGCTTGTCCGGGTTGTAAAAATTGAGTGGCGTCAGAGCCCGTGGAATTGGTTCCAAATGGCAAAGCGATTGTGACATAACCTCCGCGATCGTTCAACGTGGGATCCCAAATATAATAATGATTCGGATTCAAATTGGTCGAATTTTCCAAAACGGCATTCATATTCACAATGGCTTGAAACGGATTTCCTACAAAATTAAATGCATCGGCAACCGCACTAAGATTGCTATTCGAATAATCACCCGGAATTAAAGTCCCCGTTGCGCGCAAAATCGTGTTGGTGGGAACCGCTGCGTTACTGGTCAAATCAATACTTCGGTCGCCACGAACAAAAAGCCGGTACGGTTTTCCTTTTTCCAAAACCGAAATATCGGTGTTCTCAATATTGAACCATTCCTGTGCGGCATTATCAAAAAGGAACAAAGAAGGATTTCCGCTTCCTGTGGCATCAAATCCATTTTCCTGATCGACAAGACTGCCGGTAATATGCGTTCCAAAACCGGGAAACGGATTTGCGGTACTGGAAACGGCGCCTTCCTGCCAGTTTTCATGAATACTCGCCACAGAATTTACCGCCGGAGACACAAAACGAAACGCACGCCGCGCGGGTATAAAACGTTGCACGGTTGTTCCCGGAATATTCCCCGTAAATTCATTTTCGGCCAGTTGCCCGAACTTCGTTCCGTCGCTAATAAATAGCAAACTTCCATTATTGGTGATGCTGCCATTAAAATCGAGTATTTGTTCAACCTGAAGAACAGCACCTGATGCGATACTGATATTGTTGACAATCATATTTTCAGTAAAAGTCGCCGTTCCGGATTGAACCGTAATATTATCGGTGAAATCGGCAATGCCATTCGGATCGTTTGGCGACCACGCATTATTGAAAACATAGGAAGTTGAAACCGGGTTCGCAATTACCGAAATATTGTCCAATCCAAATTCATCGCGCGAACCACTTCCGCTAAGGTCGTCGCCCAACCATTGCAAATAAAAATAAGCGTCAGTCGCAACGGAAATACCTGTGATACTTGCGTTTTTCGAATTTTTCTTCCAATAAGGAAAATTCGAAGCTGTTACGGGAGAACTGAAATCCACCGAAGCATTCGTATAATTCAGCCCATCCGCGGAATAATTCAAATTGAAACTGTTCGAGCGGTTTTCATCATTCCGATTAAAAATATCATACGAAACCTGGAATTCGGTTATGGCATCTCCTGTCTTATTTTGAAGACGCAGGACGATGTTTCCCGGTGTAAAATCGGGACCAGTGGATTGGATTCCCAAACAAACCGATGAACCCACGACAAACGCATAAATTCCGCCCGTCCCTACCCCTCCCGTGGAAGTATTTTGGGTTAAATCTTCGTTCTGAACAATTCTGCTGTCCCCAAAATCCATATCGCCGTCACTGAAACCGGTAATGGACCACGAATTGCTGTCCAACTGTCCGATTTCGGGAAAAGGCTGAAATCCGGTGCCGGCAAATTCTCCTTCATTGATATTCTCCACGGTTGTTTCAAAATCAATCCGAAAGAATCGGTCTGTTTCGGTAATTTGCCAACCCATCACGGAAGACGCGCCAACAAGATACGTTTTTTCGTCGGTCGTTGCCGTAATTGAGTTTCCATCGGTGGCGGAAATCGTATAAAAAACGGAAGTTCCTTCGGGCTGTGCGGGAATTTCCGAAGAACTGATGTAATTGTTCCCGGAAACAAGGTTCATGGTGATGTTGTTTGAAAGGTTTCCACTGGAAATTCCCCAATTGAGCACAGCGGCGGAAATCCCGTCTGAATCATAAATATCGCTGGAAACAGAAACCGTGCTACTTGGCGTAATATTTTCGGCAACCGGATTTTGCGACATATTGAAAATCACCGGGGAAGCATTTCCGGTTACGCCACCAATTGTTTGCCCCATATTCACACTTCCGAAGGTATTTTGAAGCGGCCCGCTCCATGAAAAATTGGAATATCCCGAACCGGCACCGGTCAATTGTAACGACTCATAAAAAGGATTTGAACCTTCCGTTATTCCAATATCGGTTGACGTCATTCCCATTGCTGGTCCTGCAGTAGCTGTCAGGGTGCCTTCATAGCTTAAAAATTGCCCTGGAACCACACTGCCGTTATAAATCAGCGCAATTCCATCGGCCGACCCATTTTGAATACTTGTCGGATACCAAACATAAAAAGAGAAACCGCTGACCGTATCGCCATGAAAAACGCTCGAATCATCCAAATAGATATGGCCATATTCTTGACCATTGGTATTGAAAAGGGAAAGTTCATACAGATGAAGATTCCCGGGGTTTTCAATGACGATTTCGATTCCTTCATTGGTGTCTCCACCATCATTGTCATAATGAATTTCGTTGATCCATGCATTGTTTTGCGCTAATCCGCAGGCCGTCACAAAAAACATCAGAATCTTGACACTGTATGCTACAAATTTTTGATTGGTTCCTTTCATGATGTCTAATTTTGAAACACCACAAAAACCATGAATAGAAATCGAAGTGCTGATTACTTAAAGTGAATGCACGAAGTTAGCATTATTCTTAAATAAAAGCCAGATTATTTATTATTTTTTATAGGCTTCCATTTCACGCCGATTGAAATTCTAAACGAAAAGAAACTTCACGCGATTTTCAAAAGATGATTTTTATCAGGTTTTCCATACAAAGAAACTCCTGATAAAATATAGACCGATATGACTTCGGTCATGTTGAAAACCGGACATCTGCCTGATCTTTGTATCAAAATTAAAAGCTCATTTATTAATTCGTTGAAACATGAAAAATTCAGTCAAAAAAGTGTTGAAGTTTCCGGTTGCCGCGCTTGTTGTGGCCATTCTTTTCGTTGCTTTCACAGCTTGTGAAGACACGAGAAACAAAAAGATTGATTCGGAAAAAATGGAAGTTTATGGCGAAATGCAAGCCATGCTTGCTTCACCGCCGCACGTGCCCAAACCGGTAGGAAAAAGAAAGCCGGCAAAAGTACATGTAGATTTGGATATTATTGAAAAAGAAATGGAAATGACGGATGGGACCAGCTATGTATATTGGACTTTCGGCGGAACCGTTCCCGGCAGTTTCATTCGGTTGCGGGTTGGCGATGAAGTAGAATTCACGCTTAAAAACGACCCAAACAACAAACTACCGCATAATATTGACTTGCACGCGGTAACCGGACCCGGAGGAGGTGCCGAAGCATCTTTTGTGGCTCCCGGCCATCAAGCAACATTTTCGTTCAAAGCCTTGAACCCCGGTCTTTTCGTTTATCACTGCGCTACTGCACCGGTAGGGATGCACATCGCCAATGGAATGTACGGCTTGGTTTTAGTTGAACCCGAAGGCGGACTGCCCCCTGTCGATAAAGAATTTTATATTATGCAGGGTGAATTCTATACGGTGGGTGCTACCGGCGACAATGGGTTGCAAGCTTTCGATATGACCAAAGCTGTGGAAGAAGATGCCGATTATGTGGTTTTCAATGGAAGTATGGACGCATTGACCGGTGAAAATGCCATTCACGCAAAAGTGGGCGAAACTGTTCGGCTATACGTTGGAAACGGTGGACCAAACTTGGTTTCTTCTTTTCACATAATCGGTGAGATTATGGACAAGGTTTACTTTGAAGGAGGCTCACAAGTTAACGAAAACGTGGGTACTACTTTAATTCCCGCAGGTTCTGCGGCAATCGTGGAATTCAAAGTGGAAGCCCCAGGGGAATTGGTTCTAGTGGACCACTCCATTTTCAGGGCCTTCAACAAAGGTGCGTTGGGAATCTTGGCAGTTGAAGGAAAACCAAATCCTGAAGTTTTCCGGGGAAAAATTGACGAGCGGGTTTACCAACCGGGTAGTTCCAACCAAATCGATCGCAGTGTGGAAAAAGAACTTCCCATTCCG